>SHLP01000054.1 GCA_004283055.1 Deltaproteobacteria bacterium
TTTTTTTTTCCGCGCCCCGGCACGCCAGCGACAGGTCAGTTGCCCGCTGGAACGGGCGCCCAGCGGTCGCCCTCTTTCCAGACGCGCCCTTCCCGTTCGAGCTTGATCAAATGCGCTTCGATCGACTGCAGGGCCAAGGGCCACAGGGCCTTCGGGGTGTCGGCGTACGCGCTCGCCACCAGGTGCCTGGGCCGCGATGCCTTGCCGCGCGCCTCCAACGCGTTTAGGACCGTGCGCTCGCGCATCAGGCGGTGCTCGATGTAGAAGCTCAGAACGGCCTCGGGCTGTTCGATGAGCGTTCCGTGCGCGGGAAGCAGTCCAGCGGGCTCGAGCGTCGACATCTTTCGAAGCGACTCCATGTACAAGAGCATGTCGCCGTCTGTGGGCTCGACGATGATCGTGCCGATTGAGGCGACCATGTCACCGGCGATCATGATGTTGCTCGCCTCTTCGATGAAACACAGATGGCCGGGCGCGTGCCCCGGCGTATGAAGTGCAGTCAGCGCGGTCGGCGTGGGGCCATCGAGCTCAATCCGCTCGCCGTCCTGAATCAATCGGTCGATTTCGACGATGCCGTCGAGCCGCTGCGCCGTCATCGCGTGGCCCCAAAGCGGGAGCTGCAGCCGTTCCCGGAGCGCCATGGCGCCGCCGACGTGGTCCGGATGATGATGGGTGGCGAGGATGGCTACGGGCTCGACGCCGCCGAGCCGCGCCGACTGAACCCACTGCACCATCAGGTCCTGCTCCTCGCGATAGGGCGTCGCAGGCTCGATCAGAACGGCCTCACCGGTACCGATGAGAAAGGTGTTGGTGTGGGTAGCCGGTGGCAGCGTGGGCGTGCGTACCGGGAGCATTTCAATGGTGGGCGCGACAGTCCGAACGCGATCGGCGACGGACTCTGGGCCGCTTGCCTTCATCCTCTAGCTGCTGACGAGCTCGAGGTCTTCGAGATCGAGCTCCTGTTCGGGCGCCAGGGCATGAATCATCGAGACCGGACCACTTGGGTAGAACCGATCGCGCGGTTCCTCGAGCAGGCACTCGACTCGGCCGTCTTCGCGCAGGCTCGGATCGCCTAGCTGATGCATGCACACACGAACGATGGACTTCACGGTTTCGAACACGCCCCAGCCCTCTTTCGCGCTTGCGACGAGCTCCGGAATGCCCTCAGGAACGCCGAGCCGTTCGCCGAGCTCATCGACATCGAGGACGCCTTGGAGGTCACGCTTGTTGTACTGGACGACCATGGGAATGCGGTCCGGATCGATGCCTTGCTGCCTCAGGTTATAGTCGAGATTGCGGATCCCGTAGTTGTTGCCCTCGATCGCCTCGGCTTGGCTGTCGACCACCAGCACCACACCGTCGACGTTACGGAGAACCATTCGTCGAGTCGGGTCCTGGGCGATTTGCCCAGGCACTGAAATCAGATGAAGCCGCACGTCGTACCCGCGAAACTTGCCGAGCTGAAGCGGCAAAAAGTCGAGGAAAAGCGTTCGCTCCGCTTCGGTATTGACCGTCACGAGCTTGCCGCGGCGGTCGGGCCGAGTCTGCGCGTGGATGGTCGCGAGGTTGGTGGTTTTGCCCCCGAGCCCCACGCCGTAGTAGACGACCTTGAGCGTGACTTCGCGCTGCGCGTGGTGGACCAGCGGCATAGTTCGGAACTACCTGGGTCCCCGCGGCGCGTCAAGAAGCCCGCACGGCGGCGAAGCAATCGTGATCCGCCCTCAGCCGGCGTCTTCTCGAACGGCCGCGTTGCGCTCCCAGCGCTCCACGGCCGCCCGCGCGCTCGCGTGTTCCGGCGCCGACAGGTTCGGATCGTTCCCGATGATGCGATCGGCCAGCTCTCCGGCGCGCCCGAGCAGGGTTTGGTCCTGGGCCAAGCTCGCAAACTGCAACCCGCTCGCCCCCGATTGGCGGTACCCGAAAAGGTGACCGGGCCCTCTCAGCTCCAGGTCGCGTTCGGCTAAGACAAAGCCGTCGTCGGTCTCGCAAAGTGCCTCGAGCCTCGACTCGGCCTCCTCGGAGATCGGCTCGACGAACGTGAGCAGGCAGGCGCTTCGTTGACCCGCCCTGCCCACACGCCCCCGGAGCTGATGAAGCTGCGCGATCCCAAAACGCTCCGCCTGCTCGATCACCATGAGGTTGGCCGCAGGCACATCGACCCCGACCTCGAGCACGGTGGTTCCAACCAAGACCTGAAGCTCGCCGTCCGAGAACGCACGCATCAGCTCCCGCCGCTCTTCGCCGGAAAGCTGCCCGTGGATTCGCCCGACCCGTTCGTTCCCGAATTCCGCCTGGAGCTCGGCCGCGGTTCGGTCCACCCCCACGAGCTCGTCTGACGCAGAAATCGCGGGACACACTACGAACGCGCGGCCCCCCGCCTCGATTGCGCGTGCAATCTGCCGGATGACCGTGTCGCGTTTGGAGCGGGGAAGCATCTTGGTGGTGACCGGGATCCGTCCAGGTGGCTTGGCGTCGATGCTCGTCAGGTCGAGGCCGGCGTAAAGCACCAAGGCAAGGCTCCGAGGGATCGGGGTCGCCGTCATCACCAGCAGGTGCGGCCGCCCCCTCGCGCCACGGTTGCCGAGACGGAGCCGCTGGGCGACGCCGAAGCGGTGCTGCTCATCGACGATGACCAAACCGAGATTGGAAAACCGCACCTCGCCACTGAGCAGCGCATGAGTGCCGACGACCAGATCCACCGCGCCGGTCGCCAAGCGGTCGAGCATCGAGCGTCGCTGGTCCTTGCTGAGGGCACCCGTCAGAACGCCTACGCGAAGCCCCAGCTTTTGGGCCGTCGGCCTCAGCGTTTCCGCATGCTGGTCGGCCAGGAGCTCGGTCGGAGCCAAGAAGACGGCTTGCCCCCCTCCGGCGTGGACCTGAGCACACGCGACCATCGCCACCGCGGTTTTGCCACACCCTACATCACCTTGAAGCAGGCGACGCATGGGAGCCTCGGACGCGATCGCTGCGCTGATCTCGGCAACGGCAGACTTCTGCGCCGGGGTGAGCTCAAACGCAAACGCCGCCGAGGCGGTCGATACGGCCGGTCCCACCGCGAAGCCCTGAGCCACGCCGCCCCGCTCGGACGCGCGCCGCAGCCGAAGCGCAAGCTCCCAGAGCACGAGCTCCTCGAGCGCGATTCTCTGATGGGCGAGGTGCGGCGTATCCAAATCGGCGGCGAAGGTCTCCGGGTCGGGAACGTGGATCTCCCGAAGCGCCTCGCCCATCGTCGAGACGCCAATCGCGGCACGCAATCGGGCCGGGATCAGATCGGGAACCTCGGCCGCGGCCCGGTCAACCGCCGCACGGATCGCCCGCCGGAGGA
Organism: Deltaproteobacteria bacterium; assembly: GCA_004283055.1. Taxonomy (GTDB): domain Bacteria; phylum Myxococcota_A; class Polyangia; order Polyangiales; family Houyiibacteriaceae; genus SG8-38. Next base: position 3,326 of record SHLP01000054.1, read on the forward strand.
TCTTCCGACGAACACCTGGAATCTCCGGATAGCGCGGCTCGATGGCACCCGGCGCATCGGCGGGCAAAGACTCGGGGTGCGCCATGCTGGCGGTGCCACGGTAGTCTTGGACCTTTCCGGCGACGCGAACCGTTTCTCCCTCGGCAAAGCGCCTCCCGAGCCCGGGGATCGCCCTAAACCAAACCAGCTTCAGCTCTTGGTAGCCGCTGCCCTCGGACTGAACTTCCTTTGGTGCGACGCGCGCCTCGAACCCCATGCGGCCGCCGCGAGGATAAGAGCGCGCCCTTCGCACGACGCCCTCGACCACCGCGTACTGGCCGTCCTGCAGCCGGTCGATTGGCGTTGGAGTTCGCTGGTCGTCGTACCCTCGCGGAAGGAGCCACAAGAGGTCTCCTATCGTAGCGTAGCCGCGCTCGCGCAGATGCCTGCCCGTCGTCGGCCCGATGCCGGGCAAGGTTTCGACAAGGTGGTCGAGCAGTGTTGGCACCCGCGCGTGGCCTCGGACCGAGGCCCCCTCACTTCCACCGAACGTCGCTGATTTCGTAGTTACGGACGCCACCCGGTGTGTGGACCGCCACCTCGTCGCCGACTTCCCTGCCCACGAGCGCGCGCGCCACGGGCGACGTGACGGAAATCTTGCCCTGCTTGAGGTCCGACTCGTCTGGACCGACCAGCCGGTAGGTGACGACCTTGCCGTTGTCCACGTCCTCGAGCTCGACGACAGCGCCAAATTTAACTTTTTCGCCGCCGAGAGTCGAAGGGTCGATGACCTCGGCGCGTGAAAGCTTGTCCTCGATTTCGTTGATGCGCGCCTCGCACATGCCCTGCTTGTCTTTGGCCGCGTGGTACTCCGCGTTCTCTTTGAGGTCCCCGTGGTCGCGGGCAATCCCAATCTCTTGAGAGATCTTCGGCCGCTCCGCTTTGAGCGCATTGAGCTCAGCGGTGAGCGCGGCGTGCCCTTCGGGAGTCATCGGAACCCGCTCCATCTCACGGTGGTAATGTGTGCCCCGAAAGAAGGCAACCCAAAGCTAGCGCTCGGGCGGCACGAGCGTCGCAAGCTCCAGATTGCGTGCGTGATACTCCTGCAGCGAGCAGACCGAGAGCGGCCTCAAGCGCCGTGCTTCGATGGCGTCCAGCGCGGCCTTGGCCGCCGCAATCGTAGTGAAATAAGGCACGTTGCTCAGAACCGTTTGCCGGCGCATCGAACGACTGTCCCGAATCGCTTTGGCGCCTTCGGTCGTGTTGACCATGAGGGCGATCTCACCGTTTTGCAGAAGGTCGACGCTGTTCGGCCGGCCCTCGCCAACCTTGAAGACCTTCTCCGCCGCGACGCCGGCGCTCTCGAGCACTTCGAGGGTGCCGCTCGTTGCGACGATGTCGAAACCCAGCTCCTTTAGACGGCGTGCTACTTCGGCCGCCGCCGGCTTGTCCTTCTCTTTGACACTGATGAACACCTTTCCGGTGTCGGGAAGCCTGGTGTACGCGGAAAGAAGGGCCTTGTAGAAGGCATCCGGGAAGTTGTCTGCAATGCCCATCACCTCGCCGGTCGAGCGCATCTCCGGACTGAGAATCGTATCGACGCCGGCGAACTTGGTGAACGGAAAGACCGATTCTTTGACGGCAATGTGCTGCGCTACGATTTCGTGGGTGTAACCAAGCTCGCGAAGCGTGGCGCCCGCCATGACCTTGGCGGCGATTTTTGCGAGCGGCACGCCAATCGCCTTACTGATGAACGGAATGGTGCGCGACGCGCGAGGATTGACTTCGATGACATACACCGCAGTTCCGCGAACGGCGAACTGAACGTTCATCAGACCGACGACGCCTAGCTCGAGCGCGAGCGCGCGCGTCGACGAGCGAAGCGTGTCGAGAACCTCGGGCGGTAGCGAGTGCGCCGGGAGCGCCATCGACGAATCGCCGGAGTGGATCCCCGCTTCCTCGATGTGCTGGAGCAGCCCTCCGATCACCACGTCTTCGCCATCCGAGACGCAATCGACGTCGACCTCGATGGCGTCCTTCAAAAACTCGTCTACGAGAATCGTCTGGGTTTCTGCATCGGCCACGGCTTCGAGCGCCACGGTCATGTACCGCGCTAGCTCTTCCTGAGAGTGAACGATCTCCATTGCACGCCCCCCAAGCACGTAGCTCGGACGGACGACGACCGGAAATCCGATCCGCTCTGCAACGGCGAAGGCGTCCTTGGTGCCGTTGGCGATGCCTCCGCGCGGGCGATCGAGGCTGAGCTTGGTCAAGAGCTCCTCGAAACGCTCCCGGTCTTCGGCCCGGTCGATCGCGTCAGCCGTGCTTCCGAGAATCGGCACACCGGCCCGTGAGAGTGCCACCGCGAGCCTCAGCGGGGTCTGGCCGCCGTACTGGACGATCACGCCGTCGGGCCTCTCCACCTCGACGATGTGCATCACATGCTCGAAGGTCAGGGGCTCGAAATACAGCCTGTCTGACGTGTCATAGTCCGTGGACACCGTCTCGGGGTTGCAGTTCACCATGATGGTCTCGAAGCCCATCTCCTTGAGGGCGAACGAGGCGTGGACACAGCAGTAGTCGAACTCGATCCCCTGGCCGATTCGGTTGGGGCCGCCGCCCAAGATCATGACCTTTTTCTTCTCGCCGCTGGACTTGACCTCGCTGTCGCGGCCCCAGGTCGAATACATGTATGGCGTGAGCGCCGGGAACTCCGCGGCGCAAGTGTCGACGCGGGAATAGATCGGTTCGATGCCATGCGACGCACGCGCCGCGCGGATATCGCTGGCGGCCTCGCCTCGAAGGGCGGCGATTTGCGCGTCGCTGAAACCGAGCTCCTTCGCGCGGCGCAGCTGGGCATTCGTCGCCGGTTGGCCCGCGGAGGCTTTCAATTGCCGCTCGAACTTGATGAGCTGGTGGATCTGTTCGAGGAACCAGACGTCGATTTTCGTCGCGCCGTGCACGTCGTCGAGGCTCAGGCCGACTCGCAGGCCATCGGCGAGGTACCAGAGCCGCTCTGCCAAGGGCGTTCGAATGAGCTCCAGAATCGATTCGCGAAGCTCGGCTTCCGTGGCCTCGGGCAAGTCCCCCAAGATCGGCTTCGCCGTGTTGACGGCCTCGCCGCTCTCGTTGAGCCTTCGCACCTGCGCCGCGAGGTCGCGGTAGTCGACCTTGCCGAGCAGCGAGGTCAAGCCATCCCGGCCTGTCTCGAGAGAGCGCGCCGCCTTCTGAAGCGACTCCTTGAAAGTGCGCCCGATCGCCATGGCTTCGCCGACCGATTTCATTTGTGTCGTCAGTCGCGGGTCGGCGCCCGCGAATTTCTCGAACGCGAAGCGCGGGATCTTGGTGACGACGTAGTCGATCGTCGGCTCAAACGCAGCGCTCGTCCCGGTGATGTCGTTTTGAAGCTCGTCGAGCCGGTAGCCGACCGCGAGCTTGGCCGCGATCTTAGCGATGGGATAGCCCGTGGCTTTCGAGGCCAGGGCACTCGAACGGGAAACCCGAGGGTTCATCTCGATGACAATCAGGCGGCCGTCGGCGGGATTGACCGAGAACTGGATGTTCGAGCCTCCCGTCTCGACGCCGATTTCGGTGATGATCGCGCGGCCCGCGTCTCGTAAGCGCTGGTATTCGCGGTCGGTGAGGGTCATCGCCGGCGCGATGGTGATCGAGTCGCCGGTGTGAACGCCCATGGGATCCAAGTTCTCGATCGTGCAGATCACGCTGAAGTTGTCGGCGTTGTCCCGGATGACCTCGAGCTCGTACTCCTTCCAACCTATCAAGCTCTCCTCGACCAGGCACTCGTGAATGGGACTGCTCTGGAAAGCCCAGCGAATCGCTTCGTCGAACTCGGCCTGATTGTACGCGACGCCCCCGCCCGAGCCGCCCATGGTCAACGACGGCCGCAAAATGATCGGAAACCCGATCCGCTCGGCAGCCGCGTTGGCGTCCTCGATGGTTCGAGCAACTTCCGCACGCGCGCTCTCGAGCCCGATCTTGTCCATCGCGGCCTTGAACAGCTCACGCTCCTCAGCCTTCCGGATGGCTCCCACGTTTGCACCGATCAGCTCGACGCCGTGTTTCTGGAGAACCCCTCGGTCGGCAAGGGAGAGCGCGAGGTTGAGCGCGGTCTGCCCCCCCAGCGTCGGAAGAACGGCGTCCGGCTTTTCCCGCTCGATGATCGACTCGAGCACCTCGGGGGTCAAAGGCTCGACGTAGGTCCGATCCGCGAACTCCGGGTCGGTCATGATCGTCGCAGGGTTGGAGTTGACCAAGATGATCCGGTAACCCTCTTCCTTGAGCGCCTTGGCGCCCTGGGTGCCGGAATAATCGAACTCGCACGCTTGCCCGATCACGATCGGCCCCGACCCGATCAAAAGGATGCTTTCAATGTCATCGCGGCGGGGCATGGACTCAGTTCGACCTAAACGTTCGCGCGCACTTACCAGAGCCCCCTGCCACCCGCAACCGGGAACTGCTCAAGTCCGGAGGCGCGTGCGAAGGACACCGATGATGGCATCACCGCGCGCGCTCTGCGGGTGCAATCGAGCGCGGCGCGCACGATCGGAGACGATCTCTAGCTCGACCCAAAGCACCATCCGCCGCGCCATCCCGGGAAACTTCCTGCCCCACTCGACGAAGAGGACGACCCCTTCGTCGAGCAACTCGTCGACGCCGAGCTCCTCGAGCTCGGCTTCGTCGGCGAGCCGGTAGAAGTCCGCGTGGGCAATCGGCAAGCGTCCCTCGTACTGATGAAGCAGAGCGAAAGTCGGGCTGGTCACGGCCGTGTCCTCCGAGACGCCTAGGCCGTGGACGGCGCCACGCGTGAAGGTCGTCTTCCCCGCGCCGAGGCCTCCTTCGAGCCCGATCAAGTCGCCGCCCTCGAGCACGGCCGCAAGCGACCGCGCGAGGGCGACGGTGTCGGCTTCCGTTTCGAGCTCGAGCTCCAGCATGCGCAAGCCCTGTCACAAGACTGGGCTTGGCGCACGCTCGCCTGGCTCGGCCCCGCTCAGACTTTGATCTGAATGCCCAGCTGCTCGCGAAGTCGGAAGTAGCTCTCCGAAATGCTGAACAGGACGATCTCTTTGACCTTGTCCCGTGGCGCGAGGTCGGCCGTGGATTCGGACGCGATCTGTTGGGTCATGTGAACCGCCGTGTCGACGTCGTCGCAGAGCAGCAAGCCGGCGCGAAGAGCGGTGACTTCTACAGCCTGCATCCAGCGCTTGATGTCCGCGTGGCCGCCGGCATCGACGAACTTCCGAACCACCTGCTTGAGCACGTCGCGGTGCGGCTGATCCATGTGCTTGGCGAGCTGCTTTGCCGTCGATTCGACCGCCGCATCGCCGCCCCCCATGCCGGCCACACGCATCGCGGCAAGCAGGAGCGTCTTCAGCTCCGTGTGCGACTGATACATCGTCCGAATGAAGTGCTCGCCGCGGTAGTATGTCAGGTGGCGACCGCAGACGAACGAGAGGTCGACGGGACGGTAGCCCGAGAGGAGCGTGTACCCCGTGATGATCGCTGGCGGGTTGCTCCGGGTTTCGTCTCGAAGGGCCCCCGAAAGCTCCTTCTGAATGAAGAGGCGCACGGGGATCGTCACGTTGAGAAGGTCCTGCGCCAACTTGAACTGCCGCGCGAGCGCGAGGCTCGGGTTTGCGAGGTCTTCGGGCTTACGCTTGTGAAGGTTCAGCTTCCTGTCCGGTACTGCAATCGATGCGCGAGCCACCGGGGCGATCACCTCCATGATCTTGGAGATGTAAATGTCCTGGTCGACGTGCATCAGGTCCTTGACCCAGTTTTCGTTGCTGAGGCGCGCCGTAGGCTGGATCTCCCGATCCTGCCTGTATTGCTGGTAGAACTTCTGCTGCTCCTCGTCGGCCTTCTTGAAGTGTGTCAGCGTTCGCGCGATGCACCATGCCTTGTCGTAGGCGCGCGCGTCGAAGTAGAGCTTGTAGAGAGCCCTGTACGAGTCCAAGCGATTGGGGTCCGACGTCAGCAGCCACTGGTGCTCCGCGATGGCCTCTTCGGTCTTCTCCGGCATCGTTGCGTAGAGCTCGGCTAGGATCTGATGCTCGACGGCGTCGTCCGGCTTGAGCCCCGCCGCCATCTGGAACGACTCCGCCGCCGCGTCGAAGTTGCGCTGGCGGTCACGGTAAATGATGCCGAGTGTGTGCCAGAGATTGTGCTCGAGGTCGGTGTTGCCCTGGTTGATGATGCGGTGAAGCATCTTGCGGTACGCCCGCTCGAGCGCTTTCCAGTCTTTCCTCTGGTTGAGTAGCTTGTTGACGGCCTCGAAGGGCTTGAGCTGTGTGCTGTCGAGGTCGAGCGCATCGTTGAAGCGCTCCAAAGCTGCATCTTCGTCCTCCAGCTTGTCTCGCAAGATGACGCCGACCGTATACATGTACTTGGCTTTGGCCTCGTCGCGCTCTTCGATCTCGGAGACACGCTCGATTACGTCGATCGCCTCAGACCAGCGCTCTGCCGCCTGGTACGCGACGAGAAGCTTGTGGAGCACCACGTGGTTGTGGGGCTCGAGGTCCAAGGACTCGGTGTATGCCTCGGCCGCGCCATCGGGGTTCCCGAGCTTGTCTTGCCACAGGTCACCAAGCTCGATGAGCAGCGCGGCCCGAACCGAAGGCTCGTCGGCCACATCGAGGATGCGCTTCTTGTATTCGACGACCGAGTCCCAGTCGCCTTCGGCTGCCTGCAAATCGACCATCGCCTCGAGCGCGGGCACATAGTGCGTGTCCTCCTCGAGCGCCTTGTCGAACATGTTCCGCGCCTTCTTGTCCTCGCCTTGCTCGCGCTTGACGACTCCGAGGCGGTAAAACACCTCCGTGATCTCGTCGCGGCCGAGTGAATCGCGCTGCTGGACCAGAATCAACTGATGGTACTTGAAGGCGTCTTCCCAGCGCTCGGCCCCGAAGTACGCCCCGGCCAAGCCCTTCAGGGTCGCAGGATCGTCGCTGCGGAGCTCGTAGGCGCGCCCGTATGCTCGAACAGCCTCCTCCGAGTTGCCGAGCTCGGTCGCCGTCTCCCCCAGCATGACGGCGAGCCTGTGCTTCTCCTCGTCGTCGCATTTGTCGCAGCGCTGCACCAGGGTTTGAAGCAGCGGGAAGGCGTCTTCGTGTCGTTCCTGAGCGACGTAGGCGTCGACCAGCGGCAGCATCGCATCCTGGTTGTCCGAGTCGGCCGCGAACGCATCCTCGAAGGCCTGTACCGCCCCCTCCTCGTCATCGAGCCTCTCGGCGCGAATACGACCCAGCTCGACCAGTCGCGCAGCCCGGATGCGATCCTGCTCGGTGTGCTCCACCTCCAGGCCCAGGGTCTTGGCGGCCGCTATCCAGTCGCCGGAGTCGACGTGGATGCCGCGCATCGCCTCGAGCGATATGAGATGCCCCGGGTCCAAGTCGATCGCCGCTTGGAATTGCTCGAGCGCCGAGACTCGATCCCCCAGCTCCTGGTCCAGAATCCGGCCCATGCGGTGCTTGAGAGCAACCTGCTCGGCCGGCTCTTGCACGACGGACGCAAGCTGGCCCATCTTGTCCAGGGCGGCAGAGTAATCACCCTTGCGCTCGAAGAGCTTGGTCAGCGCTTGAAGGCTCAGCAGGTCCTGCTCGTCGAGATTGAGCGCGTTGAGATAGCTGTCAATCGCCATCTCAGTGTCGTCCTTTTGCGAGGCATACACCTTCCCGAGGTCGCGGAAGATGCGAACGCGCTCGTTGGTGTCGGTCGTCGCGCTAGCGTGACGGTCGAAGGTGCGCACCAGGTCGTCCCAGCGCTGCGTCGCCCGGTAGAGTTCCTCGAGCCGGCAAAGCGCCTCTTCGTGAAGCGGGTCGATGTCCAAGACCTGCTCGAGTCGCTGCGCGGCGTTGTCGGGCTTGCGGAACTCCTGCTCCCACATCTCGGCGAGCCGCATGAGGATTTCGATGCGCTCGCGCTCGGTCGAGACGACTTCGTACTCGCGCTCCAGAATTCCGATCAGTTCTCGATAGCGGCCCTCTTGCTCGTACAAGCGCTTCAAACCTCGAAGCGCGCTGAGGTTCGAAGGCGAGAGCTCGGACGCCTTCTCGTAGTTCTCGATCGCCGCCTTCGGGTCGTTGAAGCGTTCCTCGTAGGCCTCCGCAACCTGCAAAAGAGCCGACACGATGCTGTCGACGTCCTCGACTGCCTCGGCCTTGCGTTCGAGGATGTTCAGCAGCTTGTTCGAACGTCCTTCCTCACGGTAGATGCGCTCGAGCGCCTCGAGTGCTCCGACGTGCCGCTCCTGGAGGTGCAGCGCGCGCCGGTAGTAGTCCTCCGCCTCTTGTCGCATCGCAAAGCGGTCGTCGGCCAGGTCGCCCATGCGAACATAGGTGTCGGCCTTGACGGCGTCGTCGTCGGTCAGCTCGACCAGCTTGGCGAGCGCCTGCGCGAGCTTGTCCCACTGCTGGGTGGTTTCGTAGAGATCGCCGAGCTGCCACCAGGCCTTGGCGTTGCTCGGGTCGAGGGCTCGAATCTGCTCGTAGTATGGGATCGCGTACTCGGGGTGTCCCAGGTCCTGCCCGTACCACTTCGCGCAGCAAAGGCAGATCGCGATCTGCGTGGCCGGCTCTTGGCCCTCCTGGAGAACCGCATTCGCCGAGGTCAACAGCTCGTTCCAGCGGTCGCTCGCTGCGGTGACCCGTTCGAGGTCAACCGCCGTGTTGGTGTTCGCGAAATCCTCGGTCCAGGCGATGTAGAGCGTGTGGTAGGCCTGCTCCGGGTTGTCGAGCTTCTCCTCGTACACGCGCGCCGCTGCACGCAAGAGCTCGATCCGCTCATCGCGGTCCTCGGTGGCCTCGATGCGAGTCACGTAGAGGTCGATCAGCTCGTCCCAGCGCTCCTCTTCTCTGTGAAGCGTCTGCAGCTCGGAGAACGCATACTCATGCATGGGGTCGATCTCGAGAATCCGGCCGAACGTCCCCGCTCCGCCGTCTTTATTCCCGAGCTCCGCCTCCCAGATTTCGGTGACCGAGATGAGCTGACGAACCTTTTCGTGCGGGTCGACGAGCGCCTGCGCCCGTTGCTCCATCACTGCGACGACATCTTCCCAGCTGCCCTCTTCGCGATGAATGAGCTCGAGCGAGTCGAGCGCCTCGAAGAAGGCGGGGTCGATCGTCAGGACGTTCTGGTAGGCCTCGACGGCATCGCCCGGCTGATTGAGCTCGCTGCCGTAGATGTGACCAAGTTGCATGTAAACGGTGACCAGGTCGGCGTCCTCGAGAGTTGCCGCTCCGACGTCGATGATTCGCCGAAGCGTATCGGCGCGCTCGGTTGACTGCCCACCCTCTCGATGAATCTCGGCGATGCTGAACAGCGCGTAGGTGCTGCCCGGATCGATGTCGAGGACCCGCTCCCAGTTCTCGATCGCGTTGCGCTCTCGGTCGAGCTTCTCGTACCAAACCCTCGCCAGGTCGGAGTACACCTGAACTCGGAACGCATCGTCTTCGGCGACCGCAGCTTCACGTTCGAGTACGTCGACCAGGTCGCGCCAGTTGCCCTGCGAAGCGTAGATGTCGCCGAGCGAGTTGAGCGCTTCGGGATCCTCGCCACGGAGGTCGAGGACCCGCTGCCAGAGCCCGATGGCCTTTTCGGCGTCGCAGAGCCGGTCGGACGAGAGCTTGGCCATCCGCGCAAACACGTCGGCCTGCTGCGAGTCGCCGAGCGCGATGCTCAGCTCCTTTTCGAAGGTCGCGAAGAGCTCCGGCCAGCGTTCGAGGTTGGCGTAGATCGCTTCGAGGGCCTGAATGGTGTCGGCGTGCTCCGAGTCGTGATTGTCGAGGAGCTCGTTGAAAACCTCGATCGCCTCGTCGGTGCGGCCCAGTCGCTGGTCGAGCACCGTACCCAAACGGAAGTGCAGATCGATGAGCTCTGAGCTGTTGTTCGAGCCGTCGATACGTTTCCGAAGCACCTGCGCGAGCGCTCGATACGCCCCGTGCTCCGTGTAAATACGATCGAGCGCGGCGAGAGCGTTCTCGTCGTGATCGTCCACCCCGAGCACGAATCGATACGTCTCTTCGGCCCGCTCCGTGTCGTGAAGCTGTTCCTCGTACACCTTGGCGAGCCGTCGGCCGAGCTCGGCCTTGTTGAGCGGATCGCCGGTGTGCTGAATGCCGTTGGCGTAAGTGGTCGCCAGCTGAGTCCATCCATCGACGATCTCCGAAAGGCGTTCGGCCTCTCCGATCGAATGGTCGTGACTCGGGTCCTCGAGAATCGCCTTTTGCATCCACTCGAAGGCACGCCCGTGGTCATCGGCCTTGTCCTCTGCGATCTCTGCGAGGCGGTGCATCATCACTACGCGTTCGATCGGGTCGCGCTGCTGCTCGACCTGAACTTCCTGCACGTTGAGGAGCTGATCCCAGTTGCCCTGCATTCGGTAAAGCGGCTCGAGCACTTCACCGATCGCCATCGGCTGCACGCCCTGCGAGAAGAGGTCCTCGAGTGCGTCCACCGCGGGAGCGAACTCCGGTGCCGCAGCAATGATCTCCCGATATTGCTCGATCGCCGAGTCCATGTTCCCCAGCCGGTTCTGGAAGATCTGCCCGGTTCGGAACTGCAGGTTCAGGATGTCGTCCGGCGTCGTAGCGACCGCGGCTTCCTTTTTGAGGGTTGCCGCGAGCTCGTCCCAGCGCTCGGTTTGCTCGTAGAGCCGGTCGAGCGCCTCCATGGCCCCGAGATCGGAACCATCCACGTCGACCACGAACTGGTAGCGGGCGATCGCCGCGTCGACGTCGTCCAACTGCACTTCGTTGATCACCGCGGATCGCTTGGCAAGGTGGACTACCTCATCTGGAAATTCGTCTTTCATTTTCTGCACTTCAGCGTCGAAACGTGAAGCCGCCTCATGCCAGCTACCCGTATGCTCGGCGAGTCGCTCGATAGAGGCGAGGGTCAGCTCGTTCCCGCGGTCGAGGGGAAGCGCACGGACAAATGCGTTGAAGGCCGAGGGAGGGTCTTCGAGCTGAAGCTCGTAGATCTCCGCAAGCTGGTGGAGCATCTCGACGCGCTCGGACGGGTCTTCGGTGAACCGAACCTGAGCCTCGCGAACCTCGGCCAGCTTTCGATACTCCCCGACCTGCAGATAAACCTGCTCCAGCGCCTCTGCCGCCGCCAAGGGCTCGACCGCGTCGTTCATCATCGATGTCAGAGCGTCGAGGGTCGGCTGATGTGCCGGCGTCTCCGCGAGGATGTCGCCGTAGATTTCGATTGCCTGGATCGGATCTTCGAGCTGGGTTCTCCACAGCTCTCCGATGCGAAACCGTATGTCGGTACGCGCTTCGTCATCCGAGGTGAGCTCGGATTGACGCTCGAGAACCTGAAGCAGCTCTCTCCACTGGGCCGTGCGTTCGAACAGAGCGTCGAGATTCGCGAGAGCCGAGAGATCGTCCGGGTCGATCTCGAGCACCCGCTGATAAGCGTCGATCGCCTTGTCCGGGTTCTCGAGCTGCCCATCATAAATCTGGCCCATACCGAGGAAGAGCTCTTTTCGGGCATCGGGATCGGTGACGACCTCGGCCTTGCGCTCGTAGGTCTCGAGCAGGGGCGACCACTTGCCGAGCTGGGTCTGCAGCTCGATTAGTCGATCGAGTGATTGAAGGTCGCCCGGGTCGACTTCGAGCACCTGCTCATGAACGGCTATCGCATCGGCAGGCCGCTCGAGGATGTCTTCGTAGATTGCCGCGGCCTTGACGAGCTGCTCGCGCTGGTCCGTGGGCGATGGAAGCATCTTGGCTTTGCGCTGATAGATTCCGGCGAGGTCTTCGTAGCGCTCGGCGCGCTGGAACAAGCGTTCTAAGGCGTCTGCCGATTGCTGATGCTCGGGGTCGAGCTCGAGGACCGTCTCGTAGTGCTCGACCGCTCGCTCGAACTGCCCCAGGTCATCCTCTCGAATACCTGCGGCCCGAAGCAACAAGTCGATCGCGAGGTCCGGCTCGTCTGAACACCCGGCGACGTCCTCATAGACTGCAGCAAGCGCATCGGCCGCGCCTACGGCTGCACCGAGTCGCTCGAGCTCCGCTCTCGCGTTTGGATCTCCTGCATCTTCGCGGAACGCTCGAGCATGGCTCTCGAACGCGCCGTGCAGGTCGCTCAGAGAGAACTCTTTGAGCTTCGCGATCTCGTTGAAGAGCGCCATGCGTCGCTCCGGCGCGGTCGCATGATTCGCTTGAATCTCGTAGACGTCGACGAGGCGACCCGATGCCCCACCGTCTTTGTAGATAGGCTCGAGAATGTCGGCGACAGTCGCCTGATGTTCAGCCGACTCGAGCAGTCGCTCGAGCGCACCGAGAGCCGACGGATGGCCGGCGTCGTTCGCCAAGACGTCGCGGTAGATCTCGATCGCGGAATCGGTGGATCCCATTCGCTCTTCGCGGATCTCCGCCAAACGAAGAAGGAGCACCGTCTGTTCGCTCTGCTCGTCCGTCATCGAGAGCTGGCGCTCGATGTTGTCCGCGAGGTCACCCCAGAGCCCGTCCCTGGCGAGCAAGCCGTCCAGTGCGATCAAGGCCTCTCGGTGCGTCGGATCCAGCTCGAGGATCTCGTTCTGAAGCGCGATCGCCCGATCGTTCTGATCGAGCAGGTCGGCGTGGATTCGCGCCATTTCCGTGAGGACCGCGATCTTTTCGTCGGGATCACCATGGGCTTCAGCTCGTGCGCGAAGGATGCCGATGAGCTCCGGCCATCGCTCGGCCCCTCGGTAAACCGCGTCGAGCGCGTCGAGCACCTCGAAGTCACCGGGGTCCGCTTCGAGCACCTCTCGGTAGGCCGCAACAGCGGCTTCGGGGTTTCGGAGCTGGGTATCTTGAAGCTCTGCGGTCTTGATCCAGAGCGACCGGCTCAGCGCAGGGTCCTCCACGGTGCCCGCCAGGTCGGCCGTGAGCTCGGCCACTTCGCCGAATAGGTCCTGCTCGCTCGCAAGCATTTCGAGCCGCGACAGGGTCGCTTCGTCCGAAGGAACTTCACGGAACGCGTCGCACAGCGACGAAAACCCCCGGGCAGAGTCACCGAGGTGTTGGTAGTACGTGTCCGCAATGCGGGTCAGCAGCTGCAGGCGCTCCCGAGGCACGGCGCTGAAGCCATGCTGAACGCGAAGCGCGTTGACGTACGGACCCCAGTCCTCGCTCATCTCATAGACGGGCTCGAGAACCCGCGATGCCTCCGCGGCTACTTCCTGGTCGTCGAGTAGCGCCTCGAGGCGGGCTTTGGCGCCGTCGTGCTCGGCGATCAGCAAGAGCACTTCGCGGTAGAGCTCTACCGAGCGCGGCTTATCGTCCAACTCGGATTCGCAAACGCGACCCAAGCGGAACTTGAGCGCGGCAAGCTCTTCGTGGCTTTCCGGACCTGCCTCGACCCGACGCTCCAGGAGCTGACCGAGTTCTTGCCATCGGCCCTGAGCCTCGTACAGCTCCTCGAGCTCTTTGCAGGCGTCGCTTTGCTCGACGCCGTATTCGTCGATGATGCCCTCGTAGGCGTCAGTGGCCTTGCCGGGCTCGTTCAGCGCATCCGCAAAAAGACGGGCTCGTCGGTAGGCGATTTCGAGCCGAGCATCGGGGTCCTCTTCGAGCTCGATTCGGCGAGCGTAAATGTCGAGGAGATCGCGAAATCGCTCGGTTCGAACGTACAGATCTCCAAGGGCTGCAATCGCGTCGAGATTGTCGCTCTCCGCTTCGTAGACGAGCTCGTACTGCTCGATCGCCTCATCGATTCGATCGAGGCGCGCCAAGGTCTGGCCGTAGCTCAGCCGAATTGGCACGGCCTGATGCAGATCGGAAACCCCTTCGATGGCGGATTCGAAGCCGGACACCAGGCGGTCCCAGCCGTTCATTTCCTCGGCCAAACGCTCCACGTCGACCCGCGCCTCGTCGTGTGTCGGCGCTAGCCTGAACGCTTCGAGGTAACGCTCAAACGCGACCTCGGGCTGCCTCAGTCTTTCCTCGAACACATGTCCGATCTGGCGCAAAAGGTCGATCTTGGATTCGTCGCCCGAGGCGTGGGCGAAGCGCACCTCGAGAACCGAAACCAACTTGCGAGCGTCATGCGCCTCTTCGTAAATGGGCGTGAGAGCCTCGGCGGCCTGAACGTTGTCCGGGTCCGCGGCAAGAATCTTCTCGTACACGCGCGCGGCGCGGTCGGCTTTGCCCTTTTTGTCTTCCCAGAGGCGCGCTGCCCTGAACAGCAGCGCAACGCGCTCCTCGGGGCTGGTTTCCTGTGCTTCGGCCTGCCGCTCTACGATGCGGATCAGCTCGTCCCACTTCTCGTTGGCCGCATAGAAGGCCTCGAGCTCGTCCCAAGCGCCGAGCGAAACGTAGCGTCGCTTGAGCTGTTCCTGCGCTCGTCGATCCGAAGGGTCCAAATCGAGCAGCTTCTTGAAGGCGCCTATCGCCCCTTCGTCATTGCCGATCTTGTCGGCGTAAATCATTCCAAGCTTTTGGAGCTGTTGCTTGGTGGAAGCGACATCGGTGTCACCAGCGACCAGCGTCTCCAAGACCTCGGCCAGTGGCTCCCACTGGCGTGCGCGCTCGTAGAGCTGCGCCAAGTTGCTCAGGGCATTCGGATTGCCGGGATCGGTCTCGATCACTTTTTGCCAAAGCTCGATGCACACGTCCGGCTTGCGAAGTCGCTGCGTTGCGAGCTCGGCCATTTCGGCGTAGCGGAGCACCCGATCGTCCTCGGAGAGAAGATCGACCTCTCGCTGCATGGTGCGAATCAGCTTCTCCCAGTCACGGCGCTTCTCGTACATCTGCTTGAGGCGCTCGATGGCGTCGCTGTCTTCGGGATCGAGCTCCAACACGTGTTCGAAGCACTTGATGGCCTCCGCCTGGTTGCTCGACCGCTCCAGGTAGAGCGTTCCCGCCTGGCGGAACAGGTCGACCTTCTCCGCAGGTGACTGCAGCAGCTCGGCTTTTTGAAGGATCGAACGAATCATGTCCGACCATCGCTTCTGTTGCTCGAACTTCGCGATCGCGTCGTCGAGCTTATCGACCTCGGCGGCCTCGGCCGGCGTCAGCTCTCGAACCTCATCCCCCGATTGTTCTTCCGACATCTTGGCTTAGCCCCCCTACGGCGATTCGGTTCTCAATTCCGCGAGACGGTCCCGCGCGGCTTTGATGTAGTGCTCGGGCGCATCTGCTCCGGCCATCATCACGTACTTGTCGAGGTAACGTTTCGCCTCTTCGTCGTTGCCCTGTAGCGCGTAGGTCCAACCAAGCGAAAACAAGGCATCGCTCATCCCCGGAACGATGCCGAGCGCCGATTGGAACTCCGCGATCGCTTCATCGTACTTGCGTTGTTGCTGGTAGACCGTACCGAGAAGGTGGTGGACGTTTGCTTCCTCTTCGGTGCCGGGCATGGCAACCTTGAGCGCTTCGTTCAGGACCTGAGCCGCCTGCTCCGGATAGCGCAGGTCAGCGTAGAGGCGTCCGAGCGCCGAGTACGAAGGCAAGAAGCGGGGTCCTGTCATGATGGCCTCGCTGTATTGGTAGAGCGCGCTCTGCGGATCCTCGAGCTCCTCGCTGCAGCGCCCGAGCTTGAAGTGTGCCTTGAAGAGCGACGGGTCGAGCTCCAGCGACTTCTCGAGCGCTGTCTGCGCGCCTTTCCAGTCGTTGAGCTCGATGAGCACGGAGCCGAGCTTCTCGTGGTAGCCGGCAGCCTCCGGGTTCGCGACGATCGCGCGCTCGAGCGCTTCGCGCGCCGCGGAAAACTGGCGCAGCTCGATCTGCACAATCGCAAGGTTGAAGTAGGCCTGGTGGTTCGTCGGGTCGAGCGCGGCCGCCTTCTCGAGGCTCGCCGCCGCTTCGCCGAAGCGCTTCATCTGCGCAAGCTCGACGCCGGCATTCATCTCGTTCATCGATTCGACGCGGGCGCGCGAACAGTTGCCCCCCATCAGGATCAGACCCACCACCACAAACCCGAACATTTGAGCTCGCATGCTTGCCTCCTACGACGCTTGGAAATTCACAAGCACTTCAATCCTACAGCATTTGTCTCGTAGCCAACAACTCTAGACACAGCTCTTTTTTCGGCTGTTTCACCCTTTTTGGCCAGTTTCAGGTAAGGGTCGGGGATCTGAACAGAATTCCAGGCCCTGCAAAGAGGGTGGATCGGCGCGGAATCTCGCTCGTCAGCGTCTGGCCGGGCGATCACTGGCCTGCTGCATCGAGCAGGAAGGGATAGTTCACGACCACCACACCGCCTCCATCGGGCGCGGGGAAGGTCCAACGGCGAACCGCGCGGACGATGCAGCTTTCAACCGCTTCGTTTCGCAGGCTCGAGCTTGAAACCATGGCCGATTGCACCGAGCCGGTCGGAGAAATGACGAACTTCGTCGTCACTCGTCCTTGCAGATCGGGCCGCGCGTTGAGCTGCTGCTCGTAGCAGAACTTGACCTCGTTGATGTGACGTCGCACCACCCGCCGAATGACTTCCTTGGACAGCGAGCCGCGCACCTCTGCTCCGCCGCTGCGAACTTGAGGTACGCCGGCCGAGCGTCCGCGGAACCCTCCGACGCCGCTCCCATAGCCGCCCTCGCCCGCGCCTCGGCCGCCACCTCGGCCAATCGTGCCGAAGTTGCCCATGCCGATGGTGCCCTGACCGAGCCCACCGCCACCGCGGCCCGTACCGCGGAGGCCGAGCCCGCCGAATCCGAAATTCTGCCCGATGTCGTTGCCGGTCATGGCGCCAAGCGCACTGCTCGGGTCGTTCCCGAGCGCGAAGTCGGCTCCGTAAGGCGAGGTCGGCGCGTTGAACGAGCCCTGCATGGACGCGAGCGTCCCGATGATGCCCGCTGTGCGCGCGTTTTCTTCTGCCTGCTGGCGCGCCATCACGGGGTCGGGATTGTCCTCCGGCCCCTGAATGCCGTACTTGTTCTTGGTCTTCTCGGACTTCTCGTCGCCCATCTGACCTTGCTCACCCTCGTGCGCCTTGCCGGTCCCTCCGCCCTGCGAGTCATCGCCGTTCAGCCACTCGGGCTCTGGCTCCTCGAGCTCTTCGGGCTCCATGAGAAACTGGATCAAGCGCGAGTCGGTCGCGAGCAGGTCCGAGGAGAGCCCGCGCGGACGGGGCGGTTGGAAGTAGAACATCGTCAGCACCAGGCTCGCGAAGAGCGCCGCGCCCGCAACGTAGATCAGCGGACGGATGTCCATCTTGGCGTGGCCCGCCACCTTCTTGCCCGCCTTCACATCTTTGATGATGAATGTGAAGTCCCGATGCTTCATGCGAACCGCGCCGCCTTCGGGCACCGGGAACTCGAGGGCGCCGGCTACCGTAGAGCTCGGCCTGAAATCGCCCTGGCCGCGCATCAGGTCGAACGAGCGCGTCTGGTCGCCAATGGTGGCTTCGCCCTTCGCTCCCTCGGGCACGATCGCCGTGACGCCCGCGCCCTCGGCGATGCACAGCGGCATCCGATCGACGCCAATGGCATCATGACCGAGCACGTAGTCGACCTCATCGACGTCCGGCTCGCCCACGTAGTAGTCGCGCGGCGGCGTCAGATAGTCGACGTTCAAAACACTGCGGTCACCCCAAAGGACGGACACTTCGATCGCACGCTCGTCGGTTTCGATTTCATGCGAGGGGAGGGCTGCCGCCGTAGCAACTAGGCCGTACTCGGGGCCATCTTCGCCCACGGTGTTGGCGAAGGGCGTCCGCGACAGGCGTTTCGCCCCCACTTCGAAGGGGTTGAATTTGGGACCCGACTCGTCTTCGGGTGGACCGGCCGTGGGCGATACCTTGGCTCTTGGCTCCGACTCCTCGTCGACCATGGCGCTCATTGCGCGCTCATCGACGACCGGGGCTGCACGACCGCCGCTCGCCGCCATCGCAACCGGCGGGCTGGAGGCCACCGCCACCGTTCCGCTGATGATGTCGATGCGCAGACGCTTCTTCCCAACCTGCACTTCGTCGCCGGTCTGCAGCTTTCGCTTGTTGATCTTCTCGCCGTTGACGAGCGTGCCCGATGCCGAACCCAGGTCGATGATGAACACCTCCCCCGGACCGGTAACCTCGATGACCGCATGCATGCGGCTGACCTTGTCATCCTCGAGGCGAACATCGCTCGTTTGGAGACGACCGATTTTGATGATCTCTTGGCTCAGCGTCTCGGTGCTGAGCAACTCGTCGCCATCGTAGATGGAAAACGCGACGGACGTATTGTGGCTCGACTCACTCACCCGAAACCCCCATTACAAATCTTCCACAGATTTCAGCATCTCGGGAATAAAATGCTCTCGAATCTGAATGAGGGACGCTCGACGCCCCCTGCGACGAACGATCAATTGCTCGCCGTCCGGCCTCACCAAGTCGCCTGTCACCAGGTCGTCGTCGAAGTTGTACGTCGTCTCCGAGCTCGGCACGTCCTGCGCGTGAACGATGCTTGCGGACCAAGCCATTGCTGCAGTTAGTGCAGCAATAACAAATGCTTGTGAGGTAAAGCTCGTAGCTGTTTTAATCATGATTCGTCCTTAGCCTGCGACCTGCATCGCCTCGACCGAGATGTCGATGTTCTGCATTCGCCCCGGTCGACACTTCGGCGCGCCGCGGCTCTTGCCTGACTTCGGCGCGCAACGATTGCTCACATCCTGCACGCTGGAACGGAATTCGGATCGCTTCCCAGCGCGGCTGAGGAACTCGCTGAAGTAGCCTCTCGCCTTTTTGAGATCGCCGACCGAGCCCGACATGTAATCTTGATAGAGCACCCCGAGATTGAAATACGCCTCGGGACGCTTGGAATCGAGTTGCCGGGCGCGCTCGTACTGAGTCTCCGCCTCCGCAAAACGCTCGAGGCCACGCAGCGCCGTTCCGAGCCCGATCACCGCGTCGTAGTTGTTCGGTTGGAGCTCGACCGCTCGCACAAACGCCTTTCTGCCGTCTTCGTAACCGCGGAACGAAATCGTGACCTCGCCAAAGTTCATCTGGGCTTCGAAGAGGTCCTGATCGAGCGTGATGGCCTTCTGAAAGAACCGGAGCGCCGCAATGACGTCACCCTTGTGGGCCTTGATCAGGCCCCATGTATTGTAGATGGGCGCGTAGCCCTCATCGAGCATCTGGGCCTGACGGCAAACGACCTCCGCGAGGTCCAGCTCAGCCGCATTTCCCTTCCTCCCGCGGTCGTAGTGCAGGAGCGCCATCTGGTTGAACGCCGATAGGTAGTCAGACTCGATCGCCAGGGCGCGCCGCAGGTTCTTGAGCGCCTCGTCGCTCGCCCCCTGCGAGCGCTGGACGATCGCGAGGTTGGTGTACCCGGAAGTGCACTGCGGGTCATCCTTGATCGATCGCTCGAACGCCGACTTGGCCGAGCCTGTGCGACCGTCGGCGAGGTCTCGAAGCCCGAGGGCAACCCTCGCCTTGCAGAACTTCGGATCGATTTTCAGAGCGGCCTCGTAATGGTCGAATGCGCCGGAATCGCCACAGCGCGAGAGAGCCAGCCCAGCCATGTACTCGGCTTCTGCAAAGCCACCGCCCTGCGCGTCGGCGGCCCGTTCGAACGACTTCGCAGAGGATCCGCATTTCGCCGAGGTCCAGCCGCTTTTCTCGCTGGCGTCGAACTCGTCGAGGGCGGACTCCCACTTGCTGTGCGCCTTCTTGCTCACCGCGTTGCCGTCCGCTGTGGTAATCGCCTCGCCACCGGCCGTTCGCGCAACATCTGCGCTGGGCGCGGCCGTCGACTTCGAGCTCGTGCTCTCGCCGCCGCAGCCTACAATCAGCGCGATTGCGATGAACCTGATCGTTTGATGTCGCATCACGGCCCCTCCCTCGTTGCAACCGCATCCTTAGAGTTCAGCCGTTGCTGATTGATCGCGCCGAGATCCACTGCGCCGGGGTCTCCGACTGTAGCCTTGACGTAGTTGGGCTCTCCCCGAAGCTCGGCCGCCACCGGGTACTTCCTCGGGTTGAGCCCGTTGAGCTCTTGCTC
>SHLP01000175.1 GCA_004283055.1 Deltaproteobacteria bacterium
AGGGGACGAGCCCTCCGAGCCCAGCGCTTACTGCCCGGGTGAAGGGGACGAGCCCTCCGGCCCAAGCACCTAGCGTCGGACGGGAGGGGTTTCTAGCTCGCGCCGCAGGCCTGGTCGGCCGCGTTCGCCTGCGGGTCGCAGCTGTTCGACTCGAGATCCAGCTCCGCGCAGCTCAGGGCGGCGCCACAGTCGAAATAGCTGATGGCAGCATTGTTGCACTCGGCGCTGACGGCGCCATCGAGCCCGTAGTACTGGCTGATGGCGGCTGAGCACGCGTCCGCATTGGCGTAATATTCGGGGAAGCATTCGACCAGCTTCATGCAGAAGGCGTTCAACGCGTTGGTGAGCCCGTCGGTCGGGCCGCCGCCCATGCCAGCGGTTCCCCCACTGCCCGCTGATCCCCCAGTGCCGGTGGATCCGCCTGAGCCGGCCGTGCCGCCTGGGTCACCATCACCCGATGCGCATCCTGCGATGGCCAGCACGCTCGCTGCCAGTGTCGGTATTACTTTCTTAGGCTTGAACATCCCTCATCTCCTTGTGTGCGGGACGCTAACCGCAAAGCGCTGTCGGTATCAAAAAAAGGACGTGCGAGGCGCTAGTTCGAGGGGTCGACCACGCGGCCGATGAAGAGCGTTGCGCCTGTCGGTCGGTCGATGATCGCGAACATGAACGGGCGGTCGACCGTGAGGGTCGCGGCGGGTGGCGCGGATGTTTCTCCGACGATGACCGCAGTCGCCGCAGCCGCCTCGGTTCCCTTTTCGTCGACTGCGATGAAGCCTTGGTGGACCACGTCCTGAATGAACAAACCACCAGTCCCATTCATCCCCGATAGGTCCGCCGCGCCGCCAAACGCATCAACCATCCCGAGCGACCTCAAAGGCTCCTTGGCGGGAACCAGGGATCGAAACGAAAACTTCGGCAGCGAGAGGTCGACCTGGTGCACGCTGAGCTCGTCTAGAATCTGCGCGAGCGTGCTCGCGGCGAGCGCGCTTTCGACGGCCGCGAACTGCCCTTCATCGGGAACGATCAAGAGCATCGCGAGCTGCTGACCGTCGTACGGCACCTCAGCAGCCTCGTAGTTCTCGGCATCGACGTAGCGCATGGCCGCGTTTCCGTGCATCGTCGGGGTGTTGATCTCGGTTCCGTCTGGAAGGGTGAACGGATCGCTGCGGGTGTTCGCCTCATCGAAGGGCTCGGCCCACGACGCGGTGAAGTAGATCGCATTCACCAGCACGAGCCGCGTCGCTGCATCGATGATGCCCTGGGCGATCAGCTCCTCGATGCGGTCCTCGGTTTGGTCGGCGACCCAAGAATTGATGGCCACGCGCGATTGCTCCGCCTCGTTGACGAAGTCCATGAGCCGCAGCCCGGCGCCGTAGTGGATGGCCAGGGTATCGAGAAACGGGTCGAGAAACGTGAAGTCACGTTGGCCAAAGAGCGCGTTGGTCACGTTGAGCCGAAACGGCAGCGGTGGGTTGGCGCCGCCGGCCTCGGCGCGAGACGCGAGCTCGAGGTCGAGCGCGTTGAAAGCTGGATGCAAGCGTGCCTGTCCGAGCGAGAAGCGCAGGGCGTCAGCCATTTCGGTTTCGGTGTTGCCGCGCGCGCCTGCCCAGGTCATGGCCAGGGCTACCGAGATACTGTGAGGGGAGAAGAAAAGATTCTCTCTGTCCTTCACGAGCTCGCGATAGAGCTCCCAGCCGAACGCCGCGTTGTCGGCGGTGAGTCGTGCGAGCTCGTCGGCCGTGGTGTCGGGGGCTGTGTCGCGCGAAAGCGAAGAGGCGACCTCCTGGCCTGGCGCCGGTGCACCGTTCGGCGGAGGGGTGGACTCCGACGTACACGAAGCGAAAAAGAGCGCAGTAATCACTAGAGCCAGACGAGCAGTCATATCTTTACCTCCGGGACGCTCTTTCGACAGCAGTTTCCATGCCAACGCCTCTGGACGCAAAATGAGGGAGGTTTTCGACTCGGGTGGCTGCGTAAGGTGCACGATGTGCGCGCCGGCGACTCAGTTTGACACAGCGCGACGGGGGTCGACCGCGACGGGATTCAGCATGGCCCAATGACCCGGCCGTGGTTCGATACGCCAAGGCGCGGGGAAACGGGTTTTCGCGGTGTGCTCTTCAAGTGCTTGAAATGAGGCGGCTTGCGGGGGTGGAGCGTGTCCCCCAAAACATGGTGGTGGGTTGGTTGCTGGCGGTTGGGCTGTTTTTGTTTGCTTCTACGGGGGGTGCGCAGTCGGTCGATGTTGGTCCAACCGGGACCGATGCGGTCGAGCTGCTTTCTGGGAGCTACGCGTATGTTGGGACGGCGGAGGATGACCACGCGACGATCGGGGCGTCCATCGAGGCGGCGATCAGCAGCTTGGGCTGGCTCGGGCGACGCATCGCTCGAAGCCGGCTCGCGAATCACAAAGAGCTGCCCGAGCGCATCGAGATCAAGCGGGCGGGGGAAAATGTCTCGATCGTGATGGGGAAGTACTCTGCGGTTGCGTCCGACGACGGGACCGAGCGTGCGCTCGTTGGGCCGAACGGACGCGACTCGAAGCTCCACTATGAGCTCGAGCCGCGAACGATCGTTCAGTACTTCGTCTTCGAGCATGCGCGCCGGAAGTCGACCTATCGCTTCAACAAAGCGGGGCAGCTCGTCATGACGGTCTACATGACGAGTGAGAAGCTCGCCTCACCGATCGAATACGCCCTCGTCTACGAGCGCAGATCGAATTGACCTTGGAGGCTCAGAGCGGGCTCCACTCGCATTCGCCCTCGCCGAAGATGTGACCCTGGGTGCCGAGCTGCGCGCGGATGAAGTCCCAGGCGTTGGAGATGGGCGTAATCGGCCCGCCGGTCAGCTCGTAGGCGCCGGACGGGGGCGAAGGGAAGAGACTCCCGACGTCGGTGGCAGCCTCGAAGTCGGTTCGCGTCAGCAGCTCATTCGAGTCGCTATCCTCGATGTCCCAAAGCCACTGCGCCAGTCGCATCACGTTTCCCTCCTCTTCGGGGAAACCGTTGAAGAAGATGTGGTCTCCGTGAAGGGTGATGTCTACGCTCGAGTTGCCCGCGACGTTGACCCCCGATTCCATCCCGTCGAGCGCGCAGTCGCTGTACACGGTCGGAACGTCCGCCTCGATCAAAAAGCTCTTCGTCACCCCGTCCGAAACCTGCGTGATCGTGCCCTCGATGATGTAGCTCCAGCCATTGGCGACCATCGCGTCGATGTCCTCGGTTGCCACGCCGTTGACGTTGAGAACGCCATTGGAGGGGGGAGGAGTCTCAAATCCAAAGCGGGTGTACTGCCCCGTCGCGATTCCGTTGAACGCCGTGACCTCCGGCTGCGTGCTCGGAAGGCTCGTGAAATCGGCGACGGCCAAGACCGAGCTGCTCTGGGGGTTGGCGCCGCCGACCTGACTCATCGCCACGTTGCCAATGGCGACGATGTACCGGTTGAATCGAACGTCGAAGCCGTCGAGGATGTTCTCGTCGCCGCTGCCCGCGTCGAGGCCGTCCGAGATCGTCTCCTCGGCGGCGAGCACCACCGATAGATTGCCGCTGCCGCTTCCTCCTGTGCTGCTGCTCCCGCAGCTCAGACTAAACGCCGCAAGCCACGCCACCCATTGCACCTCGTGTCCGAAATTCATCCGTTCGTCCTTTCGTTTCTCGTTCATGTTTACGGCTCGGTTTCTGCGACGGTCCACGTGAGCTGGGGAAGCTCGTTGGCCGTCATCGCGATCACCAGCGCGCTGTAGTCGGGGTCATCGGGCTCGAGCAGGACGCTTCCCGTTCCGTCGTCCAAGGCGGCGAGGCGCGCGAAGTCGATCGACTGCCACCATGCGTTCGGATCAAAAGTGACCGTGAGCGTCCTCGGCTCGCTCGTGATTTCTTGAGAGGTGCGGACGCCGTTCACCGCGGGAGTGCCGGGATTCGCCACCAGGACATCGACGTTGGCTTCGAACGCAAAGCTCGTCGGACAGCTCGCTGCCCCCGGACAACAGGTCGCGGGCTCCGCCACGCAGCTCGCCGTTCCCGCGAATTGAGCCGAGTGTCCTTTCGGCACGTAGCTCGAGCTTTCGGAGCGAACGACTGCCGGTCCCTCCGGAACGCCAGCAAGCGCTTCGGGGAGAGGCTTGGTCAAGAGCCAGACGATCCCGTAGTCGAAAAAGGCGGTACGCACGGTGCCCGTCGTTCCGTAGAGGGAGCCAATGGGCTGTGAACTCGGGTCGAGACCGTCGAGCTTGCTGCCTTCGAGGTACTCGAGGATGGCGACCTCGCAGCGGCTCGAGAGCGCGCTCTCGGTTGCGCAGAAATAGATAGGCCCGAAGCCGAGCGTCGCGTCGGAGAGCGTCACCTCCCAACCGTCCTTCGTGAACGATTGGGCCGCCGTGCCCTGCCCTGCGAACGGAATTTCGACGAAGCCGCCCGTCGTTTCGCCGCAGGCGGAAAGCAGGAACAGCAGGAGCGCCGAGGTGAATGCCCGCGTCATAGCTGAATCCCTATCGTGAAAAAGAAGGTTCGCGGACGGCCGGAGCTGATGTGCCTTGCCGGGATTCGCGAACCCGTCGCATCGGGATTCCAATCCGAGACGAAGGTGAACTCGTTGCCCGCGTACCGCTTGTCGAGGAGGTTGAAGACTTGGAAGCCTAGCTCGAGGAACCACCAAGACAGGCGCGCAGATAGGTCCAGCAGCGAGAACGGACTGGCGGCCTGCGCGAAGGGAAGAGGACGTGAGCCGAGGAAGGTGTAGCCGAGCCCAAGGTGACCGTGCAGCGGGTACTTCCAAAGGTCGACCAAGTCGTCGCCCGCCCCAACGTCGAGACGAACGATCCACGGGGGAACGAACGGAAGAAGATCCCCCTCCGCAAAAGCGGGGGTTGGGTTTTCGACCGTCGGGGGTGGCGGCCCGTCGAGGACCGCTTTGACGTAGGTCACCGAGAGCGAGCCGACGAGCCATGGGAGCGGGTTGGTGACCGCGTAGAATACGAAGCCCGTTCGACTCGTCGGGCCGATATTCTCGAGTCGCCCTTCCGCCGCGTCGAAGAAGACGTCGTTGTCGAGCCAGGTGCGGTATCCGGTGAGCGTCAGCTTCAGCTGCTCGTCTGGGAAGAGGCGGAAACGCACACCGAAATCGAGCGACCGCACTTTGCTGAACGGCGCGATCTCGCCGTCGACGAGCGTACGTGCCTGAGGCGATCGAAAACCCTCTCCGTACGCGCCTATGATGTCGAACCATTCCGTTGGCTTTCCGGTCAGCGCCAATCGCGGCCCCGCGACGATCCCCGCGGCGGTGCGTCGATACCCGGGGATGAAGGTGTCGGGTCGAAAGTCTGGAACGAAGTTGCCGAGACTGTCGTTGATGTCGAAGAACAGCACGTCGGCGCGCACACCGCCCTTCACGTTGAAGTACTTGCTGAAGTCCCAGTCGAGGTCGACCCAGAGGCCGATGTCCGCTTGCACGATGTCCGCGTCCACGCGCCGGTCCCAGGTTTGATTCGAGGGGGCTTGGATGAGGTTCTGTTCCTGGGGGTTGATGAGATCGACGCGGGTCGACACCCCCATCTCGACGGTGCCTTTCGCGTTCTCGGCGGGCTCGAAGCGAGCCGTGCGGTGCCGGGCGTTGCCTCCGATGACGAAGCGCCGGTCTCGCTGCTCGATCAGGTCGCCGCGGCCGACCCAGTCTGGGTTTATTTGGGAGCGCTCGGTGAAGCCGGTGAAGTTCTGTTGAATCCGGAAGTCGTGAAGCTGAAGCCAGAGGTCGAAGCTGGTGTTCTTGCGGTTCTTGCCCCGGTGCTCGCCGTGCACGCCGAGGATGCCGCCGGCGTTGAACGCGTTTTGCGCCCGCGCGGTGGGGTAAGGGTACACGTCGTAGAATCCGACGGAGCCGTCCTCGATGTCGTCGGCCCGAAGCACTCCCGCCGAGTTGTAGCGCGCGCCCCAGAACGCCCCGTGGACGCGAAAGCGCCAGCGCTGCTTCCCGAAACCCACCTGGAACATGGCCGAGCCGCTGATCCCATCGCGGTTCTCGCCGAAGCCATCAGTACGTCGAAACTGAAAGGCACCGAAGGTGTCTGGGTCTTTGCCCTTTGGCGCAAAGATGCCGACCTGCCGGAAAGTGCGGAAGGAGCCCAGCTCCGTCTTCGCATAGATTCCCCGACGCTCGACCCCGAGGTCGAACTCCACGGTGCCTGCCACCGCGAAGTCGCCTTGCCTTGGGTCATAGACGCCCTCGATGACCCGCAGCTCGTTCACCGCCTCGGGGACGATGAAATCTAGATAGGTGTAGCCCTGCCCGTGGATGTTCGAGGGCTGGTTGAGCGGAACTTCGCCGAGCTTCAGCTCGATGTCTTGTCCGTGCTCGGCGTTGAAGCCTCGGAGGTAGAGGAAGCCTCCGGCCGCATCGCCCTCGACGTTGGCGACATACAGACCCGGAGCCCGCTGCAAGAGGTCGTTTGCGGTTGCGGCGGGGGCGGCGTCGAGAACCTTCCGGTCGATGGTGAAGTCGGCCGCGCCTCGGTCCTGCGCGCGAAGCTTTTCGGCGTCGACCTCGGCGGTTGCGTGAAAATCGTCTGGTGGGCGGGCGTCCTCTTCTGCGGGGGTCGCCGTGGCCACGCCCGCATACGCGCCCGTCTGATCGTGGACTCCGACTTCGGGTTCCTCGAAGTGCACGGCGACACGGATACGGCTTGAAACGGGCTCGTCTCCTTTCGTGGCGGGCTCGAACACCCAGTTCTGGACCGCCTCCACCGCCGCCGCGTCGAAATCCGCGCTCGCCGAGTGCTCCACGACGATATCGGTGACCTTCGCCTCCGCGGTCACGGTGATGAAAAGGATGACGGTCGGGTGCAACCCCGTCCCCGCGCGTCCGGGGGGGAAGGCGGGGGGAGGCGAGTCGATCAGATGAGGCGGATGCAGCTCGTCGGTGCCAGCGTCAGTGCCGGCGT
>SHLP01000176.1 GCA_004283055.1 Deltaproteobacteria bacterium
CCGAGGGGCGCCTTGCGTGGCCCCAGGCTCCAAGCCCATCCGGCCACCTCTGCAAGGCGCCCCGTTCGATGGAACCCCATGACGCGTTTTTTTCCGTGCCCCGGTTACAGCTCGAAGTCCCCGTACTCCAGGATCTCCCCGACCCGGTACAGGAAGCCGTTCGCGTGTACGCCGTCGACGACGCGGTGATCGTAGGTCAGTGCCATGTGCATGACCGGATGGATCGCCATCAGGTCTTCGCCTTCGTGCTCGACCACGACGACCCTTTTCTTGATGGTCCCGAGGCGGAGAATCGCGACGTTGGGCTGCGAGATGATCGCACCGCCGACCAGGTTGCCGCGGCGGCCGGGGTTGGAGATGGTGAATGTCTTGCCGGCGAGGTCGTTCGGAGTGAGGTTGCCCGAGCGCGCCCGCTCGGCGACATCGGCCACCGCGCGCGCGACGCCTCGAATCGTGAGGTTGTCGGTGTTTCGAATGACGGGGACGACCAGGCCTTCGTCCGTATCGACCGCAATTCCGATGTTGACCTCGGCCAGCTTGACGAATGCGTCGTCGAGCACACGGGAGTTGATTTCCGGAAACTCGCGCAGGGCCCGTGCGGTCGCTGCGATCGCAAAGGCGAGGTACGTGAGATTCACCCCGTCTTTTTTGAAGTGCGCTTTGTGCTGGTTTCGCAGAACCGCCGTCCGGTGAAGGTCGCATTCGGCGAACGTGACCACGTCCGGGGCTGTCTGTTTCGAGAAGACCATGTGGTCGGCGATGATTCGCCGGCGACGCGTGAAGGGAACGATCTCGTCCCCGGGCTTGGGAACATACGGCGGCAGCCGAAACGCTCCAGACGGGCCGCTGCCTCGCGCGGCCGCCGGCGCGGGCGGCGCAGCTGGCGCAGGCGGAACCGATGCCGGGGGTGGTGGAGGCGTCGTTGCCATCCGTCCCGGGGTAGGTTCGCTGCTGATCGCCGCCATCACGTCGTCATGCATGATGCGTCCGCTGTCGCCCGAACCTTGGACGGCGCTGAGGTCCACGTCCTTTTCGCGCGCGAGCTTTCGAACCGACGGCGAAGTCGGCGGCGCCGGACCAGCGGCGGAACTAGGCGCAGGCGGCTCGGCGGCCGGAGCTGCCTCCGCACTTGCCTGGGCGTCTTCATCAATTTCGCAAATGGGTTCGCCGACGGCGATGATGTCGTCTACGGCTGCAAGCAGTTGAGTCACTACACCTGCGACGGGGGCCGGGAGCTCACTGTCTGCCTTATCGGTGAGGATCTCGACGATAGGGTCGTCTTTGGCGACCGACTGCCCTACCGAGACGAGCCATTTGCCGATGGTGCCTTCTACGACGCTCTCGCCGAGTTGCGGCATCGTCACTTTGGTGGCCATTGGAGCCGCACCATAGCCCAAAACAGGGCGGGTGGTAGCTACTTCCAGCTGCGACCTGCGCCTAGTCGGCTCGATGTGTCCAAGAGCCCGTCGGAGCCGCGGGGTCCAGGCACGATCTTGGCTTTCCACTGCTCGCGGGGTTGATTCTTCGGGCTAGTCTTGGCGCCGCGCTCGGAGTAGAGTCCCGCGCATGTTGGACGCGCTCAATACGGAAGACAGGCTTCAGCTCATGAGGTTTGTCTGTTCCTTCGCTTGGGCTGACCTCGAGGTCACCGACCGCGAACGTGAGTTCGTCGTCAAGATGGTGATTCGACTCGGACTCGACGAAGACGAGCAACAGCAGGTCGCGCAGTGGCTCGAGGTTCCGCCCCGCGCCGACGATCTGGACCCGGGGGACATCCCAAAAGAGCACCGGCAACTGTTTCTAGACGCAGCAAAGGCCATGATCCTCTCCGACGGAAACATCGGAGATGTGGAAGCCGAGAACCTGGTCATCCTCGACCAACTGCTGCGCTGACCGCCATTCGAATAGTGGAGACATCATGGATATCGACCCAGGCAAGTACATCGATCTACTCATGGAGCACGGCCCGAAGGTCCTGGGCGTCCTGCTGGCGCTCTTGGTTGCCTTCATCGTGGCGGGCTGGGCGGAGCGAGCGGTCCGCAGCGGGCTCGAGAAGCGGAGCTTCGACGCCACCCTGACACGGTTCTTTGCGAAGTTCACACGCTACTTAATTCTCGTTGGCGCCGTTCTCGGCTGCCTGGGGGTGTTTGGAATTCAAACGGCGAGCTTCGCCGCCGTCTTGGCCGCTGCAGGCTTCGCCGTTGGATTGGCGTTCCAAGGCACACTCGGCAATTTCGCGGCGGGCGTCATGCTGCTGGTATTCCGACCCTTCAAAGTGGGGGACTTCGTAGAAGTAAACGACGACACGGGCGTCTGCGAGCACATCGACCTGTTCACCTGCGAGTTCCGGACCCTCGACAACCGAAAGCTGATCATCCCCAATAGCGCAGTCTTCGGAAGCACGATCACCAACTACACCGGGTACGAGCTTCGCCGCGTCGACGTGGATGTGGGCGCCGAGTACTCGGCTAGCATCGATGCGACCCGCAAAGCCCTCGAGGCCTCCGCCGCAACCATCCCTGGCATCGTCTCCGACCCTGCGCCTCAGGTATTTTTGAAGTCGCTCGGTGGCTCTTCGGTCGACTGGCAGGTCCGCGTCTGGTGCAAGACAGCGGACTACTGGGACGTCTGGCAGGCTACCGTTCGCGCAGCCAAGCTCTCCCTCGACGAGGCAGGCATTGGGATTCCTTTCCCGCAGCAGGACGTGCATCTGGACGAGGCCGTCATCAAAGCCCTGTCGAACTGACGATCGACAAAGCTCGACTCAGGCGCAGGGGTCGAGCAGCTCCGACACGGCCGGCCGCGCTGCGGCCAGGCTAGCGCCTAGCCCAACCACCTGCATCGGGTCCAAGTCCGACCGCGGCCGCTTGCCGAAGTACGATTCGATGTACTCCACGACGCCCGGAAGGCGAGTGCTTCCGCCGGCCAAGAACACGGCTTCCATGTCGCGCGCCTTGAGGCTCGCCTGGGCGAGTACTTCATCGCAGATGCCGAAGGTGGAGCGAACCAAGTCCAGGGTGAGCTGTCGCACTTCGTCGCGGGTAATCGGAATGATGCCGCAACTCTCGGGCGCCGCCGGATCGACGCTGGGAATGGCAATCGCAGCCCCTTCGGCCTCGCTGAGCTCGCACTTTGCGACCTCGCATGCGTTGACCAGACGATCAAACGTCACCGCGTCATTGGTCAAGTCCCAACCGTCTCGCGAAAGCGTCCTGTCGGCCACGTGGAGTGCGATGGTGCGGTCCACGTCGTCTCCACCGAGATAAGGGTCGCCGCCGTGGCCGATGACGCGAAATGGATAGGTGCTGCAATCGACCACCGCAGCATCGAAGGTCCCGCCACCCAAGTCGTACACGAAGGCGTACTTCAAGCTGCTGCGGTTCAGGTACGCGAGCGCTGTCGCGATCGGCTCTTCGACGACCCGAACGGAGGCGAACTGCGCTTTGGCGACCGCGAGCGAGGTAGCATCACGGCGGCGTTGATCGAAACCCACCGGAGCGGTGACGACCGCGTGAACGTCGCGGACAGGGCAATGGGTCAGCTGGCACAGGCCGCGTACGACCGTGCCACCCGCATCCACCGGCGAAACGACGCCGGCGCGAGTTAGTATCTCCACACCTCCGTCGGCGCTCTCGCGCATGTCGTACGGATAGTGCTCGCGAAACTGGCTCGTGTAGGAGGAATGCCAGCGGGCACCCATCACGCGCTTTGCGGACAAGATGGTGTTCTTTGGGTCCATGGCGCGCCGACGGCGCGCGGGCTGGCCGAAGAGCGTCGCCCCGTTCGGCGGGAACGCAACGGCCGAAGGCATCACGTAGCCGCCGCTGTCGAGCTGCATTGCTTCGAAGTTCCGGGCGACCACCGTGTTCGTGGTACCAAGATCGATTCCGACGGTTTGTTTCCGACGCACGGGCATTCGACGCCCCGGCTTGTGGGGTCTGATTTGATTGAGGTCCATGGGGGGCTGGCCTCTCCGAATTAACCAGGCTACGTCATCGCGCACGTCGCCGCCATAGTGTCTGCAAGCGCTGGACCGCACGGCTTGCTGGCCCTAGAGTGGAACACGTTCTAGTTGGAGGCCTCTGCCGATGCCCGCGGACTTTCACGAGCTTCAAATAGCAGGAATCGTTCAGGAAACACACGATACGCGCTCGTTCATCTTCAGCGTGCCGGACTCGCTGCGCGAAGCGTTCCGCTATCGCTCCGGCCAGTTCCTGACCTTCGAGGTGCCCTTCGAGGGCATGCAGCTCCGCCGCAGCTACTCCCTTTCGAGCGCGCCCGAGACCGACGCTTGGCCCAAGGTGACGGTCAAGCGGGTCGACGACGGGCGCATCTCCAACTGGTTCAACGACACGCTTCACGTCGGCGACCGGATTCTCGTCCAGCCTCCCGAAGGGCGCTTCGTGTTGCGCTCGAACGAAAGAGACCACGGCATCGTTCTGTTTGGCGGAGGCAGTGGGATCACGCCCGTGGTGTCGATCATGAAGTCCGCGCTCCGAACGACTGGGCGTCGCCTGAAGCTGATTTACGCGAACCGGGACGAGCGATCGATCATCTTCAAAGACGAAATCGATCTCTGGTTGGCGGAATTTCCGGGCCGCCTAGAGGTCGTGCACCATCTCGACAGCGCGAGCGGTTTCATGTCGTTAGCCGATATTCGCGAACAGATTCGCGGCTGGGAAGAGGCGGAGTTCTTCGTTTGCGGCCCAACGGGATACATGGACTCCGTCGAAGAGGCGTTCAAGGCCTCCAACATCGATCCGGGCCGAACGAAGTTCGAGCGATTCATCTCGCCGATCGATCCAGACCGCAGAGACGATTCGGCGCAGGCCGTCCCCGAGCAGTCCGACGGGGAAATCCCCGCGACCTTCAACATGGTGCTGGAGGGTCAGACGCTGGAGGTGCCGTACAAGAAGGGCTTGACCCTCCTCGAATCCGCGATCAAGGCCGGCCACAAGCCGCCTTCGTCCTGCGAAGATGGCTACTGCGGCTGCTGCATGGCCCTGCTCAAGAGCGGGAAAGTCGCAATGGCTGCTCACGATGCGCTCGAGCCAAGCGACATCGAGCAGGGCTGGGTGCTCGCATGCCAATCACGACCGGCAAGCCGAGAGCCGCTCGAAATCGACTTCGACGCGGAGTACTAAGGCCCTTTGCGGTCAGGCCAGTCCCAATACGACGCCTTGCCGATCGTCCAGTCCGGGCCATCGCCCCAGTTCCTGCGTGTGCGCTTGTTCCGATGGTCGGGGTCGTGCTGCTTCAGCGCTTCTTGGTAGTCCCGCCACTGCTGAACGCCGAGCTTCTCGGCCCAGTAGTCCTCTTCGGCCGACCACTGGTTGTCGCCGGCGTACTGCAGAATCGTGATGCCGGGGAAATCCATGACGCCCTGCCCGCTCGGATGATCGCGTCGGTTGTTCATGCGAAAAACGACCCGGCCGGACGGGTCGGCCGCGTGCCAGTCGTAGACGCCGTAGATCTCGCCGTACCGCTCCATGAGCGGGACGACCCAGTCCCGGACGGCCTCTCGGCCGTGCATCGTTCCAAGAACACGCTCTTCGTACACGACGTCTTCGGTGAAGAGGTCGACCCAGGCGTTCCAATCCTCGCGGATCATCCCCGTGTACCAGAACTGCCGAAAGGCTGCCTCGACCTCTTCGAGCTCGAAGCGAGACACTACTCCGCTGCCTGCTGGCCGTCGGGCCAGGAGTAGAACTGCGTGCACCAGCGGCGGAAGATGCCGATCGGGCCGTCCCCGTCACACAGAAGCGGTTTTTCGTACTGAACTTTGTTTTCCCAAATCGGAATGTCCTGTTCGAGCTGTCGGGCCACCTCGGCGACGAACGCCTTGCCCACGCCGCGAGCCACCTCCGCACCGCTCGTCTGCTTGACGGAGAAGTTGAAGCGCAGGTGGATGTGGTCCGCGTCGATCGGCGTCATCGTCGCAACGTTGAGGGTCTCTACGATCCCTTTGAAGCGAACGATCGCGAGCCCGAAGCCGTAGTTGAGGCTCTCGATCGAGCCATCGACGGTGCCTCGTGGAGTCTCCATGCCGGCGCCAGAGTACACGCGGAGAACCGCACCATCGACCGAAGCCTCCGACTGCGGCATGTTGGTGGTTCCGTGTAGGTAACGGAAGTGCGCGGAGTCGACGGCGTTCTCCGCCATCTCTTGATTGCGGGTTCGAATCGTCCACTGTCGTTCGACGAACTCAGTCCAGTCCTCGTTGCGCACGCCATCGGCCGTGCCCCACTCGGGGATCTCGTCCGGCACGTCGAAGTTCGGGGGCGCGCCCTCGGCGTGATGCCAGCACAGCACCATGTTTGCGAGCTCTTTGATGCGCCAGGTATCCACCTTGGCTTTTCGTGGAACGTGCTCTGCATAGGGGACAGCGGTGCAGCGCCCGTCGGTGCCGAACTGCCATGCGTGAAACGGGCATTCGAGCGAGCCGCCCTTGACCTTGCCGCCATGACCGAGATGGGCGCCGAGGTGAGGACAGAACGCGTCGAGAACCGAGAGCTCGCCTCGTTCAGAACGCCAGATGACGAGGTCGTCGCCGAAGTACTTCAGCGGCTTGACGTCTCCGGGTTTGATCTCGTCGGAGTAAGCGACTTGGAACCAGCCGTTCGGAATCGGCGGGGTGAAGTAGCGGTCGTCCATGGCTCGAAAATAGAACATGTTTCATTCTTTTCAAGTGGAAAGGAGAACCCGCAAAGGTGACCTTTTTCCAATCGATCGAGAGCTAAGCCCGGCGGATGGGCGCGGCTGCGCGTTCGGTGCATGGGTGCTACCTAGGCCGTTGGAGGCCGGCTATGGCGACGATTGGTGTGGGCGCGAGCGCCCCTGACTTCAACAAGACCACACAGAACGGCGACGCGATCTCGCTCTCGCAGTTCCGCGGCGAGAAGACCGTCGTTCTCTACTT
>SHLP01000177.1 GCA_004283055.1 Deltaproteobacteria bacterium
GGGGACGAGGGCCATGCCGCAGCTTGCCCATGGCCGATGGGTCGCGCAAACGTACAGCTATGCAAGGCCAAGCGGAGCCTCGCCCCCGTGCGGGCGATCGGGTCACCTTCGAGGTCGAATCGCTGCTGCCTTCGGGCGAAGGGGGCTGTGGACGAACGCGCATCGCCGGGGCTTTTCCCGGGGAACGGGTGGTAGCGCGCATCGACCATGTCGGGAAGCACGTGACCTTTGCGACCACCCTAGAGGTGGAGCGTGGTCGCACGGGTCGACGCGCGATTCCCTGCCCGCGTCATGTGGACAGCGACGACGGGCGCTGCAGCGGATGTGCCCTGATGGCGCTTGAAGAGGTCGATCAGCGGGCGGTGCTTCGAGAAATGCTGCTCGAACAACACGGGCTCGAGGTCAGTGAAATCGTGGCTGCGCCCGAATCGCTCGGCTACCGCTGGAGTGCGAAAAGGATCGCGTTCGGTGGGCCTGGGAAGCTGCGCCTTGGGAGTTTCATGCGGGGAACGAACCGTCCGGCCGACATGCGGGGTTGCCTGGTCGATCATCCGCTTATCGCTGCGGCGGCCGATGAGCTCGCCGAAGCCGCCCAGAAGCTCGGCATCGCGGCGCACGACGAAGAACGCAAGCGGCTCGGGCTTCGCGCTGTCTGGCTTCGCACCGACGGCACGAAAGTCCTCGCGACCCTGGTGACCAGCGAGGCAAACGCGGACGAGCTGATTCGCCTGAGCCCGCGCCTGACGCGCTGCGACGGCCTAGCCGTCAGCTTCTATCGCGATGGCGGCAACGTCTTGCGCGGAGCGGAAGCGACCGTGCTTCGTGGAATCGAAGAGCTCGACGTGAACGGCACGCCTATCGGTCCGCTTGGGTTCATGCAGCCCAATCCCAAGGTTGCTGAGCAGATGTACGATGACCTCGTCGATGGCATCGGTGGCGGACGTATCTTCGACCTCTACGCGGGTTCGGGCGCGACCACGCGACGGCTCCGGGCGACTGCGAGCGAGGTCCTGCCCTGCGAGTCACATCCGGAAGCGGCTCGTAGTCTTCGCGTCGATCCGGAAACCGCGGAGGTTTTTTTGGCGCGCCAAACCGACGCGCTGGACGCGGTGGTCGCAAACCCGCCGCGAAAGGGACTTGGCGCTGCGGTGACCGGCGAGCTGCTCCGGCTTCGTCCTGCGCGCATTCACGTAATGGCGTGTGGACCCGCCGGTCTTGCGAAAGACATAGGGGCACTTGCCCCGGCCTACCGGCTGGAGAGCCTGCGGGCCTACGACACCTTGCCGCAAACGCCGCATGTGGAGCTCATCGCGAAACTGGTTCGAGTTGACACTGTGGTAGAACCCTAGGGCGATGGAGCAAAAAGAGGTCATCATCCATGGCAAGCGCCTGACCTACCGGCTTGCTGGCAAAGGCCCGCTCGTGCTTCTGATTCACGGGATGGCCGGCAGCGCGACGACATGGAAGCAGGTCATGCCCGCGCTGAGCGAGCGCTTCACCGTGCTGGCCCCGGACCTTTTTGGGCACGGCGAGTCGGACAAGACGAAGGGAGACTACTCGCTTGGTGCGATGGCATCGGTCTTACGCGACTTGATCATAGCCTTGGGATTCAAGCGCGCCACGGTGGTTGGGCAGTCGTACGGGGGCGGGATTGCGATGCAGCTCGCGTATCAGTACCCCGAGCGCTGCGAGCGGTTGGTGCTCGTCAATGCCGGGGGACTCGGCACCGAGGTCAACCCCCTGCTCCGAATGCTAACGCTTCCAGGGTCAGAAGCGGTGCTGCTCGTCGCCTGCGCACCGCCCGTTCGGCGCTTCGTCGAAACGTTCGGCCGGCTCGCCCTCCGCAAAAAGCTCGAGGGTGCGACCGTGATTCCAGAGCTATGGCGTAGTTATTCCTCGCTCGGGAATGTGGAAGCGCGTCGCGCATTTCTGCGCACCTTGCGCGCAGTCATCGACCCTCGTGGCCAGGCGGTGAGCGCAAACGACAAACTCTACCTGGCCGCCGGAATGCCTACGCTCATCATTTGGGGGGAGGATGATCGCGTGATTCCCGTGGAGCATGCGTATGCCGCGCATACCGTCATCTCGGGGAGTTGGCTCGAAATCATCGAGGACGTGGGGCACTATCCGCACTGCGAAGCGCCCGAGCGTTTCGTGACGGCGCTCACCGAGTTCATCGAATCCACACGTCCGGCTCGCATCAAGGTGTCACGGAAACGGATACTGCGGCCGCCCGCCGCGGCTGGATCCGAATCGGAGTAGGGCAGGAGCGGAGCTCACTGGTACACTGATGCATCGTGTCGGACGATTGCGCGCTAACAGCCACCATGCATGCGATGCCCAACGAGGCGCTGTCGGCGCTCGAGCGTGCGTTTGCAAAGGCGCATGTGTTTTTGACCGAAGCGCACCAGCTCGGGGGGCTCGCCCTGGTGGTGCATTGGGACATGGAGGACGACCACCGGCAGCTTCTGGTCGACGCGCTCCTCGAGGAGTCGGTCGACCTCGATGAAGGCGCGTGCGAGGCGCTGAAAGGGCCCTGGGAAGGGGTGCTGACCGGCTCGCTTCACGTGACGCTCGAGCACGAAGGCCGAGATAGCAAGGTGCCCGTGCCGGCGGTTCCCGGGTAGTGGGGCGTGCTTACTTGATGAAGAGCATCTCGCGGTACTTCGGGAGCGGCCAGTACTCGTCGGCGACCAGGGTTTCGAGCGCGTCGGCGTGAGCGCGAACCCGGTCCATCAGCTCGCGCAGCGTTCCTGCACAGTACTGCATGTGGGCTTCGACAGAGTCGAAATGATGATTCGCCAAGGCCTCCTCGAGCAAGCTGACCGAGGACATCATCGCGTTGGTTTCAGTCGCGATCTTTTTGACGGCCGTGGATTCAAACTCGACGCCTAGGGCCGACGCGCTGTTGAGCGTCGCGGCGAGGCTCGAGACATACGACATGGTAGCCGGATAGAGGACGGTCTTGGCGAGCTCCACGACCAGCTTGGCCTCGACGCCGAGCGAAAGGATGTACTGCTCGGCATAGACCTCGAATCGGCTCTCGAGCTCGACCGGGGAAAGAACACCGGTGCGCTTGAAGAGATCGATGACGGCCGGGTCTCGGAGAACCGGAAGGGCATCGGCGGTGGTGGGGATGTTCTTGAGGCCGTGCTTCTCGACTGCGGCGACGTGCCACTCGTGCGAGTAGCCATCGCCACCGAAAATCACGTTGCCGTGCTCTTTCATCAGCTCCTGAAGCACGGCGGCGACGGCGGCCGGATGCTTCTTCCCGCTCGACAGCTCGACTTCGAGCTTCTCGGCGATCCACTCGAGCGAGTCGGCCAAAATCGTGTTCATCGCCACGAGTGGGCCAGAAACCGACTGGGAAGAGCCGACCGCGCGGAACTCGAAGCGGTTGCCGGTGAAGGCGAAAGGCGAGGTGCGGTTTCGGTCACCGGGATCTCGGGTGAAAGGGAGAATCTGCGCGAGTCCGAGGTCCATCATCCCGCCGCCGTTCGTCGCGGATGCCTTACCGTCCTTGATGTCGTTGAACACGCCCTCGAGCTGGTCGCCGAGGTAGACCGACAGGATTGCAGGAGGCGCCTCGTTGGCGCCGAGGCGATGATCGTTTCCAGCGGTCGCGATGACCGCACGCAAAAGCGGCCCGTACAGATGAACGCCTCGGATGACCGCGCCGCAGAAGACCAAGAAGTTGAGGTTCTCGTGCGGCGTGCTCCCCGGATCGAGGAGGTTGCCCTGAGTCGAGTTGCCGATCGACCAGTTGACGTGCTTGCCCGAGCCGTTGATGCCGGCAAAGGGCTTTTCGTGGAGCAGGCAGACGAAACCGTGCTCGAGCGCCGTGCTCTTCATGATGGTCATCATGAGCTGCTGGTGATCGGCGGCCACGTTGGCGGATTCGAAGTAGGGCGCGATCTCGAACTGCCCCGGTGCGACTTCATTGTGGTGGGTCTTGGCGGGGATGCCGAGCTTGAACAGCTTGTCTTCGAAGTCCTGCATGAAGACCTGCACGCGCCCGGGGATGGCTCCGAAGTAATGGTCGTCGAACTCTTGACCCTTGGGCGACGGAGCGCCGAAGAGCGTGCGTCCGGCGAGGAGCAGGTCGGGTCGGCTGTTGGCAAAATGCGCGTCGACCAAAAAATACTCCTGCTCGGCGCCGCAGCTCGAGTTGAGCGGTGCGATGTCGGTCTCTCCCATCAATTTCAAGACCTTCTGGGCCGCTTTGTCCATTGCCGCATTGGAGCGCAAGAGCGGGATCTTCTTGTCGAGCGCCTCGCCCGTCCACGACATGAAGACGCTCGGAATCATCAGGGTTGCGCCGTTCTGCGTGTTCATCACGTAGACCGGGCTCGTCGGGTCCCAGGCCGTGTAGCCCCGAGCGGCGGCGGTCATTCGAAGGCTGCCGTTTGGAAACGAGGATCCGTCCGGCTCGCCTTTGATGAGAAGGCTCCCGGTGAACTCGGTGATGGCGTTTCCGTCGGAGTTGGTGACGATGAAGCCGTCATGCTTTTCGGCCGTGATGTTGGTCATCGGGAAGAAGATGTGGGAGAAGAACTTCACCCCTTTCGAGAGCGCCCAATCTTTCATGGCTGCGGCGACGACATCCGCGGTCGCCGGGTCGAGCGGCGCCCCCGTCTGCACCGTCTTTTTCATCGCTTTGAAGGCGTTCTTC
Organism: Deltaproteobacteria bacterium; assembly: GCA_004283055.1. Classification (GTDB taxonomy): domain Bacteria; phylum Myxococcota_A; class Polyangia; order Polyangiales; family Houyiibacteriaceae; genus SG8-38. Next base: position 4,673 of record SHLP01000177.1, read on the forward strand.
GAAAGAGCTTCCTCCATGGTCGCGAGATTGAAGACATCGCTGGCCCAGATTTCACTCAGAGGCCCCGGTGTGGGTCCGGTCGGGACTTCGCCTCGGTTGGTGACTTCATTGATGGCTTGTAGCCGAATTTCGTTGCCGCTCATGACCGTTCCTTGATTGGTGAAATCACCGCATCGTGTTTCACCGGTCGATCGTAGGACTGCGACATTTCCGGCGAGTGGACGCATCGTTTCCGGCGTGTGAAACCGCGATGGAACCACTAGCCGCGGCGGGTTGCGCCTCGGTAGACGAGCTGGCGGCTGACCGCGGGCCGGAGATTTGCGATCTCGAAGGCCTCCCGAAGGTTCGGGATGTCCTCGGCGTGGCCCATGAACAGGACGCTGTCTTCTTCGGCGAAGGTGAATTGCTTCTGTGGATTGCGGACCACCTCCCCGCCGGCTCGTCGAATCGCGATGACGACAAAACCCCCGTCTCCACTCGATTCGAGCGCACCGACGGTTCGGCCGATGAGAGACGATTGGCCGTCTACCTCGAACTGTTCGATTTCGAGGCCAAGCACGCGCAGCTCGTGCTCGAGCCCCGATAGGTCTTGGTCCTGAAAGAAATCGACCATCGCCGGGCGCAGAATCATCTGGGCGGCCCTTTCGCCGGAGAGCGCGGACGGGAGAACCACCTTGTCGGCCCCGGCCTGCATCATCTTGGAGTCGGACGCCGGATCCTCGGCGCGCGCGATGATCCGCAGGTCAGGGTTGAGGTTACGCGCCGTGAGCGTGATGAACACGTTCAGCGCATCGTCGCGCAGGACAGTCGCCAACGTCCGCGCTCGCTGCACCCCCGCCTGGAGCAGAAGGTCGTCCGACGTGGCGTTGCCGACCAGCGCGTAGCAGCCCTGCTCGACGGCGAGGTTTACGCGCTCGGCATCGATGTCGACGAAGACGACGGTCTCGTTTGCGGCTTCGAGCTCGGCCCTCAGCACGCGCCCAATGCGGCCGAGGCCGCAGACGATGACGTGGTCGCTCAGCTCTTCAATCGTCTTCTTCATTTTACGGCTCCCTAGAAGTCGGTTGAGCTCCCCTTCGGCGATCAGTTGAAAGAAGCCGCCCAGAATGTAGATGAGCGAGGAGCAGCCGACGAAGATGACGCCGACGGTGAGCCAACGAACCTCGCCAACGACGGGGCGGACTTCGCCGTACCCCACGCCGAAGATGGTGATCGTGACCATGTAGACCGCGTCCGACAGGCTCCAACCCATCAGCATGTAGCCCGTCACCGCAATCGCACAGACCGCGCCCAGGACGAGAAATCCTTGCGCGATCCGGCGGTGGGCTGGATCGAGAGCGCTCAGCATCGCGGCAAAGTGTAGGAGGTCCGCGGCGCCTCAGCGGAGATCGCGGATGAAGCGGGCCGGAATTTTCCGGATGGAAACTGGCTGTTTACGCGCGGTACACAAACCCAAGCGTGAGCGGGCCTCTTTGTGTGGAGGCCCCTACTCGACCGCCGCTTCGCACAGGAGGGCGTCGTAGGCCTCGCAGTCCAGGGCGCAGACTTGGAACCTGCCTTCGCAGGTGCCCTCGTAGTAGCTCTGCTGCGGCGCCGAGTCGTCGAGGAGCTGCTCGATGAAGTCTTTGTAGGTGACGGTTCCACCGTCGGTTTCGATTTCGGTGCCGGTCCAGGTGGCGGCCGACGGGTCCTCTTGGAACAAGCCGAGGAACTCGAGCTCGGAGCTGCCCACGTCTTCGAGGCCGGTGACGGTTAGGCAGTGGCTGGTGTTCGTGTTCCGGTAGTACGGCATGTAATAAGAGAGGTTGTCGAGATCGTCGAGACGCGAGCGGAGCGATTCGAGGTCTTCGGACGTGAGGCGGTAGATTTCGGTGCGGCCGGCGCCCGTGTCGACCGTGCTGCCTTCTTCGGAAAAGATCGGGAAGGCGCTTTCATACGTGGCGACGGGGAAGTTGTAGTCGCGCTCGAAGATCGAGACCGAGAGGCGATCGTTCGGGAAGGATTCGGAGACCACGGCGTTGACCTCACCGAAGTCGGCCAGGATTCGGTCTCCGCCCCTGGGCAGGGAGTCGATCATGGTGCCGACGCCCCAGATCGTGCTCACCGCCGAGAAAAGGCCGCTCTGGTTGCTCGGCTGCCCGCTCAGCAACGTGGACGGGACGATCGGACCGCTGTCCGCGAGGAGATAGCCCTGGTCGGCGCCTTCGATGCCGTTGCGGATGAAGGGGTAGT
>SHLP01000178.1 GCA_004283055.1 Deltaproteobacteria bacterium
GCGCTGGTCGACGGTCCGAAAGTGGAAGAAAAAGTGGAAGGTTCGGGGGCCGCTAGCGACCCTCCGAACTCTGGCCATCGTGAAAACACTCGTAACGATTAGCCAATTTTGGAGCGGGAAATGAGATTCGAACTCACGACTTCAACCTTGGCAAGGTTGCACTCTACCGCTGAGTTATTCCCGCAAAAGGACGCCAGAGGTAGCGCGGCTGGACCAGGGCGTCAAGCTCCCGGCAAGCCCTGGGGGCTGGGCTAGAACGGGCCGAATCAGGGCAATCGCACGCTGGAAAACATGCGCCAAATGGCCTCGTTGGCGTCGATGTCGGTTGTGCTTTCGCCGAGGTCTCCGAGGACGCGGCAGGGTTGGCCGGGCCAACAGTGTCCGGCGCCCTCGATGGTGCACAGGGTGACGCTGGCGTCGCCGTCACAGTCGTCGGTCGTCTCGCAGGTCGCCGAACCGTTTTGGAAGGTTACGGTCGGCTCACCGGTGCATCCGTTTCGATCGAGCCAGCCGGCAATGGAGGATTCGACGCTCGGCGAGTCTGCGAGGCCACCGCCGTCGTATCGAACGAGCGGGTCGCCTGTACCGTGAAGGTGTAGGATCGAAATCGGTCGCGAGGGCGTGCACGTCGCGGGGTCGAGTGCCAGAACGCCGGCAACCGGGGCCACCGCTGCGATGACGTCTGCAGCCTCACAGGCTAAGCGGTGCGAGAAGAAGCCGCCGTTCGACATTCCGGTGGCGTAGACACGCGATGGGTCGATGCAGCCGCGTGCAGAGAGGTCCTCGATGACGGCACGCGTGAAGCCCACATCGTCGACGCCGAGGGTTGCCGATCGCCCGCAGCAGAGGCCCGCGTTCCAAGATTGATCGAGTCCGTTGGGATAGACGGCCAGGAAGCCCTCGGCGTCCGCCGTCGCATCCATGTTCGATGACTCCTGCTGGCCGAGGCCGCTCGAGGTGAAACCGTGGAAGTTCAGCACCAGCGGCGTGGGCGTCATTCCGTCGTAGCTCGGCGGAACGTGCATCTCGTAGCTTCGGACCATGCCGTCGAACTCGAGGTCGACGTGCGTGGTGCTCGAATCGAGCGTCCCGTTGGTGCAGCCAAGGCTAGCAGTACTCGCCGACGAAGAGGAAGACGAACCGCTACCGCACCCAAGCAGCAACCCCCCCAGCGCAAACACCGCAACCATCCGAGATCGACCGAACACCATCGCACCAGATACTAGCACCACGTAAAAGGGGACAGTCCCCTTTTTTACTCGTAGCGCAGGCCGTCGACGGGAAGCATCCGCGCGGCCCACAGGGAAGGTGCGATGGTCGAGAGCGTGCAAATGAGCAGCGCGATCGCGATGGTGATCAAGAAAACGCTCGGATTGAGTACGACGGGGAGGTGGTCGATGAGGTAGACCTTAGGATCGAGCGGGAATTGAATTTGGTCGAGGTAGGCGACGAGGCCGCCGCCAACAAGTACACCGGCGAGCGTCCCGATGACGCCGACGACGATGCCTTGCAGCATGAAAATGCCGAGCACCGTCGCATCGGTCGCGCCCATGGCTTTCAAGATCGCAATCTCTCGTTTTTTCTCGAGGACCACCATGATCAGCGTCGCGATGACGTTGAAGGCCGCAACGAAGATGATGGTTGCGATGACCAAGGTTAGAGCGATCTTCTGCACCTCGAGAGCGGTGAAGAGGTTGCGGTTGAGCTCGGACCAGTCGAGAGAGTGAAACGCACCGCCGAGGTTTTGCTCGATCCGGCGGGCGAGCTCGAACGATGTGCCGAGATCATGGACGCGAAGCTCGACGCCGGTCACATTGTCCCCTTCGTCGAACAGTCGCTGTGCCTCGAAGAGATCGGTGTAGACCAGGCCTGAATCGTATTCCTGAAAACCGGCCTGGAACACCGCGATGACTCTGAATTCTCGCGACCGTGTGACGGCGCCGCCGGTTCCCGAAAGCGTGAGGCCGAGCGCAGCGAGGGGCGAAATCAGGCGAACCCGATCGCCTACTTCCAGGCCCAAGTCTTCGGCGAGGGTCTTGCCCACGATGATGCCGGGAAGCGTCTCGACCGGCTCCTGAGCCTCGCCGTAAGAGAGCCCGGCTTCCCAGGCCGGGTCGTCAGGAAGTACGAAGTCGTCATCATCGAGCTCGCCGAGCATCGCTTCAATCTCGCCCGGCTCGGCCACGGCCCCAATGCGGGGTCGTCGCGCACGGCGCTCAGCCTCTCGCTGCGCTTCACGACGCTCTTTCTCCTCTTCCCAGAAGGACTTTCGGCGAACCGGCTCCTCTTGGAAAAGGGGACTGTCCCCTTTTTTGGGGCGTGGAGCGGTTGTCGCCGATTTGCCGTCTCGGATGTCGCGGAGCCATTGCCAGTCGTCGTCGCGTTTGGGCTTGGCGTCGAGCTTGGGAGCAGCGCCGGGTCGACGCAGGCCATCGAGACTGCCAGCAACGAGTTGCTGTGGGAGGTCGAGGACGGTTTGCAGTCCTTGGGGGGTGACGCCTTTGACCAAGACGACACCGCGGCGTTCGCCCTTGGTGAGCATCATCTCGTTGATCGAAAACGGAGCGATGCCAGCTACCTCCGGCATCTCCCCAACGGCGCCGAGAACGTCGCGGTAGTCGCGGAACTCGCGGCCGTACTTCAAGACCAGCACATGGGCGTTCACGCCCAGAACCTTGTCCCGAAACGCCTTTTCAAAGCCGGTCGTGATCGACAGAACCGCCAGAAGGGCTGCGACGCCGAGGGCCACTCCAATGATCGAAATCAGGGTGATCATCGAAACCGTGGCGCGCTTCTTGGAGCGAAGATAACGGACGCCGATCTGCAGGCTGTAGCTCACGTGGCGTTTCCCTATCACGGACGCGCGCATCCCGCGATCACAGGATCAACGAGGGCGAAGCCCGGTGGTCGACGCGCAGCTTCTGCTTACGGGGGGAACTTGCCCGCATGGAGCGGACTCACTAGGGTTCGCTAGATGAATCGGATTTGGCCCTTTGCGACCTGCATCGGGCTGCTGGTGGCCTGCCATCAGCAGCAGAACGTACGGCGCGAAGTCTGGCCGCCCGCCGCGGAGCCGACGCCGGTCGTGGTCGCCGAGCCGGCACCGCCGCCCAAGGTCCTCGACCCGGTCATCGTCGAGCTCCCTGACAAGTCGCCAGTCAGGCAGGTCCGCAGGCAGCTCGACAAGAACAACCCCGGCAGAGCGCGCGAGCTCGCCGAAGCCACGCTGCCGAGCGCAGGCCCAATGGACAAAGGCCGACTTCATTGGCTGGCTGCCAGGGCAGCGCTCGACGAGGGCTATAAGGAAATCGCCCTCGCCCACCTCGATACGCTCGGCGCCTTCCACCACCCACTCGCACGCTGGGCCAAGCTGAAGCGAGCTTCGCTCCTCGCGCACAGAGATCCGACTACGGCGGCCCAACTCGTCGCGTCACTCACGGACGACTGGGCCGGCGGCGGCTTGGCGCGCACAATCGAGACTCGAACAGTCGATCCATCGGATGCGCGGCTGGAGATTCGTGTCGACGGCACGCTCGCCAAGAAGGCTGCGGCGCCCACACCGCCAGTCGCCTCGAAACCCGACCTTCGCCCACGCATGCAGCAGAGCCTCGACAAAGCCGATGCGCTCTACAAGGCCAAGCGCTACCGCGAAGCCGAACGACTTTTCAAAAGGCTCGCCAGGCACCTCAAGACCGGAAGCGGGACCTGGTGCAAGACACGCTACAAGCAAGGCCGCGCGCTTCTTCAAGACCGCGAGCGGACGCGCGGGGCTCCAGTGATGCGTGAGGTTGCGGACAAGTGCGTCAGGGGCGACCGAGACATGCGCGCCTGGGCTCGCTACTACGCCGCGCGCGCCTATGGCCGAATCGGTCGCTGGGAGGAATCGATTCGTCAGTTCGGGAAGCTCGAGGTGGAGGCGCCGGACCACAGCCTCGCCGACGACGCGAGCTACCGCGCGGCTCTCGCAGAGCTGGAGACGGGAAAACAGCAGGCGGCGATTCTGCGCCTGAGCACGATTTCGAAGCTCTACCCTGACGGCGACATGTGGCCGCGCGCCCTGTTCAAGCTCGGCTGGATCCAGCTGCGCAATGGGAGGTACCAAGGCGCCTACGACCGCTTCGACGAGCTCGTGAGGCGCGGAGGTGACGAACGCCAAGAAGGCATCACGGGTCGTGCGAACTACTGGCGTGCGCGCGCGCTTTACATGCTTGGGCGGCGTATCGACGCGGCGGAAGCTTACGAAGAGATCGTCCACCGATGGCCGCTTCGCTACTACGCACAGCAGGCGCTCTGGAGACTCGGCGAGATTGACCCTGCGCGCGCGAAGGCGGCCATTCACGGGATGCGATCGAGCGAGGAACCGACGCGCATGGTGTTTGCGTGGCGCGATGAGTTCGACGAGCCCGCCTTCGACCGCATGATCGAGCTCTTGCTCGTCAACGAGGTCAGCTATGCCTCATCCGAGATGTCAGCGCTTAGGATGCTCGGTGACGATGTCGACCCGGAGATGGCGGTCGTCGGTGCCGTTCTTCTTCAACACGCCGGGGCGCAGACCAAGCTCAGCCGCGTCATTCGGACGCACTTCGAAGACTTCGAAGGACTGCTGCCGAAGGGCGAAGGGAAGCTGATCTGGGAAGCGACGTACCCGCAGGCCTTCTCGCCCCTGATCGAGAACATCGCGGAGGACGAAGGCGTTCCTCCTTCGTTCGTGCGCGCGATCGCACGCGAGGAAAGCTCGTTCGACCCCGACGCGGTCTCCTGGGCAAAGGCCTATGGCCTGGTCCAGCTGATCATGCCGACGGCCAAGCGCTTTGCCGCCGAGGTCGGCGTGAAAGCGACGCCACGCACGCTCAAAAAGCCAGAGGTCAACCTCAAGATCGGCACGCGCTACATGGCCTGGCTCTGGAATCGATTGAACGAGAACCCCGCGCTGGTGCCTTCTGCCTACAACGCCGGCGAAGGCGCGGTTCGACGCTGGCTGCAAGAAGACCCCAGTCGCTCACTCGATGTGTTCATCGAAGAAATCCCTTACGACGAAACGCGTCGGTACACGCGCCGTGTCTTGCAGACCTACGGCGTGTATCAGTGGCTCGCCGTGGAGCAACTCCCGGAGCTTCGCGCCAAGCTGCCAAACACCAACGTGCAGCAACGCTTCAGCGCGCTTCCCTAGGAAGCGCCTTCACGCCCTAAGCGATGACTTTCGGCAAGAAGCTGCCGAACTCGATCGCTTTGTTGATGTCGCCCTCGACGCGAAGCTTGCCTTGTACGAACGCGATTTGAGGATCGAGATTGCCGCGCAGGATCTCGGCCAGATGTGCGTCGAGGATCGTGAGCGTTGCATCCGCCGGGCGCCCATTGCCCTCGGTGACGCTCCGGTCCTGCATGTCGATCATCCAGGTTTGCTCACCTGCACCCGTGATTCGAAGCTGGAATTTGCCTTCTCGAAGCGAGCGGTCGTCGGGTGCCTCCTCGAGGGTCGACCTCATCTGCGCGACGAAGGCCGCCGTCATTTGCGCGACTGCCTCGGCATGGGCGTCGCCAGCCTCGGCATCGGGCTCGCGATGGGGCAGCACGGCCGCTTCGAGCTCGTTTGCCGACTCGCGAAGGTAGCGGGTGAACACGTCGAGGTCGGGCATCACGGCAGGCGAAGACGTAGGACTGATCGACAGGACGCCGTTGTAGCTGAGCACTGTGATCAGCAGGCCCATGCCGTCGACCAGCGGCGCCATGCCCATGCTCGCCAAAAGCTTGTGCCCTGCCATGTACAGGTCCATCTGCGGCCCGGGCACGTTGGTGATCACCACGTTGAACACCGGGTTGTGCAGCTCGGAGACGCGAAACCGCGAGTACAGTCGCAGGACGCGATTGGCCAAGCCGAATGGAACGAAATCCCAGAGGTCGACGAAGGCACGCGTGGCCCCGGCCTTCTCGAACGCCTTGCCGCCCTGCGTGTGCTCTTTGAGCACCTTGAGCCTCTCGACGGGATCCGCGACGTCGGTGGCAAGGTCGAGAAACATCGCCGAGACCTTGTTGCCCATCTTGCCGCGCTCGTCATCGCCTCGAGTCGAAACCGGGACCATGGCGATCAAGGGCTTGGCGGGAAGCTCACCTTTTTCGTCGAGATAGCGGCGGAGGGCCCCAGCGCAGATCGCAAGAACGACGTCGTTCAAGGTGCAGCCGGTGATCTTTCGAATCGCCTTCACGCGGTCGAGCTCCAGCAGGGCCGTGTTCCAGATTCGCTGGCCGGTGATCGTGTGGTTGATCGGCGTTGGCGGCGCCGTCATCGGGACGGGGGGAACCTCGACCCCCTTGTCCCGAACCTTCCCAGCCGCACGCAGCGCATCGGTCAGCTCCCCGGCGACTCGCTTGATCTCGCTTGGCTTGCCCATGATCTTGCGAGCGGTGTGGGAAAGCACCTCTAGCTCGTTCGGGACTGGAGGAATGGTACGAGGCGGCGGCGCGCTGAAGACCCTAGGCTCTTTGGTCATGTCGAGCAGGATCCCCATCATGTCCGCGCCCGAAACGCCGTCGATTGCCGCGTGGTGGGTCTTGTTGATCAACGCAACCGAGCCAGGCGGAACCTGAGGGATCTGGTCGAGACCTTCGACGAATGTCATCTCCCAGAGCGGACGGCTGCGATCGAGCGGCACGCTGAAGATGCGGGCGGCAAGTCCTCGGAGCTCTTTCCAACTGCCGGGGCTCGGAAGCGCCACGTGCTGCAAATGCATGTCGAGATTGAACTCCGGGTCTTCCACCCAATAGGGCTTGCCGATGCCGAATGGGACCATGGCCAGCCGTTGCCGAAGCCTCGGCACGAGGTGAACGCGCGACGCCATCGTCTGGCGAAAGCTTTCGAAATCCATCGAGCCTTCGAAGACGCCGGTGTC
>SHLP01000275.1 GCA_004283055.1 Deltaproteobacteria bacterium
TCGATTTCGGTGCCCGAGCCGCGGATGATCGTTCTCAAGCCGTTCGACCGCAGCCAGATGCAGCCGATTGAAAAGGCCATCATGGAAGCTCAGCTCGGCCTCAACCCGTCCAACGATGGCGAGATCATCCGACTCCCGATGCCACCGCTGACCGAAGAGCGCCGCAAGGATCTGGTCAAGGTTGCCCGCAAGTCGGGCGAAGACTGCAAGGTCGCGATCCGCAAAGCGCGGCACGACGCCAAAGACATGATCGACAGTCTCCAAAAAGAGGGAGATGTCGGTGAAGACGACGCCGATCGCGCCCGCAAGGAGCTCGAAGAGGTCGTCAAAGGCGGTACCCAAATGGTCGATACGATTGTCACCAAGAAGGAAACCGACATCCTCGAGGTCTAGGCGCCGGCTCTCTCTAAAACGGCCTTCCGAAGTTGACGTAGAACTGCCCGCCGCCGCCCTGGTCCAGGCCGTAGGCGAAGCCCAGGCGCAGTGAATACGGGAGCGTGTATCCCAGGGTGAAGTCCAGCAGGATTTCGGCGCCCACTCCTTTCCGGAGCTCGCCGAGATCGAGCGGTCCGAAGTACGCGTTCCCCAAGTCGAAAAACACGAGCCCGTACATACGGTCGAAGAATGCGGGCACGGTGCCGGGGCCGCGCAGCACGCGTGTCATCGGGAATCGATACTCGGTTTGAAGGAGTTGAAAGCGATCGCCGACGATCGAGAAAGCCGGATAGCCGCGAAGGGCCACCCCGCCGAGCTGTTCGAAGTTGAGGATTTGGTCGAGGAGCGAAGTCTCCGGGAACCCGCCCAAAGAAAACAACCCGCGCTCGCCGCGGCTGTCCTCGCCTGCGCCTCCGCCGTAGCGAAACGCGAGGACGTGATGCTGGGACCAGGGCATCTCGATGAATCTTCGAATGAACCAGGACGCTCGGATGCTCTTGAAGCGGCTCCCGATGCCGGGGTGCGCGAACGATAGAGCCGCCCCCAGAGTGCGGCCCTCGGACGGCGTGTAGTCATAGAGGTGACGGCGGGCGTCGTTGTAGCTCCAGGAAAGGCCGATGTCGGCGTTCAGGCCGGTCGCCGGCACGATCGGCGGCGCAAAGTTGGGGCTGATCGTCCCGTTGAAGGTCGAGAGCGAGCGAGTCCACACGAGCCCGTAGCTCGCGCTGAGGCGATTCGAATGGAACGAGCGGGGGATCAGCTGAGAAATCGTGAGCCGTCCGCCGTACGCGTCCTCGACGTACGGCCTGCGCCGCCCGTTTACGATGAATCCGCCTCGGGGCGTCACGCGCCGAAAGAACGAAACCGTCAAGTCCGGAGGCAAGCGGCGGAGCGTGTAGCTGAGGTCCGCATTGACGTAGCCCTCGGTGAGGCTGACGCCGAGCCGCGCGTACAAAAGATGAAACTGCGCGGCGTCCTCGCCCTCCGTGAAGATCCCGAGTTGCTGGCCGAACGCGTCCTCTTGCAGGTCGACGCCCCAAAACCGCGGGTAGACGGTTCGGGCGCCGGAGTAGCGTCGCGACAGGTCCGGAATCAGGCTGTCGGCGTCGCTCGGAGGCGGTCGGTCGTCGATGTACGGGGACGCGGGGCGAGCGGCGTCGGGGTCGAGCTCGAGCAGGTAGATATCGTATCCGCGGCTGGTGTAACCGATGTAGGCGAGCTTTCGGCCGTCCGGGGAGGGGGCCGGGCTGTAGGCGCCAGAGACGACGTTGGTGATTTGCGACAGCTCGCCGCTCGCGGGGTCCCAGGCGTAGATGTTGGCGATGCCGGTCCGGTCGCTCGAGAAGTAGAGCGTCTCGCCGTCTGGGGACCAGGCCGGTCCCGTGTCCATTGCCCGATCGTGGGTAACGCGCGTCACTTGCCGCGTGTCGAGGTCGATCACGTGGATGTCGCGGTAGCCTCCCCTTCGCCACGCGCTGTAGGCCACCCGGCTGCCGTCTGGGGAGAACCGAGGCGTGTAGACCTGTTCGAAGCGTTCGCTATCGACGAGAAGCTCCTGCGTCCCTTCGATGTCGTCGAGGTCGGCGA
>SHLP01000276.1 GCA_004283055.1 Deltaproteobacteria bacterium
CCTCGTCGAAGGCCTGGGCCGAGAGGCTGATCTGGTTGCCCACCGAGGTTTGCAGCGGCGAGACCACCGTCTTGGTCAGCTCCGTACAGATGTTGAACTTGCCGTTGACGCGCACGCCGCCGAGGGTTCGGGGCTTCTTGCAGTTCAGCATGACCATCACGTTGGTGGTCTGGCCGACCTCGACGTTGAACGGCGCGGAGCCTTCACAGGTCACGGCCTCGTCGCTCGAGGTCGCCGACAGGGCGACCGTGTAGTCCATCGCCCCTGGGGGTAGACCAAACACCTCCACCGAGGCGGTCGACCCTGGGGCCCTCACATCGATGTCGCCGGACATGTCCATGCCGTTGCCGGTGATCTGCCAGGAGACCTCGCCGATCTCGATGCCGCCGGTGAGGACGAGGTCAACGGCGAGCGAACCGGTTTCGCCCTGCGGGCCGGTGTCGGTGGTGCCAACGCAGCCAAATGCAGTGAGAGCGCCGAAAACGAGCAAAGTGATCGAACGCGTAACGAGGGGACGGGGCATAGTGGGGCCTCCAGAAGGGGATGGTCTGGTGAAGGGGGGGAGGCCGAGGCTAACACTGCTCGATCCGCCGTATCAAGACCCAAAAAACGCCGCGCGCAGCGAAGTTGGGCGTTATGTGTGGTAGCTTACAGCATGCCCGCCCGGCGGTGGCCCGATGTCCGCCGAGGTGCGCAATGTGCGCTTGATCTGAGGTGCGAATTGGCAACACTTCTGTCTTCGCTCTGGCTCCTAACCCGTTACCCGTTACCCCAGGAAGTGAAACGCGATGATCCGTTCGTTGACTTATCTTGCCCGGATACTCTTACTCACCACGGCGGCAGGCCTCGCCCTGAGCTGCGGCGACGACGCGGGAGGACCGACGGTCGACTCCACGCTGCTCGGCATCTACCAGGTCGACAGCTACCAGGGCAGCGTCGTCGGCTGCTCGCAGCCGAGCGACCTCGATCCCTCGCCCGCCTTCGTCTTGCTCTACAGCTTCCTCCCCAACGATGATCCCGACGAGCCCCTCCTCGGCGGCCTGTTCTGCAGCACCATCGAATCGTGTCGGCAGGCCGCACAGGCCGCGCCCGAGCCGACCATCGGCTACTCGTTCATCGAGGGCAACGACGCGGCCGGCTGGCGCGGCTGGGCCATCTCGAGCTCGGGCGCCGCGAACGACCAGTGTCGCGCCGATGTGCAGGCCCACGTGCTCACGTCGACCGACACGAACGCCATCAACATCGAGACCAAGACGTTTCAAACCGTGTTCGACGGTACCGAAGCGAGCCCGGGCAGCACCGACCTGGTCTGCCGGAACATCGACGCGATCAACGCGCTGAGGGACGACCCGCCCTGCACCGAGATCCTCGTCTTGGACGCGACGCTCGAAGCAGGCATCTAACGCCGCGCCCTGAGCCCTGACCGACGCGCTACTCGAACCGGTTGGTTCGAACCCGGTCGATTTGCGTTTCGACCGCGTGCATCCAGACCGCGTGGGCGTGGCGATTGTCGTCCACCACAACTCGCGGCCCCCTGCCGGGCCGGCCGATGATTTCGATGAGCGCGCCGTCTTCGGGCACCCATGGCTCTCCGGGGTCGATCCGATTGGACCAGATGCTGCCCCAATCCTCCCAGTCCTGACGCCAGACCACGAAGGTGTTTCCGGCGGCGTTGACGGCGACCTGCGGCTGTGTTGCGTCGGCGTCGTCGCGCGGGTCTTCGGAGGGGGATTCCATGATCACCGGCATGCCCCAGCCCGAGCCGGGCGTGTAGCGGTTCGCGTAGATGTTCTGGAAGTCGTTCTGGAGCTTGTCGTCGTCCTGTACCCAGACGGCGTGCGCGACACCGTCGCCGTCCACGGCAATGGCGGGCTGAATCTTGTCGCCGTCGTCGTAGTCATCGAGGCGCTCGAGCTCGCCCCAGTCGGTGCTCTCCCAGTCCGAGCCGGGCACGTACCGAACCGTCCAGATGTTTCTGCGCCTCTGCTCGGGGGTCGCGGTCGGGGTGTCCGAAT
>SHLP01000277.1 GCA_004283055.1 Deltaproteobacteria bacterium
TTTCGCTGAGCCGCCTCGTCTTCTCTTCTTTCCAGATGGCCCAGCGCTGGGCGACGTCGGGGCGCTGGTCGACCCCGGCGGTCGAAGCGAGCCGTTCTTTCATGAGTCGCGCCGTGACGCCGATCTCGCCCCAGACCGGCACCGTCACCGAATGAAAGCGTCCGAGCATCATGGGATCGTAGTCGACCTGGACGATTGGCTTGTAGCTGGTGATGCCGGTGTGATTGCTGAAGCTCGCCCCAAACACGAGCAGCAAGTCGGCCTCGTTCATCACCCAGCTCGCCACCGGCGTTCCGCTGCGTCCGAGCACCCCGCAGCCGAGAGGATGGTCGTCGGCGATGAGACCTTTGCCCTTGAACGTGGTGAGCACCGGGGCATGGAGGTGTTCTGCCAAGGAGATGACCGGCTCCATCACGAAACGGGCGCCGTGCCCGACCACGATCGCCGGCCGCTTGGCCTCGGCGATGCGCTTCACGGCTTCGTCGAGCGAGTCCTTCGGGGGTGCGATCTCCCGCATCGTCACGCGCCCGTCCGGCGACCCCGACTTCGTGTCGGGCGCTTCGACCACCTGCACGTCGTCGGGAAGCACTATGTGCGAGACGCCCCTCTCCACGATCGCATGCTTGCAGGCCAGGCTCGCGATCTCCGGGAAGTTGGAGTGTTCGGCTGCCACCGCCGTGTACTTGGCGACCCCGCCAAACGCCGCTGCCAAGTCGACCTCTTGGAAGGCTCCGCGTCCAATGAGATGTGTCGGAACCTGACCCGTGAGCGCGAGCACCGGAGCCCGATCGACGTGGGCGTCCCAAAGGCCCGTCAACAGATTGGTTGCGCCCGGGCCCGCAATCGCAAAGCAGGCCGCGGGCCGTCCAGTCAGCTTGCCGTACGCAGACGCAGCAAACGCTGCCGCCCCTTCGTGCCGGATCCCAAAGTATCCCAACGCGCCCTCGGAATGCTGTCGCCGCATGGCGTCCGCGAAGCCGAGATTCGAATGCCCGACCATCCCCCAGACCCAACGGACGCCCCAGTTGACCAAGGTCTCGACCATCACGTCACTGCTCGTCCGCACGTGAGGGGCTTCCTCGGGAAACGCGACGTACACACCGTCTTCGCGTACTTCGACGGGGAAGGTCTCTACGCCGTCGTCGAACCCTCCTGGCGGCTTGCCGGTAAGCGGGTGGAAGTCCCAGCCGTGCCAGGGGCAGCGAAGCAGCCCCCCTTCGATAGAGCCTTCCCCTAGCGGCCCCCCCTGGTGCGGACACTTGTTGTCCAGGGCGGCGAGCTTACCCTCGAAGTGCGTCAAACAAAGGGTTCGGTGCTTGCATGTGACGGGTTTGACTCGTCCTTCCGGCAGCTCGTCGAGATCGAGTACCTTGAGCCACGCACTGCTCTGATCGCCCATTCGAACACCTTTCGCGAAGGCCTGAGCGTTTCACGAACAGGCCGCGGCTGTAAAGGACGTTGGGCGCGCTCGAATGTTACAGGTTGCCGACGAGACGCTCGATTTCGCCGGTGCCGCTGCCATCCTGCTGCACGAGCTCCTCGACGTCTTCTTCCCGAAGCCGAATCACACCGACCTTCTCGGGACGGAAGCCCGTCATGTCGGCGTAGAATTCACGAATCCTGTCCATGTCGGCGCCGACGTCTCCGGTGAGCTCGATCGCCGGGCCGATGCCGCCCACCTTCTTCCCGACATCTAGATACGAAAGCACGACCGGAACGTTCGCCCCTCGCGCAATGTGATAGAAGCCCGACTTCCAGTAGTCGACGTGAGAGCGTGTGCCTTCGGCGGGGACCATCAAGACGAGTGACTCGTTGTTCTCGAAGTGCTCGACCATTTGACCAACGACGCCGCCGGGACGATGTCGAATGATCGGAAGTCCGCCGAGCCGCTTGAAGAAGGGACCGAACGGCGCCTTGAACAGGGTGTGCTTTCCCATCCAGCGCACCGGGATGTCGTACACGAACGCCATCGCCAGCATGAATGGCATGTCCCAGTTGGAGGTGTGCGG
>SHLP01000055.1 GCA_004283055.1 Deltaproteobacteria bacterium
TTCAGACCTGCAGGATGTTTGCTACCGCGAAGCGACTCGCCGAAAGCTCAATCCGCGCCACTCTGGCTGGACCCATGGACGACGAAATGCTCCGTCGGGAGCTATTCCTCCGTCTGTACGGAAGAGAAGTCCGCGGTCCACTCCGGAGGATGGTCCTCGGGGGACACGACTCTCAGTGACCAAATAATGACCAGAGCCGAGGGCAATCAGGGGGACTCGAGGGCA
Organism: Deltaproteobacteria bacterium; assembly: GCA_004283055.1. Classification (GTDB taxonomy): domain Bacteria; phylum Myxococcota_A; class Polyangia; order Polyangiales; family Houyiibacteriaceae; genus SG8-38. The sequence continues at coordinate 226 of SHLP01000055.1, forward strand.
CTGCAGGGTACGGAAGTAAGAGGTCGAGTCGCATGCCTTTGAAAGCGATACGCGGGAAAACCGAGTGCCCGCGTAGGGTTAGCGTATCGCTGACAATAGGGTTCGATTCCCACCGCCTCCACTACTTAAGGCAAGTGATTGCTTGTACATCGACAGCATCATTCATACTAGGTTGGGAGCTTGCGCGTACTCCAGTGGACGGAGCTAGCCCTCGCCACATTGAAGCTGCAAGGGTCGGGCGTCGATTGCGGCTTCGGCTTTTCGTGGCCGTGAATGTGCTATATTACAGTATATGTCGTCGAAACGTTCGTCAGAGGAGAGAGCCATTCGCGCGGCGGAGCGAGCAGCGGCAAGACGCCGAAGCAAGGACTGGTTCTACGCGAAGTACAGCACCTTCGAAGAGTCCGAGGAAGCCATGCTCGACGACGCGGCGCGTATGTCCCCGGCGGAGCGGCTGTTTCTTGCTTTCGAGCTATCCGCTCGCTTCCTCGGTGTCGAGCAACGCCTTCCACGTTCCGAATGGCCCGTGAAGGTCATGCGATTTGACGATGACGAAGGGCAGCAGGTTGCCTAGCTCGCGAGGTTCGCGCGCTATTCCATCCGATCTTGTCGACTTCGTGCGGGCCCTGAATGACGCAAAGGCCAAGTTTCTGATCGTGGGCGGCCATGCGGTGGGCTTTCATGGGCATCCACGAGCCACAAAAGACCTGGACGTTTGGATTGGAGACGATCCGAACAATCGAGAGGCTGTCGGGGCTGGACTGCGGGCTTTTGGAGCGCCGCGTATGATCTTTGAAGGCTTGCAGTCTGCCAAGCCCGACGAATTTGTGCGCTTTGGTATCCCCCCGGCCTGTATCGACATCCTTCAACGAATCCCGGGTCTCGATGACTTTGAACAAGCCTACGACCGCCGTGTGACCATCGAGGAGAACCACATCAGATTCCCGGTCATCGGCCGCGATGACCTTCTAAGGGCCAAACGCGCCGCGGGACGTCAGGTGGATCTGCAAGACGTAGTTCGCCTCTTGAAGGTTGGCGCCCGGGAGTAACAAGCCAATCGGCCGCGCTACTTTGGCTCACTGCACGGACCAGTACGAATCACGCGCAGCGGCCCAGCGCTCACCGGGGGTTACTTGTGGCGGTCCGCTGCGTCCTCCGAACACTAGGCCACCCGTTCGAGACGAGGCCCTCTACACTAGAGATGCGCGCAGCTGTGCCTGAGAGTCTCGGACGGCAGCTCGCCGAACAGGCGTTTGTAGTCCCCCGCGAACTGCCCCATGTGCCAAAAGCCCCATGCGTTGGCGATGTCGGCGATGCGCAGGTCTCTCGGACCGGCGGCAAGCGCTTCCCGCACACCACCAAGGCGGCGCCGCGTGAGGTACGCCTTCGGCCCCACTCCAAAGCGCTCGCGAAATGCCCGATCGAGCGTGCGCCAAGGCACCGCCGTTTCCCTGCATATCTCGCTCACTCGAATCGCTTCACCGCGATGATCTTCGATGAAGTTGATGGCGAGCTCGATGGCGCGTGCCCGCTGGTTGAACGTGCTCTTGTCGTCACATCCCGAATCTCCGAGCGCCGCAGCAATGAGCTGCAGCGCGAGCTCCGACTCGCGGTGTGAATCGAAATGCCCCTCTCCATACCCGAGCAGCCGGCGCAACTGGGCGGTGAGCTCACAGCTCGCTTGGGACGGCGCAAGGACGAGCCCCACGCGCGTGTCCACCAGCTGCTCCGGCACAGGCATCCCAAAACTCGCTGAGGTCGTTTGCAGCCAGCTCTGCGTAACGGAGAGCGTGATACCCGAGAAGCCGTCCGGTGATACGCCGTCGAAGCCAGAGTCGCCGTTGAAGGACAAGATCCGCGGCGCGTCGACCTGCTGGCGGTGCCAGTCGAGCGACCCGTTCAGCGGGATTCCGAAGCTCAGGACGCCCCGAGGCGCAGAGCCGCGCTGATGATAGGCGCGCTCGAATCGAAAGCCCATGACCGTGCTCTGCGAGCCTGCCAGAACGCGAGCCTCAATCTTTGGGGCCCCCGAGTCGAGCTGCCGGAAGTCGATGTCCCAGCCGACTGCCCGACCGAACGCGTTCACCTCGTGAAACCTCACGTTGCACGGGCTGGTCAGCACGTCTTCCGACGGCACTTGCTCCGTCGGGGTCATCTGGCGAATTTTTGATGTGGTGGCGATGCCGACTTCTCTAGCATCCGTCGCATGATGCATCGACTCATCGCACTGCTGGTGCTTTCAGCGCTTTCCTGCACCAACGCGGCCGCTCGCGACAAAGAAGTTGTCCATGACGCCGAATACTACGTGCTCGAGGCCCAGAACGGCGAGCGCTGGGCGGTCGAGGACGGGAAGCTCGATCAGAAGCTCGAAGAGCTTGCCGAGAAGAACGGGGCCCCGCCCAACATCATTCACATCATGTGGGACGACACCTCGTTCGGAGACGTGGGCATCCCGGCGATCAGCAAGATCCGAGGGTTCGAATCTCCCAACATCGACCGGATGGCACAGGAGGGAGTTCTGTTCACGCGAATGTACACCGAGGTAGGCTGCACACCGAGCCGCTCCGCCGTGATGACCGGACGCCTTGCCGTACGAAGCGCGACCTACGACATTGGGTTTCCGATTCACAACGAAGGCCTGAACCGCAAAGAAGTGACGATGGCGGAGGTCTTGTCCGAGGTCGGCTACTCGACCGCGTTTTACGGCAAATGGCACCTCGGAGACATCGAGGAAAGCTATCCCCACAACCAGGGGTTCGATGAGACGCTCTTCACACCCTACAACCAAGTCACCAGCATTCAGAACGCGACCGGTGAGGGCGCGAACGCGGTCCTCGGCCTGGTCGAGGAGATGCTACCGCCCGATCCCTACAAGCTCGACGACACCATTCTGCCGAAGGGCTGGGTGCAGGCGATCGAGGGCGAGAAGGGCGAGCCAGGGCGCGAATGGAAGAAGCCTGATCTCGAGGGCTTCCTCGAAATCGACCCCGAGTGTCACCGACGCACCTTGGCCTTCATCGAGAAGAACGCTGAAGCGAAGAAGCCATTCTACGTGGCCTACTGGCCCAACATGACGGCCTTCATCCCCAACCCCAAGAAGGTCACGCAGTCACGAAGCCTTTATGCGGACGGCTTCACCCAAAACGTCGACGCGTTCATCGGCAAGGTCATGGACCGGCTTCGCGAGCTAGGAATCGCGGAGAACACCATCCTCGTGACGATGGCGGACAACGGCCCCATGGCGCACAACCCACCTCCCGGCCTCGGCATGACCGAGACGATCTTCCGAGGCGGAAAGGGTGACTTCTTGGAGGGCGGCGTCCGAGTCCCGGCGTTTGCTTGGTGGCCGGGAACCATCGAAGGGGGTCAAATCGTCGGCGACATCATCCACGAAACCGACCTCTACACGACCTTTGCTCGGCTCGCCGGGGCGAAAAAGCACATCCCGAGCGACCGAATCGTCGATGGCATCGATCAGACCGCCCTATTCATCAATGGGGACACGCACGGCCGGCGGGACTCGGTCTTCATCTATGCAGGCCCGAGGCTCGGCGCGATCGTCAAGGGCAACTTCAAGAAGCACGTCATCTCCTCCGACCCCACAGCGGGCTCGGGGATCGCGGCGTCGTACTACTTCCTGCTCCACGATACCCGCGAGAAGAGCCCAATGCTGGTCAACACGCTCCACTTGAAAGGCGCATTCAACCGGATGCAAGCGCGTCACGAGCTTTGGAAGGAGAAGTACCCCGACTGGCCAGCCACCCGCGGGCCCGCGCTCACCGGCATCGCCAACGCACGGCCCGAAACCAAGGCGCTCTCGAAGGCACCGGTCAACATGAAGGATCTGCCGTTCGATCCGCTGCAATACATCAAGTACGACCCTCCATTCGATCGGAACGCCGATCCGGACCTCGGGGACTGAGTCTTCGTATGCCCAGCGGTACCTAGCGTCCGCGGTTCTGCCGCAGCACATCGAACGTGGCGAACATCGCGGCGACCTCCGCGAGCTCCCGATTCACATCGGGGATTTGTGACATTGTCATAAGAATGTCCGGCAACGCGCTTTGTTCGTGTTCTTTGGATGTGTTTACATCGATACCTGTCCGCGAAACCGTTCGAGAATCGTCGGAACCGGGTGAGCTCCCGGCTGTTCGATTCCCACCGCCTCCACTGTTTGCCCAGCCGTCTCCAATCGCGGATCCGCCGCTCGTAGTTCCGCTGCTCGAGCCCGGGGTGTAGGGACACCATACTCATCGTCTTCGGCGCGAGTCCGAACTTGAACGTCTGACGGCCGTCCCGCCGGTTCGGCCATGACCCCCTTGATCGGTGCGATCATGATGGTGACGCGGAGCACAGTCGCCTTGGCGACGTCCCCTGCTATACTGCGCGCGTGAGTCCATCATTCCCTGTTTCAGAGCCCGCCTCCTTGGCAACGACAGCTGAAGAACGAGCATTGGCGCGCAAGCTGGTGCGACAGTGGGAAGAGGCTCAGGCGATTGCTACCAAATACGCCCTCGATGTGAATGGAGTCTTGAACGTGATTCGGGGTCTGGCTCTAAGCCCGGCCGAGCGCATCGAGCTTGGTCTGAAAGCTGCGGGGCTTCGCGATGTTGCTCACTCCGGGTGAACGGCGCTTCTTGTTGGAGCTTCATCAGCGCGGCTTGCAGCGCCGCCAAAGAAGCCCAGGCCGCCTAGGCACCCTGAGCTCCAAGTACCAGCACGTTGGAAGACCAACGCCTTCACGTACGCCCAAGCCGAAATTGTCGATGACCAAATAATGACCAGAGCCCAGGGCAATCAGGGGAATTCCTGAGTACTGCAGGGTACTCGAGTAAGAGCGCGCGTGGCGTGCTTAACACAGCGATACGCGGGAAAACCGAGTGTCCGCGTCAGCGCTCGTCCCGTCTAGACGCGGCGGCACTCGTCTTCCGCGCGCGCTTTGCCGCCTCGGCAAATCGCTTCGCGTCCTCGAGCCAGGCAAGTCGCTGGGCGGGCGTGAGCCGGAGCCACGCGCTTCGCTGCTCTTCCTCGTGCGCCTTCCAGCCTTTCTCACTCGCCCTCTTCATCGCCCTCGAGGATAGCACGGGCAATCGCGTCGAGCTGCGCGATATCGTCCAGATCCTTCGGTCGGCCCACGCTCGCCTTGAGGGCACGCAAATCATCGATTCCGACGACGTGCACGGTGGTTGCATCCTCTAGCAGTGCATCCAAACGGCGAGACCAAGCTTCTCCGAAGTCGAAAGGCTCCTCAACGAAAAGGTCTACTTCCGTGCCGGGATAGCTTGGACTCCATAGCGAGAACACGGTGAGCCCCTTGTCCTTGCGCCAGCTCGCGCGAATGTCCTCAACCGCGAAGTCCTCCGCTCGTACCGGCGCGCGAGGACGATAGCCTAGCGTCTGCAAGGCAGCGATAGCCGCCGAGGCATTCGACGCGGTGAGCTCGACAACCAAATCGAGGTCTGCCGTGAAGCGCGGGTGTCCGTGGAAAACCACAGCAACGCCGCCCACGACCAAGTACCGAACCTCGGCATCGTCGAGAGCTCGAAAGATGTCGGTGAGAGATCCGCCCGGCACGGACCTAGTCTATCACGTTGGGGCGCACACCCACCCGTAGCTAGTGTCCACGGTTCCGCCGCAGCGCATCAAAGACCACAAACATCGCCTCCACCGCCGCTCGCGTGATTCTCCCTCCAACCTAGCCAAGCTCCAAGCTGACGCCAACGATCAGCTGGTAGTCGTTCTTCTCGATCGTCACATCGGGCTCAGGGGGTGGTGCAGGGTCTTCGGTTCGAAGGAAAAGAAACGCGACGTCGAGATTCAAGACGCTAGTTAGCTCGATGGCAAGGTTTGCTCTTCCGGTGTGGTTGGTGTTGCCGATTGTCGAAACCACCAAGTTGGTGAGCCAGCTCAGCGTCAGATCGATGTCGCCCGTGATGTCGAAGTCCGCGTAGGTGAGGAGGGGGATGAAGACGTACAGTGAACTGATCGGTGTTTCCTTTGTTCAAAGTGAGACCAAAGCCAAGCTTGAACCACCACCAGTCCTTCTCTCGCTCACCGCCCTCGACGATCGACTGCAGCTCACTTCGCGGGAAGACCTTCGTTCCCTCGTGGGTGTTGATGATGACTTTATCTTCAATGATGACGCTGTTGCCGCTTTCACTCACTCGACCGTCGAAGACGTACGTTCCGATGCGTGGCGTATGAACAAGCGCGACGTCATTGAAGTCGATGTTCAACATGTCTAGCTTGTCGCTGTCGAATTCGAGCTTCTCATCCCGCATGCGTTTGATTTCACCCTTGATCCATTCTCCAGAGACCAGCTGTACCCAATCGAAGTCGTCTCCAAACTCGATGCGGTGGGTTGCTGCGATCCCGGACTTGGAGAGCGCTTGGATCTTGGCCACGCTCGCTTGAACCGCGTCGACAGCCGAGTCGATCTCAATCGGCTCCAAGGGAACACCGCGGTGCTCCTGAGCTGTCTCGCCCGAGGCCTCTTGCGCGCTCGCGTCGAGAGGGAACCCGCCAAGCACGTTAGACATCAGGAAACAGAGCAAGACCTTGCGATAGGTAACCTGGAAGTCGTCTTTCATAGGCGCCCGGTTCTAGGGCTCGTAGGCGCCGGCGAAAAGGGCATCCGTGCTGTTTGACGAGACGGTGATTCCGGCAGCCCCACCTCGCGCCGGTTTTTGGGCTTCCGATTTGCGAGTCGGCACAATCACGGCATGGATAGGCATGCCAACTCGGGTCGACTCCCGCCGTTGATTCTTCTCGCGCTCTGCTTGGTGCTCCCGCTCTCGATCGCGGCCGGGGTGCTCGCGCAAGAAGCCCAACCAGGAGAGGCTCGACAAGCCGAGACGACCAAGACAACCGCGGAGCAAGCCCTCGACATGCTCGAGGACTTGAAGGCGCGTCGCGCAGAGCTCGACGAGCTGCGCGCGGAGTTAAAAAAGGCGGGGGACATGGCGGCAGCAGCGCCCGTGCGAAAAGAGCTGTCGGAGCGTCGAGGCCGCGGGTTTTGATTCCGGTAGCTCGGGATGGGGTTTCCTGTGATTACCCGTAGTCGCGCGAAGCGGCGCGAAATGCGCTGTTTTCGATTCCCACCGCCTCCACTACTCCGCTTTCTCGACCGACCGCCAGGTTTCTTCCACTCCTCTGGAAACGACCCACCGTTGGAGCACATCCTCGCGAATGAGCTCGCCAGAAACACGAAGCATTGCCTCGATGTCGCGAAGGTGTTTTTCTGAACCGCCTTCTCGATAGAACTCCAACTTGCGGACGATGACATGCTCGAGCGGTGCCACACGCACGGGCTCACCATCCACCTCGACCGTTCTGCGCTCCGAAAGCGCCCATTGATGGAACGGATCGCGGTTTGCGAGAAAGACGTCGGCTTTGAAACCGCTCTCATGATGAATGAGGTTGAAGTGCCCTCGCTGGGCCCTGAGCACTTCCTGAACGATGATCTCCTCCGGCAGCCAGTAGAACTCTTCGAGCGGAAACAGCTCCCCGATGCGCGCGGCGTTGCGTTGCTTCAGCGCGAGCACGAGATCGACATCGTGGGTGACCCGCGGTTCTCCATAGAACACCCCAGCCACGCTGCCCGTAATCATGTATGTGAACCCTGCTCGCTCGAGCCGTCGGGTGTAGAGAAGAACGAGGTCAGTCTCGGACACGCGAGAACGCTTCTCTCACCGCGGCCGCGACTTGGTCATTCGACCAATCGGGGTGTTGCTGGCGTATGAAGGCTTCTTTGAGGCGACGCACGGACCAGTACAAATCGCGCGCGGCGCTCCAGCGCTCACCGGGGGTCATCTGACGGAATCGCGAGATTTGAGCCTCTCTTGCCTCCGAAGCATGATCCACGCAGATGAGGGTATCGCGTATGGTCGAAAGCTCAAGCCAGGGCACGCAGGCTCTCTTAGCCCATGGGGATCAAGATGAGCGCGGAATTGCGCGGTACTAAATGTTATGTCGCCAAGGACGCGAACCGGAAAGGGCGTCTATGTCGACTATGCTCGGCAGGTAAGGCGTCGTGCGCAATTCAGGAGCTGAGTGAGCCAAGGCGGCCGCGCACGAAACCGTCGCCACGAAGCCACCAAGCTCGTGAAATCACGAGATCCCGTCTTCCTTCACTGCTCGGTTGAGCGGCGTCGCCATACAATGAGCATAGTCACCGTCAGCATGAAGGCGAAGGAGATGAAGGTTCCCCAGGCTGCGCCGACCTCGCCCATGCTCGGGACCAAGATGTAGTCGGCCGCTAGGTTGACGAACGCCGCCGTGACGGCGATCAGCGAGACCGTCTTGGTTCTGCCACGGGCGAGCAGCGGTGCCTGCCAGAGGAGCGAGATCCCGAGGCAGCCCAGGCCTGCAGCGAGGATCGGGATCGAGGTGACCACGTTCTCGGAGGTCCGATATGACTCTTCGAGGAGCGGCGTGTAGATCGCGATGAGAGGAAGCAACACGACCAGGAGAGAGATCCAAGCAGCCGCTTGAAAGCTCGTTTTGCGGAGAAGCTTTGCGGCGGTCGCCCGGTCGCCGCTTCCATAGGCAGAGTAGAACAAGGGCGTAAACGACTTGAGCGTGATCAAGTTGACCGTGTTGACGAGCAGCGCGAGGCGGTAGGCGGCCTCGTAGCGTCCGGCTGCGGCGACGCCGCTCCAAATCGCAACATACAGACGGTCGGCGCTTTGGTATCCGACGTAGGCGAGTGCGGCCAAAATCATTGGAAGGGAAAACCCGAGGGGGCCGCGTAGAGAGGCGAGCGAGACCGGACGTTTGAGCCAACCTTGTCGCGACAAGATCCAGATCGCCGCCAGTCCCGCGCCACACTGTGCCAAGACGAGTCCGCCCCAGCGGGCTTCCCAGGTCCACCCCAATGCGAAGAAGAGCCCGATCGCGATGAAGGGGCGCATGCCATCGACGAAGTCCGACCACAGTGCGGCACGGGTAGGCTGACTCTGCGTCTCGTTGATCGACTGCGCCATCATGCGAGCGGTGGCCAAGGTGGCTGCGAGGACCACGCCGGCAATGGCCCACGGCGGAACGGCTTCGACTCCGAGCACGAAGAACGAGTCCGGCAGGGCGATGATCGCGATCGTAGTCAACGCGCCGGTCAGGAACGCGAGACTCAGAAGACCGCCTAGATCACCAGACAGCGCGGCGCGAGGTTTCTTGTGGAAGTAGACGAGGACGTACTGCTGAGGCGCGAGCGTGACCGTGGCGACCGCGAAGCCGAAGACGACGCCCTCCAAGATCGCGAAGCGACCGTAGTCCGCTTGATCCAGCAAGTGAGTCCAGAGCAAGTGCGCTAGATGGACGAGGCCGCCCATGACGCTTGCGATCGTGTAGATGACGACGTTTCGGCGGAACGTCTTGCTTTCGGCAGCGGCGTCCAAAGAGAGGGAAATAATCCGGCCAAAGCGCCAGCGCCAGTCATCGTGGAACAGAACAGACAAGCGACTGAGCAGTGCCAGTGCGGCTGAAGCCGAATTCGACTAAGGATAGGCTGCGTGGCACTCCCCAAAATTATTCACCAGACCTGGAAGGATGAGAAGGTTCCTCCCTCTCTTGCGCCATACCAGGAGAGCTGGAAGCGCCTCAACCTCGACTGGGAGTATCGGCTCTGGACCGACGCGGACAACGACGCGCTGGTTCTAGATGAGTTCCCGTCGCTGCAAGATCTCTATCGCTCCCTGCCCCGACCAATTCATCGAGCGGACTTCGCTCGATTGCTCTATCTTCGGCGTTTCGGAGGTCTGTACGTCGACCTGGACATCGAGGCGCTGAAGCCGGCCGACTCGATCCTCGACGGTCGGCGCTGCCTACTGGGCTGCGAACCCGAGCTCCACGCGCGGCGGCTCCGCGGCGTTGACCGCGTCGTTTGTAACGCCGCCATGGCGTCTGAGCCGGATCACCCGTTCTGGGAGAAGATGATCGAAGAGATTCGCCAGCGATCGACCCAAGGCCGCGAGGACCCGGTTTGGATGACCGGGCCGCTCTGTTTGCAGGCCGCGTTCGAGGCGCATGGCGAGCAGCTCGGCGTGGAGCTCTGGGATCCCGACGTGTTCTTTCCGCTGCCTGACCTCGGGAGCCGATCCCTTCGATTGAGTCCGCCGGAACGCCGACACTACCAGCGCATGAAAAGCTCGGGTTGCTACCCCCGGCAGAGCATCGGCGTGCACCATTGGGCCCACACTTGGATTCCGATGAACCCCGCGAGGCAAACCGTGCAGAAGATCGGGCGGGTCCTGAGCGGCGCCAAGTCGGTCGTGCAGGGCGAAGTCACCGCGGATGAGCTCTCGCGGCCGGGACGCTACGGCATGGAATTTCCTGAAGGCGAGTTCCTGCCCCGAGAAGAGCGACGTGCGGACTACACGCGGACACGAGATCAAGGTTACGTGGTGGCGGGTCGCTCCACTCTGGCGATCGGCGTTCTCATTCACAATCGAATCGACCTCGCTCGTCTCCTCTGGGCAAGGCTCGATGCCTTCGCGGAGATATTCAAGGAGGCGCGCATCTACATCATTGGAGAGGACTCCACCGATGGGACCGAGGAGGTCATACGAGAGTGGAGCCGCGAGTCGCCTGAGGTCTTCCGCTGCGTTCCGCCGGTGGCAACCTCGGCGCGCGGGGTGGCCCGAATCGGTGCCCTGCGCAACGCAGTGCTGGAGGCGATCGAAGCAGATTCTCCCACTGACTTCGTCGCGATGCTCGATGGCGACCTCGAGGGTCCGATCAGCCTCGACGGCGTCGCGCATACGCTTGCGGTATTCGATCGAGACCGCGAGCTCGCTGCCGTCGCGGCGTTTGGAGTCAACAACTGGGTCGGCTTCGATACGGCCCTGCCATTCCTCGGCTACACCTACTATGACCCCCTTGCCTTTCGGGAGCATCGTTGGGAGCGCACCGAGTCGGACCCGAGGATTCGCTGGAGGCTGGGCAAGCTGCGCAGAGGCGACCCCTTGGTGGGTGTGCTGAGCGCCTTCGGCGGCTGCGCGATCTACCGTTCCGACGCGATCCGCGGGCTACGCTACGAGGTCGATGGACGCGACTGCGAGCACGTCGGGTTCCACCGTGCATTGGCAGACCGAGGGGGACTGATGGGGGTCAATCCTTCGATGCTCCTACTCGCCGGCAAACAGGGCCACCACGCGGCCCACGAATCGATTGGATTCGCGGAGAAGTCATGACCTTGAACCTCGACGCCCTCGATCGGTACCAGCAATTTCTAGGCAAACGCTATCCGAGCGTGGCCCTATCGTTTGAGCGCACCGCCGAGAAGAAGAGCCCCGTCATCGTCGAGCTCGGCTCTTCGCGCAGCTATGTGAGTGGCGGAAACGAGGGCTGCATGGACGACGATCCGAAATATTGGAATCCAGATCGACCGGAGCGTTGGGATTGGGGCGCTGGGATCTTCAGTCGTGTCTGCGCGGAGATCATCGCCGGCACCGACGCCTCTCTTCATTCTGTCGATCCCTCACCTAAGGCGATGCGGATCGCGAGAACGATCACCAGCGGTATCGACGCCAAGGTTTCGTTTCATCAAACGACCTCCACGGATTTTCTGCGTTCGATCAGTGAGCCGATCGACCTGCTCTACATGGACCACCATGAGACCTGCGAAGAAGGGGCGGTGCTCCATCGACGCGACTCCGAGCTCATCGTCGAAGAAGAGATTTTGGCGCCTGACGGAGTGATTCTGATTGACGACGTTCACACGCACGGACCGGTCCGCGAGCAAACGACGCGCCTCGTTCGCAAGGCCACTGGGAAGGGCGAGCTGCACCACGGCAAGGGCAAGTACTCGATCCCTTACCTGCGCGAACAGGGCTTCCGGATCCTGTTCGAGGGCTACCAGGTCGTGATGGGGCGCTAGCCGCCCCTGCATCACATGGGCCCGACGAGGGCTTGGACCGCCTCGACGAGCGCACACGCAAGCTCGAGGTCGTCTCTTCCGCTGACGCCTGGCAGATTGGCGGCGTGAAACCAGGTGGCGCGCGGCTTGGCGCCTCGCCCGTGAATGTCGCGCGCAAGGTTATGGAAGCCTCGATTCGAAGCGCACTCTCGCTGGTGCCGGACGATCACCAATGCCCCGCCAAGCGATTCACCGCGCGGCGGACGTTCACGGCCGAGTTGATGAGCTCGAGGTTCAGGCGATGGTAACTCGAGGGATCGGACACGCCCTCACGAATCGCGAGCTTGAGCAGTCAGCCGAGGCGATTGAGGTTGGCATGAATGCGCGATACTTCGCTGAGAGCTTGGGCATCCACAGTGCTCTTGGGGCGTACATCGCGGAGGCACCGGCGGAGCACTTCGCCACGGGAACAGCTCGTCTCCCGAGCAAGAGCATCGAGACGGGCGAAGCCGTCTTCATCGACGCGAAAGAACACGATGCGGGATTTGGGCTTCCTCACCTGGACTGGGTCGTTTGTCCGGATCGTCACTTGCCGCGGCTCCCTTGCGCGAGGAGCCGTAAGACGGCGCGCGCCAGCTCACGCGATTCGGCATGCCTCGAGCTCGACAAGACCTTGCGCGCCAAGCTGCCCAGTGTCTCGGCGGTGGGCATGTCTCCCACCTCCGCCCTTCCCTGCGTCGTCTCGGCTTCGATTTTGCCACTTGGCAAAACGGTTTCCCGAAACTGCTTTTTCTCGTGTTTTGATTCCGGTAGCTCGGGATCGGGTTTCCTGTGATTCCCCGTACTTGCCTGATTCGCACCGAAATCCGCTGTTTTCGATTCCCACCGCCTCCACCAATCACTCCAAGGCGCCACGCCCCTCGATTGCGGAAAGCCTGGCGAAGCGCTACTGTCTTACTAGTAAGAATCAGGAGACCACTCATGGGCAACATCGCGACCGCCAAGCTCTCGTCCAAGGGCCAAATCGTCATTCCCGAGGAGGTTCGCAAGGAGCTAGGCCTCGAGCCCGGTGCTCAGTTCGTCGTCATGGGTGAGGGCGACGTCGTGATTCTGAAGAAGATCGAGGCCCCCGACAGGCGAGAGTTCCTGGCGCTCGCCCGCAAGGTTCGAAGTCAGGCTCGTAAGGCCGGAGTGAAGCGCTCCGACTTGAAGAAAGCAGTCCGCGCCTCCCGTCGTCGCGGATGAGAGTCGTCCTCGACACCAACGTCCTCATGTCAGGAATCTTCTTCACTGGGCCCCCGGCGAGGATCCTCGCCGCATGGGCAGAGGGTGATCTCGATCTCCTGGCGAGTGTGGACATCCTGGCTGAGTATCGCCGCGTCGGAGATCGTCTCAGGAAGAGATACCCATCGGTCGATGTGGATCCCGTATTGGATCTCATCATTCGCGAGAGCCGCATCGTGGAGTCGGTTCCGATAGAGGCAGATGCTTGCAGCGACAAAGACGACTTGAAGTTCCTCGCGTGTGCGTTGGCAGGTAGCGCTGAGTGTGTTGTGTCTGGAGATCGCGCCCTACTCCGCTCGTCTGGATACGAGCGGATCGAAGTGATGACGCCCAGGGAGTTCCAGACGCGGTTCCTCGACGAGTGAACGCCCCCACGACCCCCTTTGTGAGTAAGAGTGCGGGTTGCGTGCGTTTCACGGCGATACGCGGGAAAACCGAGTGTCCGCGTAGGGTTAGCGTATCGCTGACAGTAGGGTTCGATTCCCCCCGCCTCCACTATGATCGAGCAGCGACGCTGCTCGAATTTATCCGAATCGCATTCAGTGACCACTCCCCTTCCCCACATGATTCAGGAGCGGGACTCACTTGACATTACTCATGCATAATATTACTTATGTCTAATGTGGGAGGTTCTCGAGGGTAGGCCTTGCAGAAGGCAACTCAAGAGGGCGCCCAAAGAGGTCGTCAAACAGTACGAGGCATGGAAGGAAGTCGTTCAAGCATCTGGTCCACGAGCGCTCCGGCTGATCCCTGGTTATCGGGACCACGCGCTCAAGGGCGAGTGGAAAGGCGCTCGGTCCAGCTATCTCACGAAGAAATGGCGCGTTCTCTATGTGGTCGAGGGAGAGCGCTTCGAGGTTCTCGTGTTGGAGGTGAATCCCCATGACTACTAAGCGCGGAAAGAAGGTTCAGGAAGCACTTCGAGGCGAGCGATTCACGAAGTCAGTCGTTCGAGTGAAGCTTTCGCCCGCCGAGATGGTCCGTATCCTTCGAGAGAAGAACGAGCTCACGCAGTCGGAGCTCGCTGAGCGTACCGGTCTCACACAATCGACCATTTCGAACCTCGAGAACGGGCGGACCCAACTGGGTGCGGAGCGAGCCAAGACCCTGGCGCGTGCTCTTCGAGTCCATCCCGCAGTGCTGCTCTTTCCGGGGTGGGACGTGACCAAGGAAAGCGCCGCTTAGCTTGCTGGCTGACTGATGTGCCGAAGCCGATGGTCAGTGACCAAATAGTGACCAGAGCCGAGGGCAATCAGAGGGATTCCAGGGTACTGGAGGGTACGTGAGTAAGAAGTCGGGTTCCGTACCTTGAATGGCGATACGCGGGAAAACCGAGTGTCCGCTTAGGGTTAGCGTATCGCTGACAGTAGGGTTCGATTCCCACCGACTCCACCTCTGCTTGAGCACCTTCGGTACTCTGCGCCACTGAGTTGCGGTGTCCATCAGTGGGAACGTACAGCTACAGCTCGCTGGACTCGCACATCGGCAAATAGCTCGATCTGGCGAGTGCTCACCGGCGCTCCAACTCCTCGATGTGTGCTTCGAATACGTCGAGGAGAAGTCTCGATTCGCGGATCAACTGAACGACGCCGGACAGTATCACCACGATGCCGAGGCCGGTCAGTGAGATTGTGATCCAGTGTCCGTCTCCACCGAGTGCTTGCGTTGTCCCCCCGGCCAAGCTCGCGACGGCAAAGAGGGCTACGGCCGCGTACAAACTCACCAACGCGTCGCGAAATAGCCGACAGCGCCGCCACAGGTGGCCCACCATCGGTCGACCGAGCGCAGGGTGGGTGCGTAACTCCGCGTTCATCGCGCCATGATAGAGCGTATGCCCGAAGGACGAAATGGGCACCAGTCGTCGTCGAGAAAAAAACACGCTTTCCATCGCTCCTAGGTGGGCTGCCGCTCTCTTGGAGTAACGTTTCCATACATCGAGCGTAGGGAACGTCGTTGCGATTCAGAAACATGGAGGAAGAGGAATGAGTATCAGAGAGCTTCATCGTCAGATCATCGATGCGCTCGAGCAGGGGGACTTCGTTGGTCCAATCGAGAAATTCTATGCCGAAGACATCGTCGTACAGAGCAATGACGACCCTCCCGCTACAGGCCGTGACGCAATCGCGGCGGCAGAACAGAAGTACGTCGAAGGCGTCACCGCGTTTCACGGGATCAAGGTGCACGCCACCGCGGTTGACGACCAAGGAGATGGAAGCGGGGTCGTGTTCTACGAGTGTGAAATGCACTGGGAGCATGCGAACCGGCCCAAAGTCGACATCCATCAGACCGTCGTCGAACGCTGGAAGAATGGAAAGATCGCATCGATTCGCTTCTACGGCGACATCCATCTTTGAGATCGTTCTTCCCTGCTGCGTTCGCAGATATTTGCATGATCCGTGTTCACGACTGCGACAGCCCACTAAGCAGCGATTAACTCGCCCCGCCCCGCCGAGGGCGAGCTCGCTCGGCAAAGCTGAGTGCGCCAGACACTGAGCCTTGCCGCGGAGCTCCCAGAGGAAAGTGTCCGCCTCTTCGTCGGAGCGAGTCAACTACCGCAAGCATCGCGAAGACCTCGGCGAGCTCCAGGTTCACGCCGGGGATTTGTGACAGTGTCATAAAGATGTCCACTAACGCGTTTCGCTGGTGTTCTTCGGAGTGTTCGTATCGATACCCGTCCGCGAAACCGTTCGAGACTCGGGGGCGAGGGCGTGATCCGCTGGCCCGAGGTGAACGAGCCCGAGCATGTGGCGCCACGCGATCAGCGGTCCACGGAATGACACCGGCGGCAATCCAGGCTAGGCCGCGACCACGTTCGTGAATGCGATATGGAGAAGAACGACATGAAGCAGAGCAGGACATTGTGGATCGCGGCCGTGCTAGGCGGCACCCTGGCATTGGGTTGTCAGCCGAAAGAGGCTTCCAAGGAGGCGGCGCCCGAGCTCGAAGAAGCTGACCGTGAATTCGATCGAACGATCCTGCCGATCGTCCCACCCAAATACACGCCGATCACCGAGCTCGATGCGAGGAAGGCGAAGGCTCCGCCGCCCTTTGTCGTGGACGCACCCGAGGCAGCGCCCAACGTCGTGATCGTGCTGATCGACGACATCGGCTTCGGCGCTAGCGAAACCTTTGGGGGCGTCATCGAGACCCCTACCCTGACTCGGCTGGCCGAGGAGGGACTCCGCTTCAATCAGTTCCACACGACCGCGCTCTGTTCACCGACACGAGCCTCGCTGAAGTCGGGTCGCAATCACCACGCCACCAATGTCGGCTCGGTGATGGAAATCGCCACGGGCTTCCCGGGTAACCAGGGTCAGATCCCACCCGACGTGGTGCCAGTAGCCGAGATCCTCCGACAGAACGGCTACAGCACCGGAGCCTTCGGCAAGTGGCACGAAACGGCGCCCTGGGAGGTCTCGGTCTCCGGGCCCTACGATCGATGGCCGACCCATCAAGGCTTCGACAAATTCTACGGCTTCATCGGTGGCGAGACGAATCAATGGGACCCGGCGATCTTCGACGGCGTCACGAAGATTCCGACGCCGAAGACCGAGGGCTATCACTTCACCACGGACATGACCGACCAGGCGATCAACTGGGTGAGGTCTCAGCAGGCACTGACTCCGGACAAGCCGTTCATGGTGTACTTCGCGACGGGTGCCGTGCACGCGCCACACCACGTCGGCAAGGAGTGGATCAAGAAGCACAAGGGCAAGTTCGACGAGGGCTGGGACAAGCTGCGTGAAGCGACGCTCGAGAGGCAAAAGGCCATGGGGCTCGTGCCCAAGGACACCAAGCTGACGCCTCTCCCGCCGGACATCCAGACTTGGGACGACCTCTCGGCCAAGGAGAAGAAGCTCTTCGCTCTTCAGATGGAGGTATTCGCCGCGTTCACCGAGCAGACCGACCATGAGGTCGGCCGACTCGTCGACGCGATGGACGACATTGGCGAGCTCGACAACACCTTGTTCGTCTACATCATGGGCGACAACGGCTCGAGCGCCGAGGGTGGGCTCACCGGAACCTTCAACGAGCTGGTGCACCTCAACGGCATCTTCGACGTGGAGACGATCGACAGCATGCTCGCACGGGCCGATGACTGGGGTGGACCGGACTCGTTCCCGCACATGGCCGCGGGCTGGGCCGTCGCGACCGACTCGCCCTTCATGTACACGAAGCAGGTCGCCAGTGACTACGGCGGGACCCGCAACGGCATGGTCTTGCACTGGCCGAAGGGCTTCAAGTCCAGGGGCGAGATTCGCTCGCAGTGGCACCACGTGAACGACGTCGCGCCGACCATCCTCGAGGCCGCCAAGCTGCCGACGCCCAAGGTCATCAACGGAGTCGAGCAGCGGCCGATGGACGGCGTCAGCATGCTCTACTGCCTCGACGACGCGGACGCCGAAGACCGGCACAAGACCCAGTACTTCGAGATGTTTGGCAACCGCGGGATCTACCACGACGGCTGGTTGGCCCGGGTCATTCACAAGGCTCCGTGGCGAGGGGACGAGCCCTTCCATCCGCTCCAAGAAGACGTCTGGGAGCTCTACGACACGCGCGCGGACTTCAGCCTCTTCAACGACTTGTCGAAGGAGAACCCGGAGAAGCTCAAAGAGATGCAGGCGCTCTTCGATCAAGAAGCCATTGCAAATAGCGTCTACCCAATCGACGACCGAACCTACGCGCGCTTCAACGCGGCACGCGCCGGCCGACCAGACCTGATGGGCAACCGGACGTCGCTCACCCTTTTCGAGGGGATGGAAGGCCTCACGGAGAACGCGTTCCTCAACGTGAAGAACACGTCGCTGACGATCGAGGCCGACGTCGCGCTTTCCGGCAAAGATCGCGGTGTGATCCTCGCCCAGGGCGGCAAGTTCGGCGGCTGGGCGCTCTACATGGACAAGGGCCGGCCAAGCTACACGTACAACTGGTTCGGTCTCGAGTCGTACACGGTCCAGGCTCCGAAGCCGGTGCAGGGGAAGGACGCGACCATCAAGCTCGACTTCGAGTACGACGGCGACGGTTTCGGCAAGGGCGGCGTCGCGACGATCTTCGTGAACGACAGGAAGGTCGCGGAAGGCCGTATCGAAAAGACCGAGCCAAACGTCTTCTCTGCGGATGAGACCGCGGATGTGGGCAGGGACGACGGAACCGAAGTCGTGCCCGTCTTCAAGAGCATCCAGGATTCGGAGTTTACCGGCCAGGTCAAGTCGGTCACGGTGAGCATTCGCAAGTAGGCGTCGTCCCCTGATTCGCCCTCATCTTCCCTGCACTCTCGGGGATTGACTGGGGTTTAGCCGGGCCTCGGCGTCGAGACCCTTCCGCCGGCCGCTATCGATGCATACGGTCTCTAGCGAGTCGCCTCGGCCCGCGCTCGCTCCAGCTCCACGACCAAATCGCTTCGATCGAGTGCCTTCTCGAGGAGCTCTAGTGTCGAGCGGATGCGACTGTAATTCAGGGACGGCCCCTGAGCCGCAATGATCGCGACGACATCCTCCCGATCCTTCGAACGCCCGCCTAGAATCTTCATCGCAACGACGTCTTCTGCCGCTGCGACAGGAACGATTGTTCCGCCGAGGTCTGCGAGCTCCGCCCGAGATCGAAACGACTCTTCAATACCAGGGCCGCCGATCACGACGTCGGCGTTGATGCCCGTTTCGAGATGAACGAGCGGAAGAACCCGAGTCTCTCGGACGAAGTCAGTCTCAACCCCGCGCAGGTCGAAACCGTTCGCTTCGAGGGCTTCCACCAGCGCTTCCATGGTGAGGTCGCCCGGGAAAACGGTCACATCGACGTCTGCGGTCATTCTCACTGCGCCATGAACGAGCGCGGCCTGGGCGCCAAAGACGTACCAGTTCAACTCTAGCGGTTCGAACGTACCTCGGAGTGAGCTCAAGACCTCAGCGAACGGCGAAGGCATGCGCCGCCCGATCCAAGAGTTGCTTGAGTCGCACCTGAAAGCTCAAGTCGGCCATCGCGTAGCGCGAGCCGGGAAAACCTCTTCGCGCACTCCGAGCATGCTCGAACAGGGCATGACTTGCCGCGACGGTGGCGCTCGGCCCCTCGGCCCGAAAGCGTAGCACCCAGTGCTCCCGATCGGATTCGGCTACCTTGGCCCAATCTCTCTCAGCGTACTCCCGGATGTGCTGATCTTTCACAGGCTACATTCTAGCATTGTATTCAAGGCCCGTCTCCGCTCCGACGCACGCCCCGAATCGCGCGCCAACCTGACACTCGAGCTGGACCGAGTGACCACATACTGACCAGAGCGTGGGGCACGCTGGGGGATTCCAGGATACTGCAGGGTACGTGAGTAAGAGGCCGGGTTGCATGCCTTTGACGGCGATACGCGGGAAAACCGAATGTCCGCGTAGCGTTAGCGTATCGCCGACGATAGGGTTCGAACTCTGCCCGTCACCCTGCCTCAGCGAGGTCGCGTTCGGCGTGCCAGAGGTCCCAGTCCATTTGCAGACCAAGCCAGAACTGAGGTGAGTTCTTGAACACCCGTGAAAGACGAACCGCGGTTTCTGCCGTGATTCCCCTCTTGCCTTTGATGATGAAGTTGACGCTTTGGACGCTCAGGCCGAGCTCTTCGGCTAGCGCGCGCTGCGTCATTTCCATCGGCACGAGAAACTCTTCGAGCAGCATCTCGCCGGGAGCGGTTGGGGGTCGGTGCTTTGGAATCATTGCTTCTTCCTAGTGATCGTCGAGGACCTGGACGTCATGCGCGTCCCCATCTCGGAATGCGAATACGACCCGATACTGGTCGTTGACGCGGATCGAATGAAGTCCCTCGAGGTCCCCGCGCAGCTTTTCCAGTCGGTTGCTTCTTGGAACCTGCCAGTAGACGCAGGACGGCGCGCGCCAGCTGTCGCGACTCTACATGACGAGATCTGGACAAGACCGCTCGCGCGAGCGTGCCAAGGGTCTCGGCGGTGGGCGTCTCTCCCACGTCCGCCCTTTCCTTCGTGAGCTCGGGTTCGATTCCCACCGCCTCCACCAAACAAGACAAGCCCATTTGAGCGGGCTAAGAGAGCGTCGTCGGCGTGAGCTTCTACCGCATCTCCGCGCTGCCCCAC
This sequence comes from Deltaproteobacteria bacterium, assembly GCA_004283055.1. Lineage (GTDB taxonomy): Bacteria > Myxococcota_A > Polyangia > Polyangiales > Houyiibacteriaceae > SG8-38. The sequence goes on from SHLP01000055.1 coordinate 20,443, forward strand.
TCTCCGAGACGCGTTTGGAGGGCGGAGCGTACCCGCTCCAGGATTTCGGGGTCGTGATGGAGCAAGTACGCGATGTCGGCGCCGGTGAGCATTGCACCGAGCTCGAAGGCGAGTTGCTCGGGTGGGTCCTCCGAACGAAGCTGCCCGAGCTCCGCCGCGCGTGTCGCGCTCTGCCTGAGCAATGATGCCCACTGCTTCTGCTCCATCGCCACGCGATCGCGGATCGGTCCGGGGCGTCCGCCGACTTCGGACGCCACCGAGGCAAAGAAGCATCCGCTCGGCCACTCTCGAAGCGCGATGTGATCGAGGTAGCCCTCGCAGAGCGCGCGCAGTCTCGGTGCGCCTTCAGGCGCGGCGAGCGCCGGCATCACCACTTCGTGCATGAAGACCTCCCGCGCTTTTTCGATAATCGCGAACTGCAGCTCTTCTTTGGAGCCGAAGAGCCCGAAGAGCCCGCTCTTGCTGAGCCCCGCGGCTTCGGCGAGGCGCGATAGCGAGAGCCGCTCGAGCCCTTCGATCGCCGCCAGTCGTATCGCTTCCTCGAGCGCGCGTTCCCGGGACTTCTCGCCATCGATTCGGATGCGTTTGGATGAGGTCATTTTCTTTCTTGACTCTTAGCACGCACGGTCGTACGGTCTACTTAATGCGCACGACCGTGCGCACTAGGAGGATCACCCCATGAAGAACCCGAATTCCCTCGTCGCCCGCCGGCAAGCCCCCCTCGGCCCGCTGTATCGCGCGGATCCTGCCAAGGCGCTCTCCTATAAGGAAGTCCGCACGCGCTATTCGGGCACGACCGATGCCGTCCACGGCACGGTCTTTCCGACTGGATTCCCAGATGTCGCCTGGGATTACGGTATCGATGACACGGTTGGAGGCTTCGACGACCTCCCCAATCCGGGACATCTGCTCTGCGCGGCGCTTGCGGCCTGCATGGACAGCACCGTGCGGATGATCGCCGATCGACTCGGCGTGCGTATCGAACGACTCGAAGTCGAGGTTAACGGCGACGCGGACGTCCGAGGTTGTCTCGCCATGAGCCGTTCGGTTCGTCCAGGGTTTCGTCAGATGCAGTGCCGGCTCGCACTGGAGCTCGATCCCGGGGTGGACCCTCAGGTCGGTGCGATGCTCGTCCGACAGACCGAGAAGCTCTGCGTCACCCTCGACACGCTTCGCAATGGCACCCCGATCGCAGTGGACTTCGAGGTAGCGCACCCGGCCCACACCGAACCCGATTTGGCCGCCGGCCAACCAGGTCCCACAGCCTAACCCTCATCAAAGCGCGCAGTTTTAGCCTATCGCTCTCAGCAGAGTTCGATTCCCAGCGCCTCCGCTGTTTTGCCCGCCCTCGCTAGCCGTTCTACTCGCCGATGACCCATTCTGATATCGTCGGGCGCCAAGAACCGATTTTCTAGGAGGCACGGGATGGCGGAAGAGTGGAAACCGACTGCGAAGGAACTGGATCTCGAGAGGCGCAGATGAGAGCAGCGGTACTGCTTGCGATCATCGCACTCGCGTCACCGGCCAGCGCAGGCGAGACCAATTGGTCGCAGACCGTGGCCGAGTGGCTCGACCACTACGATCTCGCGGTCGGAAGGTACACACGCGCGGATTTCACCTCTGCCCTCGCAAAACGCGGTGCCCGTTGCACGCGCAAAGGCGACACGATGGTCGCGTGCCCAAAGAAGGACTCGTTTTACTACGATAGCGCGTCCTTTGGGCCCGACGACCGCGCGCACTACTTCTCGCTGACCCTGACCACGGAAGAGTCGAGTAAGCCATGCGCGGAGATCGGCGAGCACCTCAAAGCGAAGTACGGCGCGCCCTCTTACGGCATCAAGGGCGGCGGCCTCGGGTACAACTTCCCGAAGAAGAAGCGACACATCGAGTTCGGGCCTACCAGGGGCGTCGTCGGCTGCATCCTGTCGATTCAAGCAGGAGTGAGGGGCAAGTGAGCT
>SHLP01000278.1 GCA_004283055.1 Deltaproteobacteria bacterium
CCCCACGGCTCCAAATTGGCTCCAACGTGTTCGAGATTTCAGCTGAAAATGCTCGTAATCACTTGCTTCAACATCCATGGATCGCGGAAGCGAAGGTCATTCGCAAGCTCCCTGGGCGGGTTCGAATCGAAATCGTGGAACGAAAGCCAGTCGCCCTCGTCGCGCTCGATCAGCTCTACCTGGTGAGCGAGCAGGGCGCCGTCTTCAAGCGGCTAGGGGTCGACGACCCCGTCGACCTGCCCGTCATTACCGGAATTGCATCCGAGCGCTTCTACGACGACTTCGAGTATCGCAAGGCGATCCTGCTTCGCTCGATGGCGCTCCTTCATGACTATGAAGGCGCGGGTCTCTCCAAACGGGAGCCCGTTTCGGAAATTCATTTCGAAGGCGCCAACGGAATCGAGCTCTTCATTGGCGACGATGGCATGAACGTCCGCCTCGGAAACGGGCAGCACCGACAGAAGCTACGACGGCTCCGCCAGGTCCTCGAGCGGCTTACCAAGGAGAATACGCGCCCTTCCTACGTATACCTCGACAACGTTCGAAGTCCGGAGCGCGTCACCGTCCGACTGCCCTGACGAAAAAGGGGACCGTCCCCTTTTGCAAAGGGTTAATTTCGCTCGGTAGAAAAGGGCGTTTCGCCCCATTTTTTTCTGCACAAAAGTTGTCCCGCTAAATCGCGTTTCGGTATGGGTCAGTGAGAGGCGAGGGATGGCGGAAAACGAGATCATTGCTGGTTTGGATCTGGGAACGACGAAGGTCTGCGCGATCGTCGCGGAGCAATCGGAAGAAGGCCTAGACATCATCGGGATAGGCTCCGTTCCTTCAAAGGGCTTGAAGAAGGGTGTCGTCGTCAACATCGAGTCGACCGTGCAAGCGATTCGCGCGGCGGTCGAGCAAGCCGAGACGATGGCCGGCGTCGAGATCAACACCGTGTACGCCGGAATCGCAGGAAGTCACGTTCGCGGCATGAACCAGGACGGCGTTGCTGCGATCGCCAACCGTGAGGTCGCAGCCGAAGACGTGACGCGCGTCCTCGAGCAGGCCAAGGCCGTACCGCTCCCGGGCGACCGCCAAGTGCTTCACGTCCTCCCTCAAGAGTACATCGTCGACGATCAAGATGGAATCAAAGAGCCGATCGGGATGGCAGGCGTTCGACTGGAGGCACGCGTCCACATGGTCACCGCCGCGTCCACCTGCGTAGCGAACGTCATCAAGTGCGCCGAGCGCTGCGGCTTGTTCGTCGAAGAGGTCGTCCTGCAGCCGCTTGCGAGTGCGCACGCCGTGCTCAGCGGCGACGAGCGTGAAATTGGCGGAGTCCTCATCGACATCGGCGGCGGCACTTCGGACATCATCATCTACGTCGACGGCGCCGTCGTGCACACCAGCTCGATTCCCATCGGCGGCATCAACCTCACCAACGACATCGCCACCGGGTTGCGTACTCCGATGGCCGAGGCCGAGCGCATCAAGATCAAATACGGCTGCGCTGCCTCGAGGATGGTGGAAGACGACGAGACCATCGAAGTGCCATCGGTTGGCGGCAGGCCTTCGCGCTCGCTTCCACGGCGCGTCCTTTGCGACATCATCGAACCGCGTGTGGAAGAGATCTTCGCCGCATGCCGCCACGTCATCGCCGAGACTGGCTACATGGACATGCTGGCGTCTGGAGCGATCGTGACCGGTGGCACGACGCTGCTCGATGGCCTGCCAGAGTTGGCCGAGGAAGTCCTTGGTTTGCCGGTGCGCCGTGGGGCGCCCACGGGCATCGGAGGCCTGATCGATGTCGTGAAGAGCCCGTCCTATGCAACCGGGGTAGGGCTGGTGAAGCACGGCGCGGATCAACTGGCGGGAGCCTCGGCACCCGAACGATCGGTGGAAGTGACTACGAGCCGCGGATTCGGTCGAAAGATCGGTGCGTGGTTCAGAGAAGTTTTTTAGGAGGAATCGATGGCTATCTCGATCGAGTTTGCGG
>SHLP01000179.1 GCA_004283055.1 Deltaproteobacteria bacterium
GCGCCTGGGCAAGGCGGACCGATCGGTGGCCTCGTTCTACTGATGCTTGGTTTTGGCTTGGGGATTCGCCGCTATCGGCGCGACTAGCGGCTGAGGCTTGCTTGCTACACGCCGGGTGGATCAGCGAATCCACCCGGCGTTTTACTTATCGAGTCTCTCCGGGTTTTGGAATCGGAGCGGCACGGGTTATGGTCACGGCCCTTCTTGTTTCAGCGAGGTAGCCCGTGACGCGACGATTCTCTCTTTGTTTCTTGGTAGTTGGTCTATTTTTCGTCGGCTGCAGCAGCAGCGACAGCAGCGGCACCGGAGGCGGCACCGGCGTCGTCGAATGGCCCCCCGACGCCACCGTCTACTTCGACGAGCATCGCATCTTCAACGCGGACTGCGCGACCGACGAAGACTGCGCGATGGCGCTTGGCTACTACCACGCGTTCGATCGCTTCGTTCAGATGGACATCCGGCGCCGATTCTCTACCGGGCGCTTGGCCGATATCTTGCCAGCCAGCCTCGCAGGATTGTTGGCCGATGATTTCGCAGACCTCCGCGCTCTTTTCTCGACGCGGACCGGTCAGCCTGCAGAGGACTTCCTTTATGAGCAGAGCTCACCCAAAACCAAAGCGCTGCTCGACGCGTACGCGGTTGGTGTGAACCAATGGATCTCTGATCTGAAGAATGGCGACAATGGCGCGACGTTCCCCCGCGAGTTCACCGCGCGCGCACTCGAATACACGCCTGACGGCGTTCCCTCGTGGAGGCCGCAGGATAGTGTGGCCGCGGTGCTCGCTCTGGTGGAAAATCTCACCAACGACGAGTCTGAGCAGGTCAACGCCGGCGCGGCGCGCCTCGCCATCGACGACGACGCCAAGTTTTCCGACCTCTGGAGCCGGCGTCCGCTCGAGCAGTCCGCGATTCTTCCGCTCGACTGGACTCCGCCTGCGCCGCCGTCGGGCTCGATCAAGGCCGCCACCGGCTCGGGCGACCAAGCCGCCGTCCAGAATCGGCGCAAGGTCGCGCCCGTCATCGAGCGCCTTGCCCAGAAGCTGGAGCGAACTTTGGATCTGCGCCGCATGATCCTCGGGCCCGGCCTCGTCGGAGAGGAAATCGGCTCGAACAACTGGGTCGTCGGGCCCTCGCTCACGGTGAACGGGAACGCCTTGCTCTCGAACGACCCGCACCTCGGCATGACGCAGCCGGCGACCTGGTACCTGGCCCATCTGGATGCGACCACGAACGGCAGCGGCGCGATTCACACGGCAGGAGCGACCTTCGCAGGTCTGCCCTGGGTCATCGTCGGGCAGAACGAGAGCATCGCCTGGGGTCTGACGACTACGGTCATGGACTTCAGCGACGTCTATATCGAGACGCTGGTCAAAGACGCTGGCGGAAATCCCACCGGCGTGATGTTCAAAGGTGAAGAGGTTCCTTTCATTCGGAGACCGTTCACGATCAATTTCAGCGATGGGACCAGTCAGGAAAACGAGCTGCTTTTCGTCCCTCACCACGGCGCCGTGCGCGAGATCGACGGAGTGAACGACACTGCCGTCACGCTCCGTTGGACTGGGAACGACATTGACACGGACATCAACTTCCTCACCGAGCTCGCACAGGCAACGACGATGGAAGAGGCGCGACTTGCTCTCGAGAACATCACAACCATCGGCCAGAACGTCGTCGTCATCGACCCCGACAACAACATCGGCTGGTTTCCCTACAATCGGCTCCCAAAGCGGACCTGGGCAACCAACCTAGACGGAGACGCGCCTCCCTGGCTTCCACTCGACGGAACGGGTGCGTACGAGTGGGAGGAATACTTCGCCATCGAAGAGCTTCCTCAAGCCCTCAATCCCGCTTCTGGGTATATCGCGACCGCAAACAACGACATGACCGGCGCGCTCTTCGATGGTGACCCCACTACCTTGCCCAACGGCGACCCCATCGCCCCGTACCAGGTCGACTCCGCCGCGGGCTTCAGGCACTCGCAGATTACGAACCTGATCGAAGGCATCGGCGACCAGCACAGCCGCGAAACGATGGACGCGATCATCAGCGATGTCTATTCGCTCATGGGCGAACGAATGGTGCCCGGCATGATTGCGATCGCGAATGACCCCCTCACGATGCCGACGGTCGAGGGCCGCAAGGTGATCAACGCGCTCCAGGATTGGAACTTCACTTGCCCAACCGGTCTCGATGGAACCAATTCCGACCTGTCCCCTCTCGTCAGCGATCAGAACGAGCTCACCGAGGCCTCCGGCTGCATGGCGTTTCATGCCCTCCTCAACGAGCTTCGCTTTCTGATCGAGCTCAACGAGTCCGCACCGACAGGCCGCAAACCGAGCATCGCGGTGTACTACTCGATCGTCGATCCGTCCGAGCTCGTCGCAGGCGACGTGTATTGGGACGACCCGGCGACGCCCGAATTAGAGACCAAGTTCGAAGTCATGTCCGCGGCGCTGGACACGGTTGGAAATTTTCTGGTTTCCGAGCTCGGCGCCGACGAAACGCAGTGGGCCTGGGGTCGCCTTCACGGCCTTCAGCTCAGCTCCGACCTCTCCACATTCGGCATTTTCGCGTACGACAACCCAACCCCCAACCAGCCGCTCTTCGCAAACGACGGGGGTCTCTTCACGGTCGACGTCGCGAATCCGGGGACGACAGACTTCGTACAAACGGCCGGCCCCTCTACGCGTTTCGTGTGCGAGGCTTCCCCAGATGGCCCGACTTGCAGGATTCAACTTCCGGGCGGTCAGTCGAGCGACATCGACTCACCGTTCTACGAGGACCTCTTGTTCCCGTACCTCGCCAACGAACCGATGCCCCTGGTCTTCGACATCGCAGAGGCCGCTGCCAATGCGGAGCAAACCGTCAGCTTCCCATAGCTCCGCGGTCCAGTGACTGCGCCGCGACGTAGTCCCGACGCAGATCGGGCGCGGTCTTGCCCGCACCATCCTCCGTCCAGCCGGGCGGCATCACGAGATATCCCAATCGACCGCGCCAGCTCTTCGCGGTCCATGCGTCCCGGAGCATCGCGCTCCATTCGTGAAACGCGATCCGGACGGGGTTGTACGTATGGATGTTCTTGGTGAGACCATAGTCGACCGGCTCTCCTTCGGGCTCGAAGGTGCCGAAGATCTTGTCCCAGATGATGAAGATGCCGGCGTGGTTGCGGTCGAGGTAGATCGGGTTGCGTCCGTGATGAACGCGGTGATGTGAAGGGGTGTTGAACACGACGCCAAACCAGCCGAGCCGGTCGATGAGCTCGGTGTGCAGCCAGTATTGGTACAGCAAGCTGACCGACTTTTGGATGAGGATCATCTCGATCGGAAAACCGAGCAAAGGAAGTGGCACCCAGAAAAGAAATCCCGTGAACGGGGTCGTCCAGGACTGCCGAAGCGCGGTCGTCAGGTTGTAGTGCGTGCTCGAATGATGGTTCTCGTGCGCAGCCCAAAGCGCGCGCACTTCATGATGAAGCCGGTGAAACCAGTAATAACAAAAGTCTTCCGCGAAGAGCAGGAGGATCCAAGACCACCAGACCACGGGGATGTCGAACAAGCGAAACTGGTAGAACCAGGCGAGTCCTGCAAACGGCAGTAGCTTGAGGGTCGTATCGATGAGCAGAAAACCAACGCCCATCGAAAGGCTCGCGAACGAGTCCTTCGTCGTGAATCCGGCTAGCTTCACCTCGGTCCCGTCTCGTTGGTCCTTTCGATGGACGAGCCAGCGCTCGATGCCCAAAGTCACCAGGAAGAAGGGGATGGCGTAGTAGATCAGCGCCATGCAAAACGACTTACGATCAAGTCGCCGTTGCTACAAGCGCGCGGTCCTTTGCTCGGTATCGCGCTGAAGCGCTGTACGCCAGGCCGCGACGACCAGCCGAGCCTCCTCGGTGGCGCGGTCTGAAACGCCGGCTTGAATCCCTCCGATCGCGTTACGCTCTGCGGCGCGCATGTTCTCGACCCGCGCCCTTCCCTTGTCCGTCAGCGCGATCAGCGAAGAGCGCTTGTGGTGGGGGTTGCCGCGTCGCTCGACGAGGTCGCGTTCGAGGAGCAGATCCACGAGTTGCTGGACGTGTTGACGCGATGTCCCCCGCTCCCGCGCGATCCGGGGAACGGTCGCTGGCCCTCCCAGAAGGAGGGCCTCGAGGACCCCCCGCGCTGAAGCCGTCAGGCCGAACCCCTCATGCACGACGTCGCCCCAACGCCTCAGTACCTGGCAGAGCATTTGGGCTTCCGAAAAGAGGTCCAGAGTCTTCATGACAAGTAAGATATCAAACTGACAATAAATTGTCAAAATTGAGACTCACGTGAGCATCCCCTCTCCGTCGTCGGGTTCTTCGAGGGCGATTGGCCGCTTTGGATCCTTGCTGATCCTTTGTGCCGCACGGCGTGATATGAAGCCCGGATGACCTTCGCATAGGTGGACTGGTGAGGAGCGTGATGAAGACTTGTTTTATTTTAGGCATCGCTGTGATTGGGTTGGGAGCATGCGGCGGCTCGTCGCAGGATCCGGGGAGCGAAACCGATATCGCCCTCCGAAGCTTGATTCAACGGCACGGCCTGCGCGGCGATCCTGCCATGGGTCGCGAGCTTCCAAGCATCGATGAACCTTTGGCGCAGCTGGGGCGCAAGCTCTTTTTCAGCAAGAGCCTCGGCGGCGATCGAGACTCCGCCTGCGTCAGCTGCCATCACCCGACGCTCGGCGGCGGAGACGGCCTGCCCCTGTCCATTGGCGTTGGCGCCGATGACCCTGACCTGATTGGGCCCGGCCGCAGCCATCCAGACGGCGACCTGACCGTTCCCCGAAACGCGCCGACGACCTTCAACATCGCGCTTTGGGAAAAGGGCTTGTTTTGGGATTCACGCGTGGAGAACATCGACGACGTCGGCATCCGAACGCCGGACACTGACTTCGGAACGTCCGACCCCGATGCAGGCGATAGCCTCACGGCGGCGCAGGCGCGTTTTCCAGTGACCTCGGCCGACGAGATGCGCGGCTTCGAGTTCGTCCTCGACGGAACCAACGCCGACCTTCGCACCGCGCTAGATCAACGGCTTCGAGACGACGGACGCTGGGGCGCGGAGTTCCAAGCAGCGTTCGGGTCGTCGGAGATCAGCTACGCGCGGATTGCAGAAGCGATCGCAGCGTATGAAGATTCGCAGGTCTTCACGGACACGCCCTGGCGTGCCTACGTCGAAGGAGACCGCGCGGCGATCGCCGAGCCGGAAAAGCGCGGCGCGCTGCTGTTTTTTCGATCGCGCGCAGAGGGCGGCGCAGGCTGTGCGACTTGTCATGCAGGCGATTTCTTCACCGACGAAGGTTTTCATTCAATCTGCGCGCCGCAGCTCGGTCGCGGCAAGGGCGATGGCTTCTTGGGCACGAACGACCACGGGCGCGAACGTGAAAACGACGATCGCAACTACCGTTTTTCCTTCCGCACGCCCTCGCTCTTGAACGTTTCGGCGACGGGCCCGTACACGCACGCGGGCGCCTACGACAATCTCTCCGATGTCGTCCGCCACCACTTGAATCCGCGGGCCGCCATCGACGCCTTCGACCCATCTTTGATCCCGCTCGCTGCATCCGATGACTTCGATCGCAACACGCAGGAGATGCTCGACTTCCTCGAAGTTTCGGGCAGAGGGATCGGCTCCTTCCGAGCTCCGATCGAGTTGGGCGAGCAAGACGTCGAAGACATCGTCAGGTTCTTGGAAACGCTCACCGACCCCTGCGTGCTCGACCGTGAATGCCTCAGCCCCTGGATCGCCGACCCCGCCACCGACGACGTCGACGGGCATCTCCTGGTCGCGATCGATGGGGATCGAAATCCTCTTTGATCAGATACCCGGGTCGGATCTGAAAAAACCGCCGCATGGACGCGGCAAAACCGGAGTGGTTTCAGATATTTAGCAAGCGAGCACGAAAGTGGACATTCCTGCTTGACCGACCCCCGTTCCGCGCTAACTTCGGCGTCCCTTTGCAGGGGGGTCTGCGGGCATTCCGCCGATCGATCTTTGAAAACTGAATCGGAATCAATAGTTACGTACTCGGGTCCCGAGTCGTGCAACAAAACGCACGGCTAGGGTCAATTCAAGAGGCGGTCGAAATGACCGCAATCCGAGAGCAACACGCAATAATCAAATGTGATGCTCTAGTTCCCAGCCCGCTCGTCTCGCAAGAGGCGGTGAGGTGAATCGCGCGAGCGATTCGGAGGCCTCGCCCCAATTGGAGATTGGGGTGGTTTGGGAGAACAGGATAACCAGCTCAACAGTTCAACTGGAGAGTTTGATCCTGGCTCAGAGCGAACGTTAGCGGCGGGCCTAACACATGCAAGTCGAACGAGAAAGCCTTCGGGTGAGTACAGTGGCGCACGGGTGAGGAACGCGTAGGTAATCCACCCTCTGGCGGGGGACAACACTCCGAAAGGAATGCTAATACCGCGTAAGACCACGCTCACTACGGTGAAAGTGGTTAAAGGTGCCTCAAAGCACCACCAGAGGACGAGCCTGCGTCCCATCAGCTTGTTGGTAAGGTAACGGCTTACCAAGGCGAAGACGGGTAGCTGGTCTGAGAGGATGATCAGCCACACTGGCACTGGAACACGGGCCAGACTCCTACGGGAGGCAGCAGTGAGGAATATTG
>SHLP01000279.1 GCA_004283055.1 Deltaproteobacteria bacterium
CGGAGCTGGATGGTGATGGTGGTTGTGCCGCGTGGGAGGTCGAGCTGCATGTCGTGGGGGAAGTGGTCTTCGGCTTGGACGGTCATGAGGTGGGCGCCGGGGGCGAGCGCTTTGGGCTCCTGCGAGAGGACGGTGGCGCGACCGAAGTAGTGGCCGTCGATGTAGACGGAGGCGTTTGGAGGCGTGCTGATGACGCGCAGTCGCGCGGGCTCCGGAGCGACTGTGTTTTTGTTCGCGCAGGCCGCTGCACAGAGCGCGACCGCGAGCGCGGCGACCCTCACTCCCATTCGATCGTCGAGGGGGGCTTGGACGAGATGTCGTAGCAGACGCGATTGCAGCCTCGAACCTCGTTGATGATGCGGGTCGAGACGCGGGCCAAGACCTCGTGCGGAATCCGCGACCAGTCGGCGGTCATGCCGTCTCTGGAATCGACGGCACGCATGGCCACCACATAGTCGTAGGTCCGCTCGTCGCCCATCACGCCCACTGTGCGCACGGGGAGGATCACGCAGAACGCCTGCCAGATCTTGTCATACAGATCCGAGGCTCGGAGCTCTTCCATGAAAATCGCGTCCGCTTCTCGGAGGATGTCGAGCTTCTCTCGCTCGATGGCGCCCGGACATCGAACCGCAAGGCCGGGGCCCGGGAACGGGTGACGCCAGAGCAAGTCGTGCGGCATGCCCATCGCTTCGCCGACCTCGCGAACCTCGTCTTTGAACAGCAGGCGAAGCGGCTCGATGAGCTCGAGGTGTAGCGTATCGGGCAAGCCCCCGACGTTGTGGTGGCTCTTGATGACGGCGCTCGGCCCCTTGAACGAAAGGCTTTCGATGACGTCCGGATAGAGCGTGCCCTGGACGAGGTAGCCGACGTCATCGAGCTTCTCGGCTTCTCTCTGAAAGACATCGATGAACACGCGGCCAATGATCTTTCGCTTCTTCTCGGGGTCGCTCACCCCGTGAAGCTGGTCGAGAAACTCGTCCGCCGCGTCGACGTGAATCAGCTTGAGCCCAAAGTGATCGCGATAGGTGTGCACGACGCTCTGGGCTTCGTCTTTGCGGAGAAGGCCGTTGTCGACGAAAATGCAAGTGAGCCGGTCACCGATCGCTTTGGAGACGAGCATCGCTGCGACCGAGGAGTCGACGCCGCCAGACAGCCCACAGACCGCCGCGCGATCACCAACCTGACGGCGAATCGACGCAACGCTTTGTTCTACGAAGGAGCCCGGAGTCCAGTTGGGCTTGCACCCTGCGACCTCGAACAAAAACGCGCGTAGCATCTCGACCCCGCGCGGGGTGTGGGCCACCTCCGGATGAAACTGCACACCAAAGATGTTCCGCTCCAGGTTCGCGACCGCCGCAAACGGGCTGCTCGAGGTGCGCGCAATGGTCTCGAACCCTGTCGGAAGACGCTCGACGCGATCGCCGTGACTCATCCAGACATCGACGTGCGACCCGGCCTGAAAGCCATGAAGAAGCCCCTCGGGCTTGAGCACTTCGAGGCGCGCCGGGCCGTACTCCCGCTCATCGGCGCGTTCGACCTGGCCGCCGAGCAGATGACTGGTCAGCTGCATCCCGTAGCAGATGCCCAGGACGGGGACCCCGAGGTCGAAGACACCCGGATCAAGGGTCGGCGCCTCTTCGGCGAATACGCTCGCCGGCCCCCCGCTCAAAATGATCGCTTTCGGTCCGGTCTCGCGAATCTCGGCGAGCGGAAAGGTGCAGGGCTGGATCTCGCAATACACGTGCTGCTCTCGGATTCGCCGAGCGATCAGCTGGGTGTACTGCGACCCAAAATCGAGAATCAAAACCCCATCGACGATCATGGCGCGGGTCTAACATGAGCCCCGGAACCGGTCGAGCGACTCAAGCCGTCAGCGCTCCGAGCGACGCAACCCCTTCGGAATGACGCCACATACGATCGGAGAACGGCTCGCGACGGGCGTGCTCGCGATCGGGCGCCCCGTCGCC
>SHLP01000180.1 GCA_004283055.1 Deltaproteobacteria bacterium
GGTAGGGCGCGGCTGGAGTATCGCCAAGAAGGCCTGCGTAAGGATTCCCATCGAACACGAGAATGCGATCGAGCGATTGACACAGCTCATCGCATTCGCGCAGCCCGGGCTCCAGGCTATGGCTCACGAGAACCACGTTTGCTTTCGACACCTCGACGGCGTGGGATAGAGGCCGCCCGCGCAAATTCGTATTCAGCAAGGCCGCCGTTGCACCCACGCGCGAAATACCGAGCACCGAGGCGATGTAAAAAGGCGAGTTCTCGGCCAGGAGAGCGACGACATCTCCGGGTTTGACTCCCGCAGCGGCCATTGCGTGCGCGACCCTCGACGTCGTGTTCGCGAGCTCGGACCAGGTTAGATGCTCGTGCTCCATTTCATAGGCGAGGTCATGCGGCGCCTCTCGAGCGTTCTTCAGCGCCACGTCGAGGAGGCTGTCGATTTGCCTCAGTCGCGTGCGGAGCAACCAAGGCACGGTTTCTTTGAGCGCTTTCGGCCCAATTCGCAGCTCTGCCAACACCGAAGACCGCCACGATGACGAAGCTAGCCGCGAGAACATGTCGGGAAGTGTACGCCGTCCAAACCTAGATTCGAGACGTTTTTTTCGCGCTCATGTGGTACAAGCTTCGGCCCGTGCCGACGTGGACCGACATCAAGGATCACGCGAGGTCCAGCTACAAGCTGGCCGACGAGCAGGACCACAGCTTCAAGGTGGTGTTTGCATACCCCGACAATCGTCTTCAGGCCGTGATCGTGTCTCACTATCGAGCAATGGATCGCTCCTGGGTCGACTTCTCGTCGGCGTGTTGCCGAGCCGACCGGATGGATCCGGAGGCTGCGCTTCAACAGAGCTTCAACTTGGCGGTCGGCTCCTTGTGCCTGGACGGCGATGTCTACGTGGTCCGCCACACCGCGATGGTAGACCACATACATCTCACCGACCTCGAACTGTCCATGCACGCCGTCGCCCGCGCAGCCGACCAAATCGAACAGGCGCTGCCCCTCTACGAACCGGCTTCTGATACGCTCCCCGACGTGGACGAAGTCGAGCAGGAGCGCGCCTGAAGTGCCGTTCGCTATCGAAATTTCGGGCCTCCTCGGGGTATTCACCCTCTTGATGGGGGCTTGGGGCGTTCTCGTGCCCGCGCGCCTCGCCGACTTCGTGGCTCGTTTTCGCTCGCAGAGCGGCCTCTGGATCGCGGCCGGGATTCGCCTGGTCTTCGGGCTCGCGCTTTGGTTCGCCGCGCCGGCCTCGCGCGCGCCGCTCCTTCTTCAGGTGCTCGGCGTCCTTGCCTTGGTCGCTGCGGTCGTCCTCCCCTTCCTGGGCGTCGAGCGCTTCAAGCGCCTCATCGACTGGTGGACCGCGCTCTCTCCAAACGCGATGCGTCTGAGCTCAATCTTCGCCATCGCCGTCGGGGCTACAATCTTGTGGGCGCTCCTCCCCGTGGCGAGCTGACGGAAGGCCTGCACCATGCCTCAGCTAGAGGTCAGCGCTTGGGACTTGGCAATCCTCGTTGGTTACGTGGTGCTCACGCGAGTTGCCTTCGGATGGTTCTTCGCAAGACAGACGCGCGGGGAGGGCGCCGAAGGGTTTTTTCTTGCCGGGCATCGGATCCGCTGGCCCATCATCGGGCTCTCCTTCTACGTCTCGAACATGGGGGGCAGCAGCTTCGTTGGCTTGCCAGGTGCCGGCTACCAAAACGGCATCAGCGTCTTTCACTACGAGTGGATGCCGGCCCTGCTCCTCATCCTGTTTGCAGTCTTCTTCCTTCCGGTATTCCTGCGTGCTCGAATCTACACGGCCCCTCAGTACCTCGAACAGCGCTTCGGGCGTGCGCCAAGGCTCGCGTTTTCGGCGATGCTCTTGTTGACGAGTATGCTCGTCGACGCCCCCGGCTCGCTCTACGCCGGCGCGATGGTGCTCAAAACGCTGCTTCCAGACGTTTCGATTTGGATCACGATCACGGTAGCCGCGGTCGCTGCCGGCGTGTACATCACGTTTGGCGGCCTCGGAGCCGTCGTGGCCAATGACGCCGTGCAGGCGCTCTTGATCCTCGCCGGTGGCATCGTGATCTCGGTCCTTGCTTGGCAAGCGGTTCCGTCCTGGGACGCGGTCGCCGAAGCCGCGAAGCCCGGCGCGTTGAATCTCATGCAGCCCGCCGATGACCCCAACATGCCTTGGCCCGGGATTGCGGGGGTGTTCATCGTTGGGATGTACTTCTGGTGCACCAACCAGTTCATCATTCAACGCGCGCTTGGTGCGCAATCGCTGGACGACGGGCGCTGGGGTGCGCTCTTTGCCGGATTGCTGAAGCTTCCCAATCTCTTCATCCTGATTTTGCCCGGTGTCTTCGCCACCGTTCTGTACCCCAACCTCGACAATCCGGACATGGTGTTCCCGATGTTGGCCTTCGACCTTCTTCCGATTGGTTTGCGGGGTTTCATGCTCGCGGTGCTCGCCGCCGCCATGCTTTCCAGCCTCGAGGCGATCCTCCACTCGGCTTCCACGTTGTTTACGATGGATTTCGTGCGAACCGTGCGTCCGGACATGGACAGCCAACGGCTCGCCCGATGGGGCCGGGGCGCGATTCTGGTCTTCATGGTTTTCGCAGTCGTTTGGACGCCGCAGATCTCGCGCTTCCCCACGCTTTGGCAATACCTGCAATCGATTCTGTCGTATCTCACGCCGCCGGTGGTGGCGGTCTTCCTGCTTGGCCTCTTCTGGCCCCGCGCCAACGGCGCAGGCGCGCTTGCGGGCCTTGCCGTCGGCGTGCCTCTGGGGGTTCTCGCTTGGATTTCGGTCGAGCTATGGTCCGTAGTCGAGCTTCAGTATCTGTACGCCGCGCTGCTGATGTTTGGCCTCGGCATCGGGCTGGTCGTCGGGGCCAGCCTTCTGACGCCAGCGCCCGAAGCCGCTGAAGTCGGGCCTCATCTGTGGCGCGCGAGCGATGCGGCGGTCGAGCCTGCGGAGGCCTGGTATCGGGACTACCGCATCCAGTCGATCGGCCTCGCGACGATCACCCTCGCGCTGGTCCTGTGGTGGTGGTGACTAGTAGCCCGTGCCGCCGAATCGGTCCGTGTCGCCACGATAAATGAAACCGATGAAGGGCTCGGCCCACCATTGCCGGCGTTCGAAGAAATCACGAGTGCCGCTCATCGAGTACTGAAATCCGACGTCGAGGTATATCGAGCCTTTGAGGTGAATGCCCAGGCCTGCCTTGCCGCTGAACCCGGGCGCAAACTGCCCACGGCTATCTTCGCGGCAGTAGTACCAGCCACAGCCTCTACCGAGGGCGGCAAAGCTCCACAGGTTTGCGTCGAAGGAGCCTGTGACATACGGCAGGACTGCATCGAAGAGCGGGACTTGAAATCGAACGCCGGGCGAGAAAGACAAGCGCACCAGCGGTTCGAGCCCTGCTGGATTTAGCACGCCCGGTATCTTAGCCGTGTTGATGGGCGTCCACTGAAGGCCGAAGGCAAAGTCAAACACCACCCAGCCAATATCAAAGCCCGCCCAGCCCTGAAAGCTTGCGCCGGGCCTCACGATTTCGTGGTCGACGTTGAAGAAGACCGGCACGCCAACTTCGACCCCACCCTGAAAGCGAAGCGCAACGCGTCGTTCCTGAGCCGCCGCGGAGGAAGCCACGAGACAGAGGGCCAGGACGATGAACAGGGGCTGGAGGCGGGCTTGCACCGGGCGGACCTTACGTCAGGGGTTGTGCTCGTGCCACCCCGTAAAGGGACTCCGTCGCCACGGGGCATGTGTGCCGCGCTCAGTGCTGTGACTCGATCCAGCTGGCGAAGTTTTGGTAGCCGATCGCCTCGTGCCGACCTCGAATCGTTGCCGACAGGGCCTTCATGGCGTCGACCGGCATCGCTTCGCCGTCCGCGGCCTGCTCCGCGACCCTGCGCGCTTCGGCCAAGCCGTGTCCGGGAGTTTCTTCCGGCTCATCGCCAACGCCCAAGTATGCCGCCACCACCTTCTCGATGATCTCGATCGCGTTGGCTCGGCTGTCCTTGATGTTGCCCTTGCCCGTCAGCACGTTGCCCAGGCCAAAGACGCCGGGGAGGCCATGGACCTCGCCTGTCTCCCAGCTGTCGTAGTGGTAGAGCTCGCCCTTGGTTGGAATTCCCTCGATGGGCTTGGGAATGCTGCCGATCGAGCTTATCACCATGGACGCGTGCACATCGAAGTCGCTGCCTTCCAATCCGCGCACTCTGCCGTCGACGACCTCGGTCTTCTGAAACCGAATCCCCGTCAGACGGTCGCCTTCAACGATGGTTTCGATGGGCCTCGAGAGCTCCTCGAACTTAACGAAGTACTTACGGATGACCCGGTCCATGATCTTGACCCGCGCCTTCTGCAGCTTGGCGAGCTGTTCTGGAGTCGGGTCATCGGCGCTCGCCAGCGGCATGTCTTCTTTGCGACGCCGGTAGTAGAGCGTGCAGCCCTCGACCCCGAGCTCTTCGGCACTTACCCCGGCCGCTTCGAGTGTTCGCGGGATGCCCTTGATTTCCATCTCCACCATGTCGACGTCGATGCCGCGCGCTCTGAGCGCACGCGCGTAGAGCTCCAAGTTGACGATTTTCACCACGTCGATGGACGCGAGTCCGCCTCCGACGACGATGGTGTCATCGGGAATCTCGAAGGCGGGCCCCTGGTAGCCCTCGTCGTCGTAGTGGTTGAACCAATAGACGAGCTCGTTTTGGTACACGAGCCCGCGCCCTTCATACGCATCGGCTCCCTCGACCGGCAGCGGGCGGTCGCGCCAGGCGCCGTTTGCAAGCACGACTGCGCTGAACCCGAGCTCGCGGTAGAGCTCGTCCCACCGAAGAACCGCCCCTACCTCCGTCCTCGGAACGAAAATCACGGCGTCGCTGCCGAGGTTCGCGTCGATTTTCGCGTACTCTTTGTCACGAAGCTTTTCGTGCCAGCGGGGTAGGCCGTCTTCGATCTTTCCGTACGGCCGCGCACCCTGCTCGAACACGACGGGGATCGCACCCCGCGCGGCGCAGGCTGCGGCGGCTTCCGACCCTGCAACGGCTCCTCCGATGATCGCAACCACCGGCTTCGGCTCAGTCGCGTCCCTCAAAGCTTGGAGCGCATCCACGAGGCCTGGTCTAGCCCGATTCGACTGTCGGAACAACTGCGGAGCTAGATGAAACGCGACGTTCCGCGGACGCCGGTGCTCAGCAAGTCGTCGCTGAACTGATACTCGGGATCGAGAAGGTCGTTGATGCGCTCCATGACGAGATCCACCGCTCCCTGGAACTTCTGGCGATGCTTCTGCTCCGCCTCCGCGGAGAACGGCGCGTAGTCTTCGTCGATGTGAAACGCAGCTAGCTCCTCGTAGGGAATCGGATCGCCGATTCGATAAACGATCGTCCCTGCCTTTCCGATCGGCAACGAGCCGGTGTACACGTGGTCACAGCCATTGCAGCCAATCGGCACTATGGTCTTTCGATAGCGGAGGGCGATTTCCATCATCCCGATGCGGCCACGAGGAAGACGAATCGATCGAGTGCCTTGGGGAAAGACGAGCAGGTCCAGTCCGAGCTCGAAGGAGCGCTCGTTGAGCCTGACGAACTCCGCCATCATTGCTGTGAACACGCGATTGATGCCGACGGCATACGAAGAAGCCCGTGGATCGAAGTCCATGCCCAAGATGTTGCGCGGCGATTCCAAGAGCGCTTTCGGGATCGCAGAGACGTCGACGCTGCTCGAGTCCTCGCCTGGGGTGGCGTCCTTGTTCACGAGTGCTCGCAGCGTGTCGTACTCGGCCTGCGTCGGTCGCCGACCCAGCGTGAGCACGAAGTCCTTGGTGATGATGTAGCCCCGAGACACCGTGGGCAGGTTGCTGGTGAGCTCCATGAAGGCCCCGACGAGCGGGCTTTCGTAGTACTTCCCCTTTACCCAGACCGTGATGTAGCGCTTCTCGAGCTTCCACATCTTGTACATGAAGGGGAAGTAGTTGAAGCGGTCGGTGTGGTTCATCGCATAGATGACCGGCTCGTTCGGTATCTTTTCGATGCCCTCGACTCGGATGTCGATGCCAGGCAGGAAGCTGTAGTTCGGAGTGAGCACCGAGTGGCCGAAGAACACCTGGCCAATCGGACGCTTCATGAGCCGAATGCGCTTGAGTCGCGGGAGATCGAGCATCGAACGCTAACGATGTGCTCAGAAGCAGGGCTCCTGTCAATTCCCTCGGCCTCGCTCTGTGCGGGCGCCGAGCCGACGGCAGCGCGCGTTCCGGCTGACTTTTGCATTGGGAGTGCTACATGACTCTTTGTGGCTTGGGTATCAACCCAGACACCTTTGAAACTGGCGAGCCACCTCGCGAAGACTTAGGTTGCGGCGATGGATAAAGGAGACTGAGTGGCGAGAAGAGGCCCGAGGGGAAAGAAAAGAAAGTTCGAGCGCAATTTCGAACAAGACGACAAGCGTGACGACCACATCAAGCTCAACGGCGTGGTGAGTCAGGTCTACGCTGGCGGCCAGTTCGAAGTGACGACCGAATCCGGCGCTGCGGTGCGCGCGCAGCTTTGCGGCCGGATGCG
>SHLP01000280.1 GCA_004283055.1 Deltaproteobacteria bacterium
AGAAGACGCAGAAGGAGTACTACCTGAATGAGCAGATGCAGGCCATTCAGAAGGAGCTCGGTGAGCGCGACGAGTTCAAGAGCGAGATTCAAGAGCTCGAAGCGCAGCTCAAGCAAAAGAAGCTGAGCAAAGAGGCGCACCTCAAAGCGCGCAAAGAGCTCAAGAAGCTCAAGATGATGCAGCCGATGAGCGCGGAGGCGACGGTCATCCGCAACTACATCGACTGGGTGCTCGCGCTCCCCTGGGGCGACAAGAGCGAAGAGAACTACGACATCGACGCCGCCGAACAAATCCTCGACGAAGACCACTACGGCCTCAAGAAGCCGAAGGAGCGCATCGTCGAATACCTCGCGGTGCAGGCGTTGGTGAAGAAGCTCAAGGGCCCCGTGCTTTGCTTGGTCGGGCCGCCCGGCGTTGGAAAGACCTCGCTCGCCAAGAGCATCGCGCGCTGTACGGGTCGAGAGTTCGTACGCCTATCGCTCGGCGGCGTCCGCGACGAAGCCGAGATCCGCGGCCACCGTCGGACGTACATCGGCGCCCTTCCCGGCCGACTGATTCAGTCGCTCCGCAAGGTCGGCGCCAACAACCCGGTCTTCCTGCTCGACGAAATCGACAAGATGTCGGCCGATTTTCGCGGCGACCCGGCCTCGGCCCTGCTGGAGGTGCTCGACCCCGAGCAAAACCACAACTTCAACGACCACTACCTCGACCTCGACTATGACCTCTCCGACGTGATGTTCATCACCACGGCGAACACGCTGGGAGGCATCCCGCTTCCACTCCGTGACCGCATGGAGATCCTCGAAATCAGCGGCTACACCGAGTTCGAGAAGCTCAACATCGCGATGCGCTACCTGGTGCCGCGCCAGAAAGAAAACGCCGGCCTCCAGGAAATCGACCTGGAAATCAGCGAGAACGCGATTCGCCAGGTCATCCACTACTACACGATGGAAAGTGGCGTTAGAAACCTCGAGCGAGAGATCGGCAGCATCTGCCGCAAGATCGCGCGCCAGGTTCTAAAAGACGGCGACGAGGCCAAGCAAAAGAGCTACCGCGTCGAGGCGAAAGACGTCGCGGACTACCTCGGCGTTCCCAAGTACCGGCCCGACAAGACCAGCGAGAAAGACCACGTCGGCCTGACCAACGGCCTGGCGGTAAACGCCTTCGGTGGCTCCATTCTCGAATGCGAAGTCGCGGTCGTTCCGGGCAAGGGCAAGCTGAACATCACCGGCTTGCTCGAAAAGGGCATGCAGGAGTCGGCACAGGCCGCGATGAGCTACATCCGTTCGCGCCAAAAGGTCCTGGGCCTCGACGTCGACTTCCACTCCAAGTACGACGTGCACGTTCACTTCCCGAGCTTCGTCCCCAAGGACGGGCCTAGCGCCGGCATCACCATGGCGACCAGCATCGCGAGCGCGCTCCTCAAGATCCCGGTTCGCAAGAACGTCGCCATGACCGGCGAGATCACGCTGCGCGGCCGCATCATGCCGATTGGCGGCCTCAAGGAGAAGCTGCTCGCCGCACACCGCGCAGAGATTGAAGTCGTCCTGGTTCCGAAGGAAAACCAGAAAGACCTCAAAGAAATCCCGCGTCGCGTCTTGAACGCCCTCCGCATCGTCCTGGTCGAGCACATGGACCAAGTGCTCCGTGAAGCCCTGGTCCTCAGCGACCCCGACTCCCTCTTCGGCGACCACTCCGTCCGCCCCGCCGAATACAGAGAAGGCGAGCTCATCACCCCCGACGCCCGCGACCAAGACGACGTCCCCGAGCCCACCGTAGACGCCCCCGGCGCCCGACAATAGGGGACAGTCCCCTTTTTGAATGCCCCGGTTGGACATGGGGGTGGCAGGCGGTCATGCTCGGCGCCACTTTGGGCGGGTAGCTCAGCGGTAGAGCGCTGGCTTTACACGCCGGATGTCGCAGGTTCGACCCCTGTCCCGCCCACCGGTT
>SHLP01000181.1 GCA_004283055.1 Deltaproteobacteria bacterium
GCGTGTCCCCGTTGGTGGTGGCGAACGCAATTTCGGTTTGTTAGCTTGGAGTTGGGGGATTGTCCGCTCGCACGGACAGGGGATGAAACACAGACAAACCGCGGAAAGCGACTCGGCTGAGCGCGATTCTGCCATCGAGATGGTGAAGAGATGACTCGAGGAGCAATTTCTAGTTTGCCGCCCGCGTTTGTGGGTCGGGATGGGTTCGCCGATGCGGCGCATCGCGCAGCGTACGCAATGCAAGGTCGAATCCCGCAGATTCGGCGCGCGCTGACCGCCGTGCGACGGCAGGTTGGGACGAGCGGGGCGCGAATCGCGCCGACCAGAGACGCGTGGCTAGACGCAGTCCAGGATGCCATGACCGGCGCGCCGCTCGACGTGCACCCTGGCTTGTTCAAGCAGGTCTTGGGCGAGTGGATCGAGCAAGGCCTCTTTGGGCTGGAAGATCCGACGAAGGTGTCGGAGCCCGAAGACGACTAGGTAAAGCGACCGGTCACACGCGGCGTCTTAGTTGCGTGTCCTAGTCCAGGTCGTAGTCGACGGTGACCTCGGCGCTCGTGGGGTGCGATTGGCAGGTCAGCACGTATCCGCGCTCGAGCTCGTCCTTCCCAAGCGCAAAGTTGTGGTCCATCTCGACCGTTCCTTTGAGCAGCTTCGCCCGACACGTCCCGCAGGCTCCGCCCATACACGCGTACGGTGCGTCACTGCGCGCGCTCAGTGCGGCGTCTAGGATCGTATCGCCCGGGGCGAGCGCCACCCCGTGCTCTTGGCCCGAGAGCTTGAAGGTTACGCTGGCGGCCTGGGCGTGCTCCCGCCGGGAGCCGGCACGGTCACGGTAGCCAAAGAACAGCTCGAGATGCACGTGGTCCACATCGACACCCTGCTCCAGCAGCAGGCTACGGGCCATCGTCACGAGCTCCATCGGGCCGCACAGAAACCATTCGTCGACGCTCTCGGGGCGGACTGTCGTCGAGAGCCAGCGCTCGAGCTTCTCGCGGTCGATGCGGCCGCGGAGCAGCGGGGTATGAAGGGGGTCGCGGGAGAGCACGTGCAGGATCTCGAGTCGGTCGGCGAACCTCGACTCGAGCTCGTCCAGCTCCGCGCGGAACATGGTCGACTCCCGAGTGCGGTTTCCGTAGATCACCGTGAAGCGGCTCTCCGTTTCGAGCTCGAGTGTGGTCGCGACGATCGACAGGATCGGAGTAATGCCGCTGCCGGCGACGATCGCGACGTAATGCTTCTCGGCGAGTGGGTCGAGCTTGGTCCCGAACTGCCCGGTGGGTGTCATCAGCTCGAGCATGTCGCCCGCCTCGAGCTTTTGCATCGCGAAGGTCGAGAAGACGCCGCCCGGAATGTGCTTGACCGCGATGCGTAGCTGAGGGTCGGTAGACGGCGAGCAGATCGAGTAGTTGCGGCGGATGTCCTCACCTCCGAGCTTGGTGCGCACCGTCAGATGCTGACCGTGGTCAAAGGCGAAGTTCTCTCTCAGCTCGTCGGGCACGTCGAACGAGATCAGCACGCTGTCCTCGGTGAGACGCTTCGCTTCGGCGACCGGAAGCTCGTGGAACACGGCGTGCGCCGCTGCCGACCCCTTGGGCATCCGCACCGGCAACAGGCGCAAGAGATTACGGTTTAGCTTTTTCCATTCCAAGTACTGCTCGGGCTCGAGCCGCTGACCGAAGACGGTGGAAATCTCGGCGTCGCGCTCGAGGTAGGCCTGCTCGTTGCGCCGCCACGTCTTCACGTACCGATAGAACGGGATCGAAGGGTGGAGGTGGTGGACCAGGTGATAGTTCTGGGAGAGCATCAGTGGCGTGAACAGCCACTCCATGCCCACGCGGTTTCGGGTCGCCCGGTAGCGGTTTTCGCGCTGAGTGAACGCCAGCCCGTGGTGCGGTAGCCAGTCGAACCACCAGGCGAGCACCATGACCGCGAGCCGTTCCGGGATCAGATAGACCACGGCGAGTGTCCAGAAGTGCCCGGTCCCAATCGCCACCGCGATGCCCGTGATGCTGGCGAGCAAGAGCATCCCGCTCTCCGCCACCTCCGTTTTTGGCCGGCTCGAGAGGTTGCGCAGGTAAAAGCGACCGTAGGACACATCCATCGCCGCCCAGCGCAGCGGGAGCTGCCACCAGGGACCGTGGTTGGCGAACGTGTCCGGGTCGTTCTCCTCGTCGTTCGAGTGCCTGTGGTGCTCGATGTGAATGTACCCGAAGGAAGGAAACGAGATCGCCGGGGTGACAAACGGCGTTGCGAGACGTCCGAGCAGCCTGTTCACCCATCGGGCGCGGCTGACCGAATAGTGCGATGCGTCGTGGGCGACCGTGAACATCGCGAAGCACGCGGCAGCGTTCAACGCGATCGTGACCATGACCGGAGCGCGGCCTTCGAGTGCCGCCCAGGTCGAGAGCACGAACAGCGTCAGCGCCGCGAGAAAGAGTCCCACCGTCGGCAGCGCGAGCGCCGGGACGGGCTCGCCAGGATCGGGCAATGCGTGACGTGAGGGTGTGGAGTTGGTAGTCAATTCAGGACCTCGAGTATGGGTTGAAATGCAGAGGTGAAGAGCTCGACGAGCTCGTCCGGTGAGACGCCGTCGGCTTCTGTCCACTCCGCGCAAGAGTTTTCGACGAGGCTGACCCACCCGTAGATTGCGATTCGGGACAGCGAGGAGGGCTCGCCGACGCCAAGGCGCTCGAGGATGCGTTCCATCGAAGTGACTCGGACACGGTCGAGCAGTGCGTTGACCTCAGTGTCCGAGCCAAGGCCGCCGCGAACGAGCGCTCGATAGATCGCGCGGTGGGTCTGCACGTATTGAACAAACCGAGTCACCATCGTGCGAAACGCATCTTCGAACGCTTGGTCCGATGGGGGCTCGATGGTCGCGATGACCTCGTCGGTGACCCCACGAACGGTCTCCATGTAGAAGCCACGCTGATCGCCGAAGTAGTGATACAGGAGCCCCTTCGAAACGCCCGCGTGCTCGGCGATCGCATCCATCGGCATCGCCTCGAAGCCGTGCTGCGCGAAGTGCTCCCTGCCAAAAGCCAGGAGTTGCCTGCGTCGGGCCTCTGTCGACATGCGCTTGGGAGCGGGGTCCATATCGAGAGGAGAATACAAGCTATTGACGATTCGTCAACAAAAAAGATCCGCCGCGCCTTGGCGCCGTAATGGAGCTCCGAAGCCATCGGCCTTAGGGTTGGTTCCATGGAATTGGACCAACAGACGAGAACCGAGCTCGAAGCCGCAGCTTTTCGGAAGCTGGTCGCGCACCTTCGCGAGCGGACCGATGTGCAAAACATCGCCCTCATGGACCTCGCCGGCTTCTGCCGGAACTGCATGTCGCGCTGGTATCAGGAGGCTGCCGAGGCCAAAGACCTCGACCTGGACAAGGAGGGCGCGCGCGAGATCATCTACGGGATGCCCTACGCCGAGTGGAAGGCGAAGTTCCAAACGGAAGCGACGCCGGAGCAGCAGGCCGCGTTCGAGAAGCGGCGCAGCGAGAGCTGAGGCATCGAGCTCTGGGTTGGGAGCGGCGCAACCCAGCCGGTGGTTGGTCGATACGGGGGCGATGCTTGCCCGGCTTTCGAGGCGTGCGCGCTTGCTGACCCCCGCTTGCGCAGGCTACCCGGCGGGGCTGCGGGCTCTTGCAGATCCGCCCGCGGAGCTGCGCGTCGTCGGCGAGCTCCCTGAGCTTCGGCGCGCCATCTCGATCGTCGGGACCCGCCGGGCGGATGACGAGGCGCTCGACTTCGCCTACTCGCTCGCCCGGGAAGCGACGCTCCATGGGCTCGCGGTCGTTTCAGGTGGCGCCATCGGGATCGACCGGGCGGCGCATGAAGGCGCTCTCGACGGGGGAGGGCAAACCGTCGTGGTGCTCCCCACAGGGCTCGATGCGCCGTATCCCCGAGCAAACCACGATCTGTTTCGACGGGTCTGCGAGGCCGGATGTCTCCTCACCGAGGTCGAAGAGGGTGCCGATGCGCAGCCCGGGCGCTTCCTCACCCGCAACCGTTTGATCGCCGCGCTCGGGCGCTCGACGACGGTCGTTCAGGCCCCCTCCCGGTCCGGTGCGCTCTCGACCGCGAGGTTCGCCCAGCGGCTCGGACGGCCGGTTTTTTCGGTGCCGGCTTCCCCCTGGGATCCTCGTGGATCGGGGAACATCGGCCTCCTGTTAAAGGGGGCGAGGATTTGCGTGCGTCCCGCCGATGTCCTATCCGAGACGGCGCTGAGGGGGAGCGGGCGCTTGCCCGAGCCTCGAAAGAAAACGAAAAAACTCAATGATTTCAAAAATTTGAGCCAGCCAGAACAAACGATTCTCCATTCCCTGGGAGGCCGGGCCCGCCATCCGGAGGACCTGTGCCAACGGACCGGAATTCCTGCGTTCGAGGTCCAGCAGTCTATTCTCCGGCTGCTCGTTCGGGGGCTGATCGAGGAGAAGCCCGGCGGCCGTTACCAACGTTGCCGGAGCGAGAGCCAGCCTTACTAAAGGAGATCGATGTCCAAAATCCTCCTCATCGTGGAGTCCCCTGCCAAGGCGAAGACCATCAAGAAGTACGTCGGCGACGGCTACGAAGTTCTTGCGTCCAAAGGCCACATCAAGGACCTCCCGAAGAAAGGCGGCGTCGATATCGAAAAGGGTTTCCAGGAAACCTACGAGCTGCTCGAGGAGAAGGGCAAGCCCGAGGTCGTGAAGGCCATCCGGGCTGCGGCCAAGAAGGCCGATAAGGTGTTGCTCGCAACCGACCCCGACCGTGAAGGCGAGGCGATCGCCTATCACCTGATGGAGGTCGCGAAGAAGGCCAACAAGGAAGCCGAGATCAAGCGCGTCCTGTTCGAAGAGATCACCAAACGCGGTGTTCAAAGAGGCCTCGACGAGCCGCGGGAGCTCGACTCGAACCTCTACGAGGCGCAGCGCACCCGGCGCGTGCTCGATCGCATCGGCGGCTACCCACTCTCGAGCCTTCTTTGGAAGAAGCTTGCCTTTGGGCTTTCGGCCGGTCGCGTCCAGACACCCGCGCTTCGCATCATCGTCGACCGTCAGCACGAGCGCGATGCCTTCGTAGCGGTCGACTACTGGCTCGTCGAAGCGCGACTCAAGGGCGAGAAACCGCATTCCTTCATGGCCATGCTGCAAAGTGTCGACGGTACGAAGCTCGACAAGGTCGGGTCGCGGCTCGCGGTGCTCAGCGAGGCCGACTCGTCCCGCTACGTGTCCGACCTCAAAGTCGCCGACTACTCGGTCAAGGCCATCACGAAGCGCAAGGCTTCGCGAAAGGCGCCGGCTCCGTATACGACCTCGAAGCTGCAGCAGGACGCCGCCAACCGCTTGAGCATGCCGCCGAAGCGCACGATGCGCATCGCCCAGCAACTCTACGAAGGCATGACGTTGGGCCGGGGTAAAAATTCCGAAACGGTCGGGCTCATCACCTACATGCGTACCGACAGCGTGCGGCTTTCGCCCGACGCCGTGAATGAGTGCCGCGCCTACATCGCCAAGAGGTTTGGAAAAGACTCGGTGCCCGAGAAGCCGAACCTATTCAAGACGAAGAAGCAGAACGTGCAAGACGCCCATGAGGCGATCCGTCCGACGCGTCTCGATTTGCCGCCCGAGGAAGTGAGCAAGTACCTGACCGACCCGCAGCGGCGTCTGTACAAGCTCATCTGGGACCGCTTCGTGGCCTCGCAGATGACGCCCGCCGTCTTCGACCAGACTGGCGTCGAGATCGAGGCCAAGTCGCCGAGCCACGTCTACGGGCTTCGCGCGAGCGGCAGCGTCCTGAAGGTTGCCGGCTGGCGGGCCGTGTACGGCGCGAGCACCGAGCTCGCCGGCGAAGAGCCGAGTCCGGCCGATCGAACCGATGACGACGACAGCCTGCCGGAGCTCGAAGAGGGCGAGGGCCTGCATGTCGTCATCCCGCCTGGCGTTCAGGGGCATCACAAGAAAACCGAGCCGCCGCCCCTCTTCACCGAGGCCACATTGGTCAAGAAGCTCGAGGAAGAAGGCATCGGCCGTCCGAGCACGTACGCCGAGATCATCAGCAAAGTCGAGCAGCGCTCGTACGTCGAGAAGGACGGCAACAAGCTCGTGCCCACGCCGCTCGGCACGCTGGTCATCGAGAAGCTCGTTGCCGACAAGTTCGACCTCGCCGACATAGGCTTCACGCGGAAGCTCGAGGAGGATCTCGACGCGGTGGGCGAGGCGCGGGCCAAGCGCCTCGATGTGCTTCAGCCCTTCCATGACCGCCTGCAGGCGCAGATCGCGCACGCGGTCGAGCAAAAGGGAAAGTGGTGGCCCGAGCCGGTCGAGATCGGCGAAAGCTGCCCGGAGTCCGGTGACCCGCTGGTCAGGCGCTGGGGCCGCAACGGGCCATTCATCGGTTGCACCAAGTACCCGGAATGCCGCTACACCCTCAACATCGGGCCCGACGGCGAAATCGAGGAGCCGAAAGAGCCGGAGCTCACCGACTACGATTGCCACGAGTGCGGTGCGAAGATGACCAAGCGCTGGGGCCGCAACGGCTGGTTCCTCGGCTGCTC
>SHLP01000281.1 GCA_004283055.1 Deltaproteobacteria bacterium
CCCTGTCGCGCTTTTTTCCGCGCCCCGGTACGCCCGCGAGCACGCCCGTCGCGAGGCTTTCTCCGATCGTATGTTTGGCTCTGCTATGGAGCTACGATCGCTTTGGGCGCTGGCATGATGTTCCAGGTCATTCGGGACATCGGGATGTCTCGCTTGAGGATGACTTCGCGTTTGGCGCGACCGCGTACCCACACGTAGCGCCGGAGCTCGCCCTGGACGTCGGCTGCGACGTACAGCTCGTCGGTGCCGTCGCCGTCGAGGTCGGTCAGCAGGGCGGCGTGCTCGAAGCCGCCCGAGTCGCGGTCGATGCTTTCGACGCCCCACTCGGACTTCGGATCCTTGCCGGGGCGGAGGAGCCACAGGCCCTTGCTGAACGACGCAGCGACCATCTCCTTCTTTCCGTCGCCGTCGACGTCTCCTGCCGTCAAGAAGCGGCAGAGCCGGTCGGGAATGGTCGCGATGATCACCTTCGCGTCAGGCGGGGTGTTCGCGTCGTAGCGGCGGATCTCCACCGGCTCGACGATTTGCAGGCTCGAGCCGCGCCCCCTGGTCTGCGCTTCGACGGCCACGTAGAGCTCGTCTGTTCCGTCGCCGTCGACGTCGCCGACGTAGATCTCCTTCGCATGTCGCGTCCCGAGGTCTGCGACGATCGTGCGTCCCTTGCCCTCCCTCGGCACGTAGCGTACGACCTCGCCGTGTTGAGCCTCGGCGTCGAGCTTGTTCGGCTCGCTCGGCGTGGCGTAGACCTCGAGCACGCCGTCTCCATCGAGATCGCCGACTTCGATCTCATGGACGAAGGTGTTTTTCTTTGCGTCGATCTTCTCGACCTTCCACTTGTTTCCGCGCTGCCGAAGAACCGCGACCACGCCCTGGTCGTGGGTCGCAACCGCGATGGCCGGCTTGCCATCACCGTAGAGGTCCGCGACTTCGGCATCGCGCATGCGGTTGAACTTCCCGCCGAACTTGGCCTGCCAGAGCGTGCTCGGCTGGAGCTTGCCTTTGGCTCGACGCCAGAGCTTCACGTAGGCGCCCGATCCGCCGAGGGTCAGGATGCCGGGGGCCTGCCCGTCCGGGGTCAGCATCATGGCCTTGTGAAACACGTTGCTCTGCGCATCTTCCAATGTCTTGGTTTTCCATTCCGCGCCTTCACGGGTCAGGATGTCCAGTCGTGCAGGGCCGGGCTTTGCCGTCGCCTTTCCGTCGACCACTTGGAACTGCGAATACGACAGGAGCAGCCCCTTGGGGAGCGCGTCGGGCAGCGCCGTCGATGCCGCGCTCTTGCTCGGAGCCGGGGTCGGCGTCGCCTGCTTCGAAGGGCTCGGACCCTGTGCAGCCGCCGCCGGAGCCTGTGTGGGGGCCGACTTCTCGCCCCCCTGGCAGGCTAGCGCAAAGAAGAGCGCCCAAATTCCAAATCGAGTCCACGCTTGATGTCGCATGGGGCGTCGCTACCAACCGTCGACGCTCCGCGCAACTAAGCGCCGGGACCGCCCGCACGAGCAGGCAATTTGACCCTTTAGCGTGTACCGGTTACCTCAGCCGGCAAGGGACGTGAGCGCAAATCCAAAACGAATCGCCTTCTTCGTTTTGAAGCTGGTGTTCTCCGTCGGCATGCTGGTGTTCATCTTTCAGAAGGTGCTTCGCCGGGATGGCGCGGAGGAGCTTTTCGGGCATCTGAGCGACCTGCGCTGGAGCTGGGTCGCCGCGGCCGTGCTCATGCAGCTGGTGGCCATCGGGTTCAGCACGGTGCGCTGGC
This sequence comes from Deltaproteobacteria bacterium, assembly GCA_004283055.1. Classification (GTDB taxonomy): domain Bacteria; phylum Myxococcota_A; class Polyangia; order Polyangiales; family Houyiibacteriaceae; genus SG8-38. The sequence goes on from SHLP01000281.1 coordinate 1,754, forward strand.
AGCGCCTGCTCGTCGGTCAAGGAATCTTCGCGAACTGGCGCTTCCTAGGCGGCTCGATCATGATCGCGCGCTTTTGGGGGGCCTTCACGCCCGGCGGCTTCACCGGTTTCGGCGGCTGGCGCATTTACGACGTCGCCAAGCACACCGGCAAGACCGCCCGCGCGACGGCGACGATCGGCGTCGAGATGAT
>SHLP01000056.1 GCA_004283055.1 Deltaproteobacteria bacterium
CGACGCTAAGCGCCGACTTTACGGGGCGCGCTTCTCGAGCTCTCGAAACACAGAGGCTTTCACCGCCTCGAACTCGCTCGGAAGGTCCACCGGACGGTTGGGGTGCTTGCTCTCTACGCTTGGGATCTCACCGTCGTGGTAGCGGATTTTGAACTGAGTGAACTTCAGACCGTTCGCGGTAGAGATGACGACCACCTTTTGCCCGGGCTCGATCATCCCCTTGGCTCGGAGCTTCTCGAGGGCCGCAAGCGCCACGCCGGTATGCGGGCAGGTATAGCTCCCCGCACGGTCTGCCGCAGCCGACGCTTCGGCAAGCTCTGACTCGCTCGCCTGCTCGACCACGCCATCGAACGCCTGCAGCGCACGAATCGCGCGACGGACACTCACCGGATTGCCGATTCGAATGGCGCTTGCCTCGGTCTCGCCGGCTGTGATCGGCTCGAAGCTGTCCCAGCCCTGCTGATAGGCCAGGTACAAGGGGTTCGCCTTCTCGGCCTGCGCTAGGCAGATGCGAGGTCGCTTGGAGATGAGCCCCAGCTCGAGCATCATGTCGAAGCCGGCGCCGAGCGCCGCGACGTTGCCGAGGTTGCCGCCCGGGATGATCACCCAGTCGGGTACCTTCCAGTCGAACTGTTGAACGATTTCGATCGCCACTGTCTTCTGACCCTCCAGGCGAAGGGAGTTCATCGAGTTGGCCAGGTAGATGCCTTTTTCCGTCGTGAGTTTCCGGACGATCGCCATGCACCCGTCGAAGTCCGTGTCCAGGGCGCAGACGAGGGCTCCGTTCGCCAAGGGCTGAACGAGCTGCGCCGTGGTGACCTTGCCTTTGGGCAGGAGGACCACCGAGGGAATCCCAGCCGATGCGCAGTACGCTGCGAGCGCGGCCGAGGTGTCGCCGGTCGAGGCGCACGCGATGGCGCGAATCGGTTGCCCTTCCTCGATCGCCTGCTTCACGGTGCTCACGAGCACGGTCATTCCCAGGTCCTTGAACGACCCCGTGTGACTGTTGCCGCAGTTCTTGATCCAGACGTCGTCGAGGCCGAGCGTCTTTCCGTAGCGCTCGGCCCAGAACAGGTTCGTTCCGCCCTCTGCGGTCGAGACGATGTTGTCTTCGCGCAAGCCCGGCTGGACCCATTCCTTCTTGCCCCAGACCCCGCTGCCGTAGGGCCAATCCCGAGTCATCCAACGTTGGTCGAAGAGCTTGCTCCAAGAAGAGCCGCTGCGGTTTTTGAGAGCCTCGATGTCATGTTGAACTTCGAGAAGCTCTCCGCACTCTGGGCAGGAGTAGATCACCTGCGTGAGCGGATAGGACCCGCCGCAACCGGCGACGCAACGAAAGGATGCGCTGTAACTCATGGAGGCCGCAGTATAGGCCCTTGTGCAAGGGGCGCACCTCGCCTCCACGGGTCCTCAGGCGCGGCGTTTTTTCTGAGCGGCCGGCACGAGCGAGAAGGTCGGGGTATCCGGCCCTAGGGCGAGATCCTCGAGGTGGGTAACCATGGCCGGATGCGCCGAGGCTATCTCGTGGAAGCGCCGGGCGGACATCCGCAGGACGAGCACCTCGGAGTCCGTCATGACCGTCACCGGAGAAGGACTCTGTGTCAAAATCAAATGCTGCCCGAGCGCGCGCCCGAGCTTCAAGCGGCCGAGCTCCTCGCCGTCTGCGCCGATCGCGCTCAGAGCGCCAATCATTGGAATGTAGAGGCCGTCGGTGCGTCTGCCGGCTTCGAGGATCTTCGTCCCGCGTTCGGCACGGCGAACCTCGAACATGGAGGCCAACTGTGCGCGAGCTTCGTCGTCGAAGGCCGCAAACATGGGCGCTGTGCGAAGCAGGGTGGAAACCAGCCGCCGCCCCAGCATCTCGAGCAAGACATCGCTTAGCGGCGGATGCTCCACGACGAGCCGGTCCAGCAAGAGCTTGCTGATTCGCAGTGCGCTGACCTTCGTTTGCGCCGTCACATCTCCTAGGTAGCTAACGCGATCGAGCAAGCAGGAGATGCCGACGACGTCGCCTTCGGACAAGACCAGCGCGTCGGCGTCCCTCGCCCGAACGAGCTGCACGCTTCCCTCGACGAGCACATACAGCGCGTCGGCGGTGGTGCCCCGCTCGATGAGTCTTTCGCCCGGCTCGAGGATCAGGAGACGGGATTCTCCGACGATTCTCGAGAGCACCTCTTGCGGGACCTCGGCGAACAGAGGCATCGAAGGAAGCTGCGCCAAATGCTCGGGAGTGGGCCGCTGGTCGAAGCCTTCGTCGTCCAGCGGCGGGCGGTCCTGCAACTCCAGGTCGGAGATGTCGAGGTCGAGCGTGGGGCGCCGCGCGCCCGGTGGTCTCGAATACCGGCGCGCGTCATCGACGCTCATGGGGTTGTCGATCAGGGGGAGCGCGTCGGTCGAAATTCGTTTCTTCGTGTGGGTGATCTCCATGCCCTCAGACTCCGGTTCGAAGTCGGCCGTGACGATGGACGACCTCGTCGACCGATGGAGCTTGCGGGCGGCGTCGGGGTTGACCCGAGAAAGCACGTCGTCGCGATCGGGCGCAATCGCCATGACGACTTTTGCCATCGCAGCCGCCCGCGCGACGAAACCCTGTTCCCCATAGAGGTCGATCGCCTGCTCGTAGGCCTCCACCGCTTCGTTCGGGCGTCCAAGACGCTTCAAAAGGTCGCCTTTGCGATGAGGCCAGCGCGCTTCCCGGGGCTCCGCCTTTTGGAGGGCCTCGTAGTGCCGCAAGGCCTCAGCCAGCCGCTCTCGTCGGAGGGCGTTTTGTAGCTTCTCACGGAGCTGGCGACTTCGACTACCGGGCACGACCTTAGAACCTTATACCCAAATGGGTCCCGCAGCCAAAGCGATGGGACCCTGCCCAATCACTGCTACGCTTGCCCCGACGCCTACCCGCATGAGTCTATTCATCCGCCTCCTCCGCGCTCAGCTGACCTTTGGAGTCATTCTTGCCAGTTACCTAGTGCAAATGGGGCTGGTGAGAGCCTTCCGACGATGGCGTGTCGATTCTGAGACAGGCCACGAAGACCCAGTGCTCCCTGCTTGGCTGAGCCGACGTCAGGCCCGTGTCGATGAAACGAACTCCAAACGAATGCTGGCGGGCATGCTCAAGCTACGAGGGGTGTACATCAAGTTGGGGCAGGTCCTGTCGATCATGGGTGGATTCCTGCCGTCGGTGTACATCAAACGGCTCGAGACCCTGCAAGACGCCGTGCCGCCGCATTCGTTCGCCGAAATCGAGCAGGCGTTCATCCAGAGCCTCGGGGCTCCTCCCGAAGCGTTTTTTCGAAGCATCGAACGCGAGCCGGTCGCAGCCGCATCACTCGGCCAGGTCCACGTCGCGTACCTGGAGGACGGCCACAAAGTGGCGGTGAAGGTTTTGTACCCCGGGATTCGCGACGTCGTCCGGATCGATATGAAGGTCATCAAGCTGATGGTCCGTGTCTACAAATGGTTCGTACCCGTACAGAACATCGAGGCGGTTCATCTGTCACTCGTCGATTTGCTGCGTCGCGAGACCGACTATCTGCACGAAGCCGATTGCATGCGCCGAATGTCTGCAAATTTCGCAGAAGATGATCACATTCTCTTCCCGGAAGTGATCGACGGCGTGACCACGCGCGATGTGCTCACGATGACCTTCATGGAAGGGATCAAGATCTCGCGTCTCGACGCGATTCGAGAACGCGGGGTCGACTTGCACAGGCTCGCCGAGCGCTTGGTGAAGAGCTTCTACAAGCAGCTCTTCGTCGACCGTTTCTTTCACGCGGACCCGCATCCCGGAAATTTCCTCGTGCAGCCGGTCGAAGGGTCCGACGATGCCAAGCTGGTGGTGCTCGACTTCGGCGCCATCAGCGAAGTCGACAACGACACCGTTTTCGGGATGGTCGACATCCTTCGCGGGTTCTTCGAGCAAAACGATGCCTTGGTTTTGGAGGGTATCGAGGAGATCGGGTTCGTGGCAGAGGGTGGCGATCGCGCGCTGCTCGAGCAGACGGTGAAGCTCTATTTTCAAAAGCTCCTCAAGCTCGAAGCGCGAACGCCGGGGGCGCTCATGAATGCGAGATCGAGAGAGCTCGAAGCGCTGGCCGACCCCGAAGTTGAACGTCGCGAGCTTCGGACATTGATGCGCTCGTTCCACTATCCGGACCGATGGTTTTACGTGGAGCGTGCCACCGTGATGATGTTCTGGCTGGCAGGTCAGATCGCGCCCGACCTCGATCAGTTCCAGGTTGGCTTTCCTTACGTGGTGCCTCTGCTCAGCCAGCGCATCGCCTCCGCGCGTCCGGCCGCGGCCTCCGAGGGCGGGTCGCAGCCGGTGGCAGGTGGCTGAAATGAGGCGAATCGTCGGGATCGACCCGGGCGCAGCGCGAATCGGCATCGCCATCGCGGACGAAGAGGGTTCCATCGCCTTTCCTCGTGAAACCGTGCAAGCTCGAGGCGGCTACCGGGAAGCTGCACGACGGGTGAGGGAGGCGCTCTCGGGCGACGACGTTTCCTTGGCCGTCGTCGGGCTGCCGCTGCGGCTCGACGGAAGCGAAGGGGAGGCGGCGCGGAGGGCGAGGGCCTTTGGCGAAGTCCTCGGCGCCGCACTCGGCGTGGAGGTGGTATTCTGGGACGAGCGCTTGACGACCGTCGCTGCGGAGCGTTCGCTTCGCGACATGGGCCGGCGGGGCGCCAAGAGCCGCGACGTGGTCGATCAATCTGCCGCCACCATTTTGCTGCAAGGGTATCTAGACGCCAATTGAGGACAGTGCGTGGAAGGACCGGAACCGGAACAGCCCATCAAGGTCGACAGCGACGTGGGAGCCACCATCGCTCGAGCCCTGAGCCTCGCCACGCTGGTCGCGGTCCTGGGGCTGCTCGCCGTGCTCGGGTGGCTCTTCATCGTCTATCCGGATAGCAGGGGTCCGTCGGGGTACGTCGAGGAAGTCGTGATCGAGGTTTCCGAAGGCATGACCCTTCGCAAGCTCGCCCATCGGTTGGAGAGCGAAGGCGTTCTCGAAAACCCCCGAGTGTGGTCGCTCTACATGCGCATGCGCGGGCTCGACCGGCACCTTCGCCAAGGCAAGGTTCGATTTCGGGTGCCGATGAGCCCCGAAGAGGTTGCGCGCTACGCGACGACTCGCCTAGGCCGTATCCAGATTCGGCTTTTGATTCCGGAAGGCTTCTCGAGGTTCGAAATCGCTGCGCGGCTCGACGAATACGGGGTCTGCGATGCCGAGGAATTCCTCGATGCAACGGAAGACGCTGCGATCCTCGCGAGCTACGGCGTCGAAGCCAATGATGCCGAGGGGTACCTCTTTCCCGATACCTACGAGTTCGACGACCAGACCAAACCCCGGCGAGTCGTCGAGCGCATGTTGGCGAACTGGACGCGACGGAACGAAGAGCTCGAAAAGAAGTATGCTGACAAGCTCGCCAAGCTGAAGAGCTGGACTACGCACGACATCGTTACGCTGGCGTCGATCGTCGAAAAAGAAGCTGCCGTGCCGGCCGAGCGCCCGAGAATCGCGGGCGTGTTCTGGAACCGGCTCAACTCCAAGCGCTTCCTTCCGCGGCGCCGACTTCAAGCCGATCCGACCGTTCAGTACGGCTGCATGGCCGTCCCCGAGGCGGCGCCCTCCTGCGCGCGCTTCGACGGACGGATCACCCGGGCCATGCTCGATGACGCCGACAACCCATACAACACCTACAGGCATTCCGGGCTGCCTCCCGGCCCGATCAGCAATCCGGGGGCGGCCTCCTTGGCTGCCGTGATCGACCCCGAAGAGCACGACTTCTTCTACTTCGTGGCTCGTGGTGGCGGCGAGCATCACTTCAGCAAGACGCTACGCCAGCACAACATCGCAGTCCGGCGCAACGGTCAGCGATGACGCGCCGCCGGCAACCGAAGAGCCCTCTGTTTGCCGAAGAGGACCCGCAGCTCGGTCTCTTCGAGCATACAGAGGAACAGACCAGCGAGTCGACCGAGGATACCCACGCGGAGCTCGAAGCGATTCGCGACCGGCTTCCTGCGAAGCTTCGCTTCGGCACGTCGAGCTGGACCTTTCCCGGATGGGCCGGGCTCGTGTACCGGCAGCGCTACGCCAATCAACGCGCGTTTCTTCGAGATTCGCTCCGGGAGTACGCGCAGCATCCGTTGATGCGAACCGTCGGGGTGGATCGCGGCTACTATGCGCCGGTCCCTCGAGAGGAGCTCGCGGCGTACTCCAAGCAGCTGCCGGACGGCTTTCGTGCGGCGATGAAGGTGTGGCAGCGTGTGACGATGCCCGGCTATCCGCGGCACCCCCGCTACGGCGCGGACGCCGGCAAAGAGAACCCGAGCTTTCTCGACCCGGAGCTCTTTGCCGAGGCCGTTCATGAGCCGGCTCGCGCAGGGTTTGGCCGGCACATGGGCCCGTGGATCGTCGAGATTGCGCCGTCTCCCTCGCCCCTCGACCCGAGTTGGTTCGCTGCGAAGCTGGACGCCTTTCTGGGCGCGGCGCCGAAGGATTTCCCGTTCGCGGTCGAGCTTCGCGATCGTAAGCTGCTGACGCCTCAATACGTGAGCACGCTTCAAAAGCACGGCGCGAGTCACGTCTTCAACTACTGGTCGCGCATGCCGCGCATCGCCGATCAGATGCGCGTGAACGGTCTCATCGAAGCAAGTCCGCTCGTGGCCCGGTTGCTCCTCCCTCCGGGGCAGCGCTACGCCGACCTCAAGGAGGCCTACGCCCCGTTCGACCGCGTGGTCGCGCCACAGCCCGAGATGCGGCAGGACGTCGTCAGGCTCGTCCGCGCCGCGTTGGAACGCAATCTCGAGTGCTACGTGCTCGTGAACAACAAAGCGGAAGGGTCCTCTCCATTGACGGTCAGAGCCCTGGCCGAGCTGCTGGTCGACTAGCTTGCCCCCCTCGGGAGCAGGGCTATGGTCTTCGCCATGAGCGCCCCCAAGGCAGAAAACCTGACCTGGCATGCCGGTGAAGTCGAAAAGGACGCCCGCGCCGCGGCCCACGGTCATCGCGGCGCCGTCCTCTGGTTTACCGGTCTATCGGGTTCCGGCAAGAGCACCATCGGGCATCGAGTCGAGCGAAGGCTGATCGAGCGCGGCGCCTTCGCTTACGTTCTGGACGGGGACAACGTCCGCCACGGCCTCAACAGTGACCTCGGCTTTGCTCCCGAGGACCGCGTGGAGAACATTCGGCGCATCGGAGAGGTCGCGCGGCTCTTCGCGGATGCCGGTGGTCTCGTCCTCTCGGCGTTCATCTCGCCCTATCGCCACGATCGCGACCGCGTCCGCGCGCTGATGGGCCCCGGCGAGTTCATCGAAGTATTCGTCGACACGCCGCTCGAAATCTGCGAGGCCCGCGATCCCAAGGGCCTCTACAAGAAGGCCCGGGCGGGGGAGATTGCCAATTTCACGGGGCTCGATGCGCCGTATGAAGCGCCGACAAACCCCGAGGTTCACCTCGAAACCGAGAGGCTGAGCGTGGACGAAGCGGCTGCTTCCGTGGTTCGCTATCTCGAAGAGCACGACATTTTAGGAGAGTCCTGATGCCTTCTCGCGAAGAGATGTGGGAGCAAGTCCCCGAAGAAGTCGACCTGGTGGTCATTGGCGGCGGCATCACCGGCGCCGGAATCGTCCGCGACGCGGCAAGGCGCGGTTTGCGGGTGGCGTTGTTCGAACAAAACGACATCGCCTACGGGACCAGCTCCAGGTCGAGCAAGCTGATTCACGGCGGCCTTCGCTACCTCGAGAGCTACGAGTTCAGCCTCGTCTTCGAATCGGTGAGCGAGCGGCGCGTCGTGATGGACCTCGCGCCCCACCTGGTGAACCCGCTGGCCTTTCTGTTTCCCGTCTATCAGGGCGCACGCAAGAGCCTGCGCATGATCAGCGCGGGCATGTGGCTCTACGACGGCCTCGCCTTGTTTCGATCCCCGAAGCGGCACAAGACCCTCAAACCCAGTGAGGTCGCTGCCGAAGAGCCGCTGCTGCGGCAGGAGGAGCTCCAGGGCGCTCCAGTGTACTACGACTGCTCCACCGACGACGCCCGGCTCACGCTCGAAACCGTCATCGATGCAACCCTCAACGGCGGCACCGTAGTCAACTGGGCCCGCGTCGAAGCGCTCACCAAGGACGACCAAGGCCGCATCTCGGGCGTGGTCGTGAAGAACCAGCGGGACAAAGGCCTGCGCGAAGTGAAGGCGCACACCGTCATCAATGCAACCGGTCCTTGGACCGACGAAGTCCTCGCAATGAGCGGTCCACGAAAGGGCAAGATGCTCCGCCCCACCAAGGGCATCCACATCGTCGTCGAGCGGGAAAAGCTGCCGGTCGAGCATGCGGTCGTTCTCTTTCACCCGACCGACGAACGCGTCTTGTTCGCGCTGCCCTGGGGCGAGCGCACCTACGTGGGCACGACCGACACCGACTACGACGGAGCTCCCGGCGAAGAGGCGGCGACGCTCGAAGACGTCGACTACCTGATCGCAGCTTCCAACTACTACTTCCCCACGAAGCAGCTCAGTCGGGAGGACGTGATCTCCACCTGGGCAGGGCTACGCCCACTCATCGCCCCGGAGCCTGAGGTCGGCGAGATGTCGGAGTCGCAGGTCAGCCGGGAGCATCAAATCCTGATCGGCGAGGATGGACTCATCACGATCGCGGGAGGGAAGCTCACGACGTATCGGAAAATGGCCAAGGAGTGCGTGGATGTCGCGGTCAATCTGCTCAAGCTCTCCGACAAGCTTCCAGCGAGCATTCAGTCCGGTCAGACTTTCAAGTTTCCGCTCCCCGGGGCGGTTGGTTGGCCGGAAGACGACGACCACGCTCGCGTTGCCGCGGATCTCGCCGAACAGTGCGACTCTGGCCTTTCGGAAGAAGCCCTTCGCCACTTGGTCGATACGTACGGCATGCGTGCGCTCGAGATCGCCAGGCTTTGCGAGGCCGATCCTTCCTTGGCCGAGCCGATCGTGCCGGGGCGCGTGGAGATCATGGCACAGGTCGATTTCGGCGTTCGCGAAGAAATGGCCGCGAGCGTCAGCGACGTGATGATCCGGCGTACACAGATCTTCTTCCGGGACTTCGAGCAAGGCCTGGGCTCGGTCGAGAAGGTCGCGGCGCGAATGGCGCAGCTGATCGGCTGGTCCGATGAGGAGCGGCAGAAGTCGGTCGACGCTTATAAGGCCGAGGTCGCGCTCTCGCAGCGATGGCGAGAAGCCCTGTAAAGTCGACGCGACGCGTCGACCACAGGGTCCAGCTATGGGGCGAGCTGTGGGAGCTTGAGCTTCAAAGCGAGGGCGCCGGGTTCGACGCGGATCGACTCGAGCTCGAGCATGTCGAACACCATGGCCGCGGTCTGGTTCGATGCGAATCGACGGACGGCCGGCACGCTGCGGAGGTCCACGCGCAGTCGGCCGGCGGTTTCACGCTCCACGATGGCGCCGCCGACGTCGATTGAATCCGGCGACGCGATCATGGGCCAGGTGGCCTTGGCAATGCAGGCAGCGAGAGCGCCGACCACCGAAGCGTCGTGGGCGTCCGGGGGCTCGACGTCGAACGAGATCTCTTTGGCGCCTCGGGGGGCGAAGCGCACCGCGTGCGGCGCGAGGCTGAACTGGATCTCCTTGCCGCTGCTCATCGACGCGTCGACGAACATCTTCCCGGAGCGACACGAGACCATCGCCGAGTCGACTCCCTCCGCGTGCGCCGCCGCAGCGGTCAAGGCCTCGTCGCTCAGCCGCCATCGCTGTTGAGTCAGACGCTCGACGATCTGCTTGGTCGCAGAGGCCAGCTTGGTGCCGGTGAGCCGGCTGACCGCGCGGTCGGCGGCGACCCGGACCCAGCTTCTAACGATGTCGAACCGATCGGTCATTCGGCGGCCTGCAGGCTCGGTTTGCTCCGAAGGGCCTCCAGCTGCAAGGGGGCGACGCGCCCCGCGCTCCGCGTCGCGTAGAATCCGGTCCGAACCACGCGGGGGGCAAGCTCGTCGATTCCGGTTAGCGCTTGAAGTACCTCACCCGGCCGGGGTGTGGTTTTTCCCCCCAGGCGAAGCGTGATCCCGATGGGCAGTAGTGCGCCTTCGAGACCAGCCTGACGAAGCGCGTCTCCGCCTTCGCCGACCCGAATATCGACCAGCGCTGCCCCGACGTCGATGCGCTTCTTGAGGCCTTTGATCTCCCGGTCGATGTAGAGCTCGGCGGGCCGCTTGCAGAGCGCTACGGCCAGGGTCGCCTCGTCGCAGCTGCCGAGGCTCGTCAGCTCTCGTTTGGACAAGGCAACCACGTAGTCGGCCTCCTCGAGCACCCGGTTGAGGGCGGCGTCGTGCGGCCCGAGCACCCGCTGATCGAAGAACTCGATGCCGTCGATCGCGGCCTCGTTGAGCCGCGCACAGAGCTGCTCGAGCTTTGGGTTCTCGTCGGCGCGAAGCCGCACATCGACATGCTCGCAAAGGCTGGACGTCCCGACGGGAAGCGCCGGGCCGAACGTAAGCCGCGGGAGCGGACGGAACCCTTCGCTGTAGTACAGCGGCAACCCCACCCGCCGCAGCATGCGCGGAAAAGCCCGGACGAGATCGAGGTGAGAGGTATAGGCCGTTCGGCCGAGCTTTCGGTAGCCGAGCCGGATGCGTACGGCCGGACCCTGATCGACGCCGTGGAACGGGCGCCGGTCGACCGTGTCGTGCTCGTCCTCCGCGAATGGGGCCGGCGTGAGCACGGGCTCGAGGGCGTTCATGCTCTTCAAATACGCGATGCGCTCGTCTTTCATCTGTGTGAGGTCGCAGGCGATGCCGCAGTCGTAGCAAACCAGGCGACGCTTTTCGGCGTCGGCGTCCTGGACGTTGCTGTGGTGGACGAAGCTGCCGACCGTTTTGCCGCAGGGCGGGCTCAATCGGTTGCGGAGGGCTTTGCGGTACTCGCGCGCGAGGAAGCCTTGCTCGAGCCCGACGTCGATATGCGACCAGGCCAGCTTTGCCGAGACCGGAATCGTCCCGAGAAACCAGCCGGGATCGATGCCGGCGTCGTCCAGGGACGCCGTCCAGGCCTCGAGGTCGAGCTTTTCGTCCCAGGAATCGAAACGCGCACCTCGCAGGTACGCGCCCTGAATCACGTCGGACAAGCGACGGTCGCCGCGCGCCAGCATTCCTTCGAGCCAGGACCCGTCCGACTTGTGCATTTTGAGCTGCACTCGCGTGCTTGCGGCCTCATGGCGAAGCAGCGACTGCTTGCGCAGGATGTCCTCGTGCGAATCCATGGCGCACCACTGAAACGGCGTGTGCGGCTTGGGGACGTGCGTGGAAACGCTGACGGTGACTCGCGCGCGTTTGTTGCGCTGCACCCGGCGGGCTACCTCGAGGGCGCGGGCGCCGGTACGGACGATGTCTCGAACGTCCTCGTCCTCTTCGCCGGGCAGCCCGATCATGAAGTAGAGCTTCATTTTGTTCCAGCCGCGTGAAAACACCCGCTCTGCGGTCTCCATTAGCTGCTCGTCGGTGACGTTCTTGTTCACGACGTCACGCATTCGTTGGCTGCCCGCCTCGGGTGCAAAGGTCAGCCCTCCTGCACGCTGTCGCTTCATGTCGTCGAGCACGTTCTCGCTCAGCCCATACGCGCGGAGCGACGAAACGCTCAGGGACACCTGATACGGAGCGAGGGCCTCGATGGACTCGTGGACGAGCGGGGCAATCGCACTGTAATCCGCCGTCGAAAGAGAGGTCAGCGAGGCTTCGTCGTAGCCGGCTTCGGCCACCGATCGGACCATGGCGTCGATGATGGCTCGGGGCTTTCGTTCGCGGACCGGGCGGTAAATCATGCCTGCCTGACAGAACCGGCATCCCTCGGTGCAGCCGCGAGCGACTTCGATAGACGCGCGGTCGAAAACCGTTTGGCAGTTGGCGATGGGACCGTCCACCGGGAAGGGATAGTCGTTCAGGTCATCGACGATCGCCCGTTGGACTGGGTAGGGTGCCTCTGGATGGTTGGGCGCGACGACGTGGACCTTGGTATCTTCGCTTTGGACGCTCTTGTAGAGCGAGGGCACGTAGAACCCACCGAGCTTGGCGATGTGGAGGAGACGTTCGGCTCTGGGCAGTCCCAGTTGCTTCATGTCGGCCCAGGCGTCCATGAGCTCGGGCAACTTGGCCTCCCCGTCGCCGATGAGAAACGCATCGATGAAAGGCGCCATGGGTTCGGCATGTGTCGCTGTCGGACCGCCGGCGATGACCAGCGGGTCTTCGCCGGTGCGCTCATCCGTTCGCAGCGGGATGCCCCCGAGGTCCAGCATCTGCAAAATGTTCGTGTAGGTCAGCTCGTACTGAAGCGAGAATCCCACGATGTCGAACGCGCGGATGGGTCGCGCGCTCTCTAGGGAGCAGAGGGCCTCGTCGTGTGAACGCAGCTCCCGCTCCATGTCGTCCCATACCGCGTACGCCCGCTCTGCCAGCAGATCGGGTCGCCGATTGACGATGTCGTAGAGGATCTTGAACCCGAGGTGACTCATCCCGATTTCGTAGAGATCGGGGAAGGCCAAACAGATGCGGCAGCTCGCTTCGTCCCAGACTTTGCGCGCGATCCCCTGCTCTCCACCCAAATACTGCGCTGGCTTGTGCACGCGATCGATGAATGAGGCGTAAGGGTGGTCGCGCATGAGAATCGGCCCGGGACGGAGGCTAGTTTGACGTGCTCCAGTCCGTTTGCCACGCTCGCATCATGGCCTCGAAGCCGCAACCCAATCTGTCGCAGCAGCTGCGCCGGGCGCCCACGCGCTACGAGCCGACCCTGCGTATCGCGGTGGGCGGTATGGCAGAGGTCTGGAGGGCCAACGCGCTCTTCGACGACGGGGGCGAGCATCCGGTCGCGATCAAGCGGGTTCTTCCATCGATCGCAGACCCCTTGTTTCGAACGATGTTCCTCGACGAGGCCCGCCTGGGCATGCTCTTGCGCCATCCAAACATCGTGCGCGTCTACGACGCTCGCGACATCAACGGCACCTACATCATGGTGATGGAGCTCGTGGACGGCGAGTCGCTGCGTTCACTGACGCGCGCCGCGCACAACGAGAAAATATCGATGGGCGTGCCGCTCGCGGTGCACATCATCCACGAGGTCTCCATGGCGCTGGCGTACGCCCACCGGGCGCGTGATTCCGGTGGCCGCGGGCTCGGGATCGTGCACCGGGATGTGTCTCCGCAGAACGTGCTCCTCGGCGCCAACGGGACGGTGAAGCTCACCGACTTCGGGCTCGCAGACGCGACGGTCCACGAGCACGTCCGAGGGGACGACATGGTTGGCGGTAAGCTCGGCTACTTGCCCCCTGAGGTCATCCGGCGCGAGACGAGCGATCACCGCGCGGATCTCTTCGCGCTTGGGGCCGTGTTCTGGGAGATGCTTGCGGGCCGCTCTCTGTTCATCGAGACCAGCGATCGCGACACCATTCGGGCCATTGCCCGATGCGAGGTGCCTGCCCTCGCTGGTTCGATGCCGGGCGGCGAGGAGGCCGACGCGATCGTTCGAAAGCTGGTCACCAAGAATCCAGACGACCGACTCAACGACGCTGCCCTTCTTGCATCGCAGCTCCGGCAGGTCGTCGCCCGCAACAATTGGGACGTCGGCTCACGAGACGTTGCAGAGGCGGTCCTGCAGCACCGCGCTGAGAAAAGTCGGCGGACTCAGGCGCCGCCGGTCACGGCGCTTCTGGCCGAGGAGCTCGCCAAGTTCGCCGAGGCCACGGCGGATACTCCGTTTGACATGGGCGCCATGCCGCTCGACCCGTCGCGGTTCTGACGCAGCGCCGACTAGCGATGAAGCGGCCGAGGGCCTTGCGGGGTGATCAGGAACACAGAGGCGGAGACCGGATGCGGTGCGCGCATTGCGGCGTCTTGGGCCCGCTTGGCAAGCTCGGGAAGCGCGGGCTGTCGCCCGAGGAGCAGAACATCGCGGTGTGGGGCGGCGGCGAACCAGTCACCAGGGCTCAACCGTTCGAGCCGCGCAGCGAGATCGGGCAAGAGCAGGCGGGCGCCGTCCAGGCCGTCGCCTTGGCGCGCGTGCAGGATGCCGTCGCCTACCGGTTCCAAGCGCAAGGCGCGTGACTTGGCCGCGAGGTTGTGAATCGACCGTTGCTCGATCGTATGCCGTTCGGCAGCCCATCCGTCCACCTCTGCGCAGCGCAGATACCGCGCCCGCTCACCGTATCGAAGCTGCAGGGCGAGCAGCACGTCGTGCCCGATGGCATGGAGATACAAATCCTGCTCGGCTGGCAGCGAGCCGACGAACTGCCGGGAGACCAAGCGTGGCAGCAATCGCGGCGCGGCTTCACTCCATGGCGTGGCTTCCGTCGCCTCGGCGCCTGGGAGCATGCTGATGATGCGCCGCGCAGCCTCCGTCGCGGAATCGTCGTCTTGGTCGCGCGCAACCCGTTCGAGCCGTGTCAGGTCGACGCTGGCCCCGTTGTCGAGGTCGACCGTCAGCTCGAACTGCGATGTGATGGAGAGGTCCGGGCGTGCCTGACTGAGCTCTTCGAGAAAAACGCGCACGACGCGCGACACGGGACCCTTGGATTTCGCTTCGCGCTCTGCGATCGAGAGGTATTCTGACAGGCATTTGCGCGGATCTTCGGCATCCAGGGCCTCTTGGATCGCCCCAAATGGATCGAACCAGCCGAACTGCCCGAGCTGTACCCGGTGGCAGCCCTCGCGCTCCTGGGTCCTGCCGCCCAAGTGGTCGATCAACAAAAGGCCGAGAAAGGCGCCGGCGCCCTCTACAAAGCGATCGTCCTGGGCGCCATCGCTCTCCCGATCGACGAAATCCTCGAGCAAATCGGCGAGCCAGCGGACGCCGGGCACCCCCTTTTCAGGTAAGGGAGGGAGCTGTGAGAGCAGGAAATCTCTTGCTTCAGGCACCAGACGCCCCCCGACGTCCTCCAGAGCATTGAGCCAATCTGCTCCCACCAGCTTCCCCGGGGCGAGATTAACATGACTCGGCTTGCGCGCATAGACGGCACGCAGAATGAAGGAGCCCATGAAGGACCGCGCCAAAGAGCTGGCACTGGACCAACTGGTCAAAGTCCTCGACCGCGTGCCCCTGGTCTCGAGCGTCAAGAACGATCTGAGTGGGCTTCGATCGCTGCTCTACCTCCGTCGTCCGCCGCGCGTCGTCGCTCTCGGGCTTGGGAGCAGCGGGCGATCGACTCTGCTCCGATCGCTGATCGAGCGGCCGCCGGTCCGACACCCCTTGGACCCCGATCACGGTCACTGGGTTCGGATCGAGCATGAAGGTGCGAAGGTGGACTGGCTCGAGATCGACGCGGACGATCCAGCCGCGCGTTCGCAGTGGACGCGCGCGCTCGATGAAGAAGTGCCCGACCTCGTGTTTCTGACGTTCGAGCCCCGCAACGTGCGTGATGCGAAACGGATCGCCGAACGAGCGAAGAGCCTGCTTGCTGACGTGCCTGACGGGACGGGCGCGCTGCGTGTGTTTACGCTGCTCACCCACTCGGACTTGGTCGGTCGGGGACCGGTCGAGGTCGAAGCCGAGCGCCGCGCGCTCGAGGCTGAGCTCGACGCGTGCGGCCTCGATGCAGATCCCCCGCGCGCGGTGTCGGCAATTAGCGGCCACGGTCTCGCAGCGCTTTCGGAGGCGATGGTATTGGCGCTGCCCGAGGAAACACGGCTCGAGGCGGCAAGAGCGCTCACGCGTGCCCAAGAGGCTCGCCTTCGCATCGGAAACGAAATCGTTCAGGCGTGCACATCGGTTTCTGTCACCGTAGGCGTCACGCCGATTCCGTTCTCCGACATGGTCGTCCTCGGCCCGCTCCAAGCCCTGATGGTCAGCGCACTGGCGTACTTGAGCGGCCGCGGCTTGGACAAAAAGACGGTGGCGGAGTGGCTCGGCAGCCTCGGGGTCGTTGGCGGCCTTGGGATGGGCCTTCGGTATTCGGCCCAAACCATCGCGAAGCTCGTGCCCGGGGCCGGCAACGTCATCGCTGCCGGTGTGGCGGGAGCGGGTACGACCGCGATGGGTCAAAGCGCAATACGGTACTTTCTCAAGAACTGAAGCCGCCCGGGAGCCCGTCGTGCCATTCGATCTGGGCCTCGTAGAGCCTGGCGAAATGTCGTGCGAGCGGTTCAAACACGTCCGTGACGCGAACGGTGCGGCCGAGCTCGGCCGAGAGCGAGGTGACGCCTTTGTCCTGAATGCCGCAGGGGACGATCATCTCGAACTCGCGGAGGTCGCTGTTCACGTTGAGGGCGAGCCCGTGCATGGTGACCCATCGGCTGATTCGCACGCCGACAGCGCCCACTTTGCGGTCGCCGATCCAGGCGCCGTTGAGGCCCTCGACCCGACCTGCCGCCAGGCCGAAGCCCGCACAGGTGCGAATCATCGTCTCCTCGAGCGAGGCCACGTACTTGCGCACGTCTTTGCGATCGGGTTTGAGATCGATGATCGGATACGCCACGAGCTGCCCCGGGCCGTGATAGGTCACGTCTCCGCCACGCCCCACTTCGTGCACTTGGATTTCGCGCGCCTTCAAGAGCTCGGGAGCCGCGACGACATGTTGCGCTTTGGCGGAGCGCCCCATCGTCAAGACAGGAGGATGCTCTAGCAGTAGCACGATGTCGCCGATCTCCCCGCGAATCCGCTTGCTCTGCAGCTCCTTTTGCAGACGGTGCGCTTCGGCGTAGTCGATCGTACCGAGGCGACAGAACAGCACGGGTCTACGAGCGATTCATGATGTGGACCGCCTCGCCCAAGGCATGTTTGAACGCTTCCATGACGCCCTCGCCCAGGGTGGGATGCGGGTGCACTGTGAGTGCGACGTCCTCGGCGAACGCACACATCTCGAGTGCGAGCGCCGATTCGCTGATCAAATCGCTGGCTTCGGGGCCCACAATCGCGACGCCCAGCAGCTGATGGTCGGCTTCGTCGATGATCACCTTGATGAAGCCGTCGGTCTCGCTGACCGCCATGGCGCGGCCGGACGCCGCGAAGGGGAACTTGCCGACTTTGACGTTCTTGCCTTCGGCCTTGGCCTGACTTTCGGTCATGCCCACCGTCGCGATCTCGGGGTCTGTGAAGATCGCTGCCGGCATTCCGCGATAGTCGGCGGCCGCCTTGTGCCCAGCGATGACTTCGGCGGCGATTTCGCCTTCCTTGGAGGCCTTGTGCGCGAGGTAGGGCATTCCAGCCACGTCGCCGATCGCATAGATCGAGGGCACGTTGGTCCGCATCTGGTCGTCGACGAGGATGTGCCCGCGCTCGTCGAGCTTCACACCCACGCCTTCGAGCCCCAGGCCCGCCGAGTTGGGCTTGAAGCCCACGGCGACCAGCACTTTTTCGGCCTCGATGACCTGTTCCTTGCCCTCGGTTTCAATCGTGACCTTGGCCTTGCCGCCGCTCTTTTCGAGCCTGACGGCTTTGCTCTTCAGATGAATGTCGGCGCCGTCCTTTTTTAAGTGCTTTTGCACGACGCGAACCAGATCGAGATCCGTGCCCGGGAGCAGCTGATCCATCAGCTCGACGACGGTGAGCTTGGTGCCGAGCTTCTGATACACCATGCCCAGCTCGAGCCCAATCACGCCGCCACCGATGATCAGCATGCTCTGTGGCGCGGTCTGAAGGCTCACCGCCTCGCGCGCGGTGATGACGACCTCTCCGTCGGGCTCGAAGCCCGGGATCGTGATCATCTGCGTGCCGGTGCCAACGATGATGCCTTTGCTTGCCGTGTAGGTTTCGCGCTTCCCGTCTTCGCCGGTGACTTCGACGGAGTTGGGCCCGGTGATGTTCGCGGTGCCCATCACGATGGTGCTCCCGTTGCCCTTGACGAGGCTGGACACCCCGCCCGTCAGCTTCTTGACGATGCCTTCTTTCCACTCCTGCATTTTGGCCACGTCGACTTCGAGGTCTTTGACCGTGATGCCCATGTGCCCCGCGTTGCGAACTTTGTTGGCGAGGTTTGCTGCGGCGATCAAGGCCTTGGAAGGAATGCAGCCCCAGTTGAGACAGACCCCGCCCATCGCCTCCTTTTCGACGCAGAGCGTCTTCACGCCGAGCTGCCCGAGCCGAATGGCAGCGACGTAGCCGCCGGGGCCCCCGCCGATGACGATTGCTTCATAGTCGTTAGACATTGGGCGGAGTCTGCAACACCCTCAGTGCCAGTGCCAGTGCCAGTGCCAGTGCCAGTGCCAGTGCCAGTGCCAGTGCCAGCGTCAGCGTCAGCGTCAGCGTCAGCGTCAGTGACAGGGGCCCGGTCGGCGCTAGACTCCGGGCATGCGCTATCTCCACACCATGATCCGCGTGAGCGACCTCGATGCTTCCCTCGATTTCTATTGCAACAAGCTCGGGATGGTCGAGCAGCGGCGGCGTGAGAGCGAGAGGGGGCGCTTCACGCTCGTTTTCCTAGTGGCGCCTGAAGACAAAGGGCGCGCGCTCAGAGAGGCTTCGCCTCTGGTCGAGCTGACGTACAACTGGGACCCGGAAGAGTACACCGGTGGTCGCAACTTTGGTCACCTCGCGTTCGAAACGAAGGACATCTACAAACTATGCCGTGACCTCATGGACGCCGGGGTGACGATCAACCGACCGCCCCGAGACGGGCGAATGGCGTTCGTTCGTTCGCCGGACGGAATCTCGATCGAGCTGCTCCAGCGGGGCGAGGCTTTGGAACCGCAGGAGCCCTGGGCATCGATGCAGAACACCGGAAGCTGGTAGAGCGCGCCGAGCGGCCTAGTGGGCGAGCTGCCCAGCGCGGAGCTGCCGAGGCGCCTGACCGAACCAGCGGCGGCAGCTTCGCGTCAGCGCCGACTGCTCGCTGTAATCGAGAAGCGCCGCGACCCGGGACAAGGGGAGGTCGCGGTTGGCGATGTAGCCGCGCGCCAGCTCGGAGCGCGCCTCGTCCTTGAGCTTCTCGAAGGTGGTGCCTTCCCGGCGAAGCTGACGCTGCAAGGTCCGCGGGTGAAGCGCAAACGCCGACGCGACGTCGATACACGACGCGGCGCCGGTGCCGAGCGAGCGCTGAATGACCAGGCGCACGCGGATCGACAACGGGGTGTGTGGATCGGCGTGCCGGAGCTCCAGGTAGTCCTCGGCGAGCTCTCGGAGCTGAAGGCTGGCGTCCTGAATGCGCAGCGCCAACTTCCCCATGTCAAGCTCGACGGCCGAGACATCCGAACCGAACGAAACCGGCGCCCCCAAGTGGGCTCGATAGCTGCCCATCGAGGCGCAGCTCAGGTGGCGGAATCGAACGCCGACGAGCGGCGCAGCCTCCTGTGTGAGCATGGCGATGATCCGCACCACAAGCCCGATGCTCAGCTCGGTGACCTGCGTGCTTGGGCCGACGTGCTTGTCGAGAAGAATCTGAAAGACCAGCAGAACGCGATCGCTTCGTTCGGCCGCATGCGGGGTGAACGAAATCGCCGGACTGTGGACGAACATGTAGCGGGACGCGCACTGCATTGCTTCACCGAGCGTCTCGCAGTTCCGCACCGCCACGCCGAGCGGGCCGAGGATTCCCAGATCCTGGCGGGTGGATAGACGGAGGCCGAAGTCCTTGCAGTCGAGCTCTTGGGCTGTCTGCTCCAAGAGCCGGATCAGCGCGCTGTAGCTCAGGAAGCCCTGGGGCTCGCTCATGGCGGACGCCGGGATTCGAAACCGTTCGAGCAGAGGCTCCGCCCGACCACCCAGCTCGTCCACCAGCTCTCGGTACCCGCTCAAGGCGGACGCGCGAACCATCGACATGTGCAGGCCTCCAGTCGTGAAAAGATAAAAGTTTGTCGTGAAAAGTCAAGTCGGGCCGGCCCGATAGTGCCATCATCCGTTCAATCAGCGACCTCAGCTTGGGAGCCGGAGCACGCGAATGCAGGAACAAGACATCATCATCAAGAACGGGCGCTTCTTCGACGGAAAGGGCAGCCCCGCCACGACCAAGAACCTGAAGGTCTCCGACGGCCGCGTGGTGCAGATTTCAGGCGAGGAAATCCCGGCCCCCGCAGGCGCCAAGGTGATCGATGCCGAGGGCAAGTGGGTCATGCCCGGCTTCATCGACATCCACACGCACTACGACGCGGAGGTCGAGGCGATGCCGTCGCTTCACGAATCGCTGCGTCACGGGGTCACCACGGTGTTCATGGGGAGCTGCTCGCTGAGCGCTGCGGTGGGCGACCCGATCGACATCGCCGACATGTTTACGCGCGTCGAGGCGATCCCTTACGAGCATCTGCTCCCGATCATGAAAGAGGGCAAGACCTGGGAGACGCACGCCGAGTACGTCGAACATCTCAATAGCCTCCCCCTCGGCCCCAACGTGGCTTCGTTCGTGGGGTACTCGGCGGTTCGCGCGCAGGCGATGGGCCTCGAACGCGCCCTCGACGCCAAGGCGAAGCCGACCGAAGCGGAGCTCGAGAAGATGGAAGAGGTCATCGAGGAGGGCTACGAAGCCGGCTTCCTCGGGCTCTCTTTGAACGGCCTCTATTGGGACAAGATGGGCGGCGACCGTTTTCGCAGCAAGTGTCTTCCCTCGACCTATGCGTCGTGGAAGGAGCTTCGAAGGATGGTGCGGGGCGTCCGCGAGCGCGGCCTGAACCTGCAGGCGATTCCGAACATCTCGACCAAGTACCAGATCTTCATCTATGCGGCGTTTAGCGCTGGGCTCTTCGTTCGCGATGCTTTGAAGACGAGCCTCGTCTCGATTATGGACATCCGTTCGAATCGCTTGATTTGGCGGGCGCTGAGCGGCCTCGGCTGGGCCGTAAACAAGCTGCTCGGTGGCAAGTTCCGCTACCAGTTCTTGCCGGTTCCGTTCGACCTGTGGGCGGACGGGTTCGAGAACGTGGTCTTCGAAGAGTTTGGCGCGGGGGCGGCCGGCCTTCACCTGGAGACGGTGGCCGAGCGTCGCAAGCTCTTCCAGGACGAGGGCTATCGGCGAACGTTCAACCGCCAATGGAACAACCCGTTCATTCCAAAAGTGTTTCATCGCAACTTCGCGAAAGCGACGGTCATGGACTGCCCAGATAGCTCGCTGGTGGGAAAGACCTTCCGCGAGATCGGGACGATGCAGGGGAAATCGGAGGTCGACGCTTTTCTCGATCTATTGATCGAGCACGGGAATCAGTTGCGCTGGTACACGGTAACCGGCAACGACCGCCCGAAACCGCTTGCGGCGATGATGAACAGCGACTCCAGCTTGCTCGGCTTCTCCGACGCTGGCGCACACCTGCGCAACATGGCGTTTTACAACTTCCCACTACGGATGCTCCGGTTTCTGAGAGACGCAGAGCAGCAAGGCAAGCCCGTCATGCCGCTCGAAAAGGCCGTTTACAAGCTCACCGGCGAGCTCGGCGACTGGTTCCAAATCGAAGCGGGAACCCTCGAAGAAGGCAAACGCGCCGACCTGGTCGTCATCGACCCCGCCCACCTCGACTACCACGTCGAGGAAATGCACGAGGAAAAGATCCCGGAGCTCGGCAACTACGTTCGCTTGGTGCGCCGCAACCCAGCGGCTGTTCCGGCGGTCGTCGTCAACGGCACCCTCGTCGCCGAGGACGGCGAAGTGCTGCCTACAATCGGACGCACCGTCGGCGCGGGCCAGTTCCTCCGCGCGACTTCAGCAGAAGGCTCGGCTCGAAAGCGCCGCGCGGCAAACGCGGCCAGCCCGTCTTCAGATTCCAAAGAAGAGCAAGAGCGCATCGTCCCCGATCGCGCCGCCTTCGCCTCGGCCGACAACGCGTCGTAACCAGGGGGACACGCTCCACCCCTAAAACCCGCCTCATCTCAGAGACTTAACGGCCACACCGCGAAA
>SHLP01000282.1 GCA_004283055.1 Deltaproteobacteria bacterium
GTCGCAGAGATGGCGAGCGAGCCGGCGTACGTGCCGTCGGTCGTTTCCTTCACGGAGTCGATCTCGACGATGAGGGCGGCGTCGAGACGCGGATACCGCTCCTCCCAATCGATCGGATCGGGCGGCATGCACGACAGGGCCCCGGCCGAAGGTGCGACCATCAAGAGGGCTGCCAGCACGCCCGACACGAATGCGATCCGCTTCATTGTGACTGAGACGGCTCCACCGCCAGGACAGGTTCCCGAAGAAACCTGTGAGAAATCCGCTGAGCCGGGAATCTAGGTTTGACAGGACACCTAGAGGCAGGGATGACGCGTGAGCGCAGTATGGGGATTCGATGCGAGGTTCAACGCCTTGTACGAAGCCAACTACCCCGCCATGCGCGACTACTGCCTACGCCGGCTCTCTGAGAACGATGCACCCGACGCAGCCGCTGAGATCTTCGCCGTCGCCTGGCGGAGGATCGAGGACATCCCGGCCGGTACCGACGACGCGAGACGCTGGCTCTACGGCGTTGCTCGGAACGTGGTTGCACACCAACGGCGCGGACACGCCCGGCGCAACCGCCTGGCGACGCGTTTGCGAGCCACGACCCGCGAATCCGCACCGGGAGCCGACATACCGGTGGTGCGACGGCTGGAAGATGCCCGCGTGGCCGATGCCCTCGCTCGCCTCAAAGAGACCGACAGGGAGGTCCTGCTCCTCAAGCTCTGGGAGGAGCTGAGCCACGCCGACATCGCGAGCATCCTCGGCGTCTCCTCGCATGCCGTCGACATGCGCGTGAAGCGCGCCACAGCGCGCCTCGGCAAGTTGCTGGGGATCGCTCGAAACGCATCTCACCGGGTGAATCCTGAGGGAGGTGAGGCATGAACCACGATGCGCTCCACGAGCTCGTACGAAGCCTCAATCCGGTGGCATCCGGGAGTGAGCCTCCGCCCTCGTACCCATCGCGGGCATCGCTGCTCGACCGGATCAACGAAAGGACTGTCATGCAGGACACCGAAGTGCGCGAAGTCGAGACACCTGGGCCAAGACGGCGCAGCTGGATGAAGCCGGCCTTGGCCGGGGCTGCCGCCATCGCGGCTGCCGTCGTCATTGCCATCATCGTCTTCAGCGGAAACGGGCCGGAGGTGCTGGATCCGACCCCCACGTCGGTCACCAGCACCATCCCGTCCACAACGACGGTGCCGTCGACGACTACTTCGACCACGATCGCCGTTGAGCCGTCGCTGGGCGAGGTGATCCCCGGCGCGTGGGCGTCGTCCTGGGGGAGAATCGAATTCACCGCCGACAACACCTTCTCGGTGAGCGACGACACCGGAGACGTGACGGACGAGGGTACGTACCGGTTCTTCGAGCCGACCCTCCAGCTCACCTTCGTTTCCGAGGGGTCGGCCCGCTGTGGCGATGGAAACGGAACCTATCGCTACGAGGTTCGCGACGCGACCAACATCGGGCTCACCCTCCTCGCCGATGACTGCGACCAACGCGCTCTGGCCCTGGACAACACCAGGTTGACACCTGCTCTCTCTCCTTGAGCTTTCGAATCCCACGCCTTCGCTGTGCCGTGATCTTGACCCGGGTCGTGGCGTTGCGCGGCGTGGGAACCTCCACGGGAGCATCGACCGTCGAAAAGGCCAAAGGAGGAAGCATGCGCAACCAACTCATGGCTTTCATTACCACCCTGGGAGAAGCGGCAACCGAAGTGCAGAAGCGCCGTCAGGTACGTCAGGATTGGCGGACCGAGGAGTGGGTCGATCGATTTGACTCGCGCCAGTGGACCCACATCACCGGCGAGATACCGCAGGCGCATCCGTCCGCATAGTTCCCGGGAAGGTCCCTACGTCGGTCGAAATAAGCGCGCCCCCTTCTCTGTTCAAGTACACAGAGGTGCGAACAGTCGCACACGCGTTGCAGGGA
>SHLP01000057.1 GCA_004283055.1 Deltaproteobacteria bacterium
CTCGGGTGGAATGGTGTTGCCGCTGCCGCCTTCACCGCCGGCGCCGCTGCCGCCGTTGCCGCCGCTGCCCGCGTCACCGCCGCTGCCGCCGCTGCCCGCGTCACCGCCGCTGCCGCCGCTGCCCGCGTCACCGCCGTTGCCGCCGCTGCCCGCGTCACCGCCACTGCCGCCATTGCCCGCACTGCCGGCCGTACCACCTGCGCCGCCCGCTCCACCGGTGCCGCCGGTGCCTTCGTCCGCGACGCAGTTGACGCTGACCGTCCAATCGTCGATGCAGTAGACGAAGCCGTCATCCGAGATTTCGATTGTGATCTCTTCGTCGTCGGCGTCCGCACAGGTGTAGACGGTCGATGCATCCGAGGAATTGTCGAACGAGCCACCTGTGGCCGTCCAGCTGAACTCGATCGGATCGCCTTCTTCGTCGCCTGCTGCAGCCCCCACCGAGAGGGAGTAGCCGCTCCCGGTTTGAAGAGGCGCGACGACGACCTTCTCGAGCTCAGCGCAGACGTTGAGCTTTCCGTTCACGCGAACACCACCGAACTGCTCCGCTCCTTTGCAGTAGAGGATGAGGTCCACGTCGGTGCTCACGCCCGCAGCCACGTCGAAGGTCGACGAGCCCCCGCACTTGAGGGTGCCGTCCACCGAGGTGGCCACCATCATCACGACGTAGCCTTCGCCGGGGGGAATACCGTAGGTCTCTACCGAGGCGGTCGCCCCGGGCGCGCTGGTGTTGATCGTGCCACCCATGTCGGGCATGCCGTTGCCGGTGATCTCGTAGTCGACGGTGTCGATGACGGTGCCGTCGCTCACCTCGAGGTTGATACGTAAGAAGGCAGCGCAGGGATCGAACTCTTCGCCGCTGCTCGAGCAGCCAAACGCGGTGACAGCGAGCAGGACAGACCAGGCAACTGCCTGTAGGAGGCTCCGATTCATCATCATTTTCCTCGGTACAATCGCCGGCGGGAAAGGGGGGAAAGGCCGCCGGAATCTCTACGGGCGCAGAGGTCTGAGTCTACCCTCAACAAGGGTCCGTTCGTCAATAGGTGCCTTTAACGGATGCTCCCAATTCTTTCGCCAATTCCGGCAATTGAGGTCGATTTGTGAGCTTGTTCACAGCCGAAAGAGCGGCTACCTACTCGGCCGACATGGTCCAGATTTCGCCCCTCGCCGAAAAGCGCTGTTTGGTTACCGGAGGAGCCGGGTATCTAGGACGGCATCTCGTGGCCGACCTCCTAGCGCGAGGGTGCCCGGTGAACGTCCTCGATACCGCGCCCGAGCCCGAGCCTCGAGAAGGCCTGCGCTGGTACCAAGGAGACGTACGAAGCCGATCGGACGTGCTCGCCGCATCACGGGGCGTCGACACGGTGTTCCACACCGCGGCAGTGATCGAAGCACTGACCCACGCGCGGCCTTCGGTGGCCAGGACGGTCGAAGCGATCAACGTCGGCGGGACGAAGAACGTGATTCGCGCAGCGCGACAAAACGGCGTGCGGCGCCTGGTGCACACCAGCTCCATCGTCGCCTCTTTTTGCATGAACGCCGCCGGCAGCGATGAGTCGGCGCCCTACAGCACATCGCCGGATCTGTACACGCGCACCAAGGTCGCCGGAGAGCGAGCGGTCCTCGACGCGAACGGGAAGGATGGGCTTTTGACCTGCGCGATTCGTCCGGGGGGTATCTACGGCCCCGGCGAGCGCTTGACCTACGGGCGCCTCGTCCGAGCGCTCCGGATGGGCGTCCCGCTGGTGGTCTTTGGCGACGGTCGCGCGCGGCTCGACTACGTGTACATCGACAACCTCGTCGACGCGGAGCTGCGGGCGGCCGAGCGCCTGGTCGAAGGCTCGCCCGTTTGCGGCGAGGCGTATTTTCTGAGCGATGAGACCCCGATCAACGCGGGTCAGTTCAGCATCGAGCTCGTCGCGAACATGGGCCTGCAGACTCGCCTGGTGCGTGTACCCGACCCCCTCGCCCGAGCGATGGCCGTAGCCATGGAACGAATCTACCAAGCGCTGGGCGTCGTCAAACCGCTCTTCACCGAGGCGAACGTGAAGCTTTGCGACATCGACCATTACTTTTCGATCGACAAGGCCAAGCGAGACCTCGGCTACAGACCCCTGGTCGACACGAAAGAAGGCCTTCGGCGAACCGCCGAGGAAGCCCGGGCGTACTACGAGAGCCTCTGAACGGCTAGCGCGGCCGCGGAGGCTGTTCTATCCCGGGAGTGACCATGATCCTCACCGAGCAGCAAGAGATGATTCGCGACTCGGCGGCCCGCTTTGCCGAGGAGCGATTGGCGCCCAACAGTCGGGCGTGGGAGGCCGCGGGAATGGTCGAGCCGGAGGCGCTTCGCGAGATGGGCGAGCTCGGGTTCATGGGGATGACCGTTCCCGAAGCGTACGGCGGCGCAGGGCTCGACTACGTGTCGTACGCCTTGGCGCTGATCGAAATCGCAGCGGGCGACGGCGCGGTCTCCACGATCATGAGCGTCAACAATGCGCCGGTGTGCGCGATCCTTCAGTCCACCGCGAGCGACGGCCTCCGCAAGAAGTACCTCAAGCCTTTGGCGTCCGGAGAGATGATCGGCGCGTTCGCCCTGACCGAGCCACAGGCGGGCTCCGACGCGTCCAATCTTCAGACGCGTGCGACACGAACGGAGGATGGCTATTCGATTACGGGCACCAAGCAGTTCATCACCTCGGGCAAAATCGCCGGCGCGGTGATCGTCTTCGCGGTGACCGACCCGTCAGCGGGCAAGCGCGGCATTTCCGCGTTTCTGGTGCCGGCGGGAACCGAAGGCATGAAGGTCGCGTCGTTAGAGCACAAGATGGGGCAGGCAGCTTCCGACACCGCTGCGCTGAGCTTCGACGCGGCGTGCGTCCCAGCCGACCACTTGATCGGCAGGGAAGGAGACGGGTACCGGATCGCTTTGGCCAACTTGGAAGCCGGACGCATCGGCATCGCCGCGCAATGCGTCGGCATGGCGCGGGCCGCTTTGGACCAGGCGCTCGGCTATGCCAAAGAGCGCACCGCGTTCGGGACGACGATTTCGAATCACCAGGCCGTCGCCTTTCGCCTCGCCGACATGGCGACCGAGCTCCACGCCGCAACGACGATGGTGCTCGAGGCTGCAGCACTGCGAGACGCGGGGCGCCCGTGCCTGAAGGAGGCCTGCATGGCGAAGCTGTTTGCTTCCGAGGTGGCCGAGCGCATCTGCTCCGACGCGATTCAGATTTTTGGCGGGTACGGGTACTCCCGCGAGCTTCCCGTCGAAAAGATCTACCGCGACGTTCGCGTGGCCCAAATCTACGAAGGCACTTCGGACGTCCAGCGCATCATCATCAGCCGCCAGCTGTTGCAAGGAGCCTAGCCCTCCCCTTGACGGCGCGAGCCTCGGAGTTAAGGACCTTGCATGTTCGGGCGCTTCGCCATCCGCGACCTCTCGATCCTCCTCGGCACCGCTCTGCTCTGGTGGCTGAGCCTCTCGGCCGAGGCAGGCAGCTCTGCGGCGACCGCGCTGTCGATCGGAGCCGGAGTCGGTGCGGCGATTTGCGCCTACAACCTCCACGAGTGGGCGCACCTGATCGGTGCGCATCTGACCCAAAGCGTCTACGTGCCCGCCAAGCGGCTGATTTCGCCTTTTCTGTTCAGCTACGACGCCGAGCGCAACACGAAGCGCCAGTTTCTCATCATGTCGCTCGCGGGCTTCGCTGCGACTGCGCTTTTCGTCGTGGCCTATGTCCTGTGGATGCCGCAGGACCAGCAGGCGGGCCGGATCGCGCTTCGAGGCGCGCTGATTTTGGCTGGTCTCACCGTCGTGATTGAGTTTCCGATTTTCTTCCGCGCGCTCTTTGGGACGAAAGTCCCGCGCACGGGCATGTTCGAAGGTCCCACCGTCGGCGGGCCGGACTGAAGCCTGCAAAACGGCAGCCGCGTTCGGCGCAACTCTCTCCGCCAAGCTGCTGGCGCCCATGGTGGCCTCAGTGCATCCTCGCCTGGCATGGGCTCTGCGACGCATGTGTTTGTGACCGGGGGAACGGGCTTGATCGGGAGGGCCTTGGTCGAGCGGCTGCTACGACGGGGCCTGCACGTCACGCTGATGCTCCGAAGCGGCTCGGACGAGCGTCGCAAGGATGAGCTAGACGACCTCGCCCGAGCGGCCGCGGATACGAACGGGTCGCTGAGCGGAGTGACCGGTGACCTCTGCACCCCCGACTTGGGATTGGCCGATGCTGGCCTTACCGCCCTCGCCAAAGCGGGGCACTGCTTCCATCTGGCCGCCCTCTACGACATCGACGCGGACTCGGATGCTCTCGAGAAGAGCAACGTCGAAGGCACCAAGCAACTGCTTTCGGCACTTCGGAAGGCTCGATTCGATGGAACGCTGCATCACGTGAGCTCGGTCGCGGTGGCGGGGGACTACTCGGAGACCTTCACAGAGGACATGTTCGAGGAGGATCAAGGCCTCCCGCACCCGTATCACCGGAGCAAGCTCGAGTCGGAGACGCTCGTTCGCGCCTCGGGCCTCGATTACCGCATCTACCGACCGAGCGGCGTCGTCGGTGATTCGAAAACCGGGGCCATGGATCGCATCGACGGCGTGTATTTCAGCTTCGCTGCGATCAAGAAGCTCGCGTACGCACTTCCAGGCTGGGCCCGTGTGCCGGTGCCTCGGATCCGAGGCGGGTTCAATCTGGTCCCCGTAGACTACGTCGCCGATGCGATGGCCCACATCGCCCTCCATGACAGCGACGCGCGCGTGTTTCACCTGGTGGACCCCAGGCCTCCTTCGCTGGTGAAGATGACGCAGATGTTCCTAGCGGCGGCGGGCGGCCCACGGCTCGGTCCCGCCCTCGATTTGGCGAAGTTGCCCGGCATGAAGAAAACCGGGGCCATGCTATCGATGCTCCCAAGCGTGCGGGAGCTTCGAGATGCGTTTTTGAGCGACCTCGGCCTTCCGAGCAGCGGCCTCCGCGCGATGAACACCAAGGTGCGGTTCGACGACGCCAACACGCAGGCGGCCTTGGCCGGCTCGGGCATCGAGTGCCCTCCGCTCGAGAGCTACGCCAAAACGCTATACCGGTACTACGACGATCATCTCGACCCCATGAAGCAGCGCCCGGTGCGATACCGGCGCGCCTTGACCGCGAAGGTCGTGCTCGTCACCGGGGCGTCGCGCGGAATCGGCTTGGCCGTGGCGCAAAGCGCTGCGGAGGCTGGCGCCAAGGTACTGCTGGTCGCTCGAGACGCCGCAAAGCTCGATGCGGCCGTCGCAGGCATTCGGGCCACAGGCGGAGAAGCGTACGCCCACGCCGCCGATCTTTCCTCGTTCGAAGAAGTCGATGCGCTCGCCGAAGCGGTGCTGACACAGCACGGCGGCGTGGACGTCCTCATCCACAACGCAGCGCGTTCGATCCGCCGCCCCGTCGTTGCGTCGATGGATCGCTTCCACGACTACGAGCGAACGATGGCGCTGAACTACTTCGCGCCGGTGCGGCTGACGCTGCGGCTCTTGCCATCGCTCATCGAGCGGAGCGGCACGATTTCACACGTGCTGACGATGGGCGTCCTCATCCCGGGCCCCTACTTCGCCGCTTATTTGGCGACGAAATCCGCGCTCGACGCCTTCGGCGACTCGTTGATGTCCGAGCTGCAGCATGAAGGGATTCACGTCTCGTCGGTCTATCTGCCGCTCGTGAAGACCGAGATGATGGCTCCGGTCGAAGAGTATGCGGGGCGCCGCGACGTCATGACGCCGAGGCGCGCGGCGGCGATGATTCTCGACGGAGTCGTCGATCGGCGGCGTCGGGTGATGACCCCGGCCGGCGCTTACTTCGCTTTCAGCAACCGCATCGCGCCCGCGACGACCAGCCGGGTCCTCAACTTGATCGAACGCGCATTCCCCGTAGGAGACGCTCCGAGCGAGTTCCCCATCGAACGGGCGTTCATCACGAACGCCATCGGCGGCAGCCCGATCTAAGCGCCAAAGATTCGAGACAAGAAGCCTTCGCCTCGGGACTTGCGGAGAAGCCACTGCGCCTTTTTTGCGAGCGCGGGACCTGGGAGCGCGCCAACGCGCACGTCGAGGATTTCACCGTTGTGCACGAACAAGAGGGTTGGAACGGAGTGGATGTGGAACGGTTGAGCAAGCTTCGGCTGAGCCGCGGTGTTGATTCGAATGAAGCGGATCGGTTCCTCGGATAGCTCGTTGGACAAGGCTTCGAAGGCCGGCGCCATTGCTTTGCAAGGGCCGCAGCTCGGCGACCAGAAGTCGATGATCGCGGCGCCGCCGTCCTCGCTCATGAGGGTGTCGAGCTCGCTCAATGTCGTGAAATCCTCGGCCATGGTTGGCTTTGTTGCATCGATGGACGCGCCTCGCCAGGGTTTTTCGAGGCGCAGCGCTGGGCGCGTTGGCGACTTTCGGCCGACAAAGCCTCCCTTTGGATCTACGATGCGCAGGTCGTGACCTGGTACACCGGAGACCCGACGTACGATACGGTGCTGACCCTCGCATACGGGCTGGTGGCCCTGGTGTTCATCGGCGCGGCATTCATGAAGAGCCCTTACGGGCGCTTCGCGTCGGACCGATGGGGGGTCAACCTCAGCCCACGCCTCGGGTGGTTCCTGATGGAGCTTCCCGCGATGCTGAGCTTCCTGTTCTTCTACTTCCAAGGACGGAATCGATTCGAGCTCGTCCCGCTCTTTTTCTTGTTCGTCTGGGTCGTACACTACGGCAACCGGGGTTTTGTGTTTCCGTACCTCATCCGAAGCCCCAAGGGCGCGACCGCTTCATTCAGCATCGTCATCGTGCTGATGGGGTGGCTGGTGACGACGCTCCACGGTTACCTGAACGCCGTGTTCATCAGCGACCTCGGCCAACACTTCACCGTAGATTGGTTCGCCGACCCTCGGTTCATCTTCGGCATCGCTCTTTACTACGCGTCGTTCGCGTTCAACATCCACTCGGACGCCATCATCCGCAATCTTCGAAGCCTCGAAGAGATCGAGCGCGGGGACAAAGTGTATCGCATCCCCCGGGGCGGGCTTTTTCGCTTCGTGACCAACCCATCGTATCTGACGGAGATCACGGCCTTCACCGGCTTTGCAATCGCGACCTGGTCGCTCGGCGCGACCTTCATCATGCTCATTACCATCGCCAACCTCGTGCCGCGCGCCTTCCAGACCCACCGTTGGTACCGAGAGAAATTCCCAGACTACCCGAGCGAGCGCCGGGTTTTGATTCCGTTCCTGCTCTGAGACTCGCGGACGGCGGCGTCAGTGTGCGTCGTGGTGCTGGACCTCGACGACCAGTCGATCGGTCGTCGTGTCGATGCGGGCGTGCTTGATGAGGAGCTTGCCCTCCGCGATTGCGTCGCGAATGGTCGGCCGCGCCATGAACTCCTCGACCCGTTTCACACGCTCGTCCATCAAAGAGATCAACGCGGGAAACTGCTCGCGCAGTTTCGGATCTACGGCGGCGGCCTCTGCGGCGCAATCGGTATGCGTCGTGAGGACGATGACCTTCACCCCATTGAGCACGGCGAGCTCGAGCATGTCTTGCTCGGCCGGAGAAAGAACCGAACCCGCGGTCCGCACGACATAGTAATAGTGACGCGTGTCCCCCACGAGCTCGCTCACGTCGATTCGCCCATCCATGCAGGCGAGAACCGCCACCACCGGATGCCGGGGGGTCCGCGGAAAAAGGCCGCGCATGCCACCGGCGAGCTCGTTCTGACGTTCGAGCTCCTTCCACACTTGCTCAGGCGTGATCGACTCGTCGTGCACGAAATCAAAGCTGCTGAGTCGATCTTGAAGGCGATACCCGAGGTTGATCAATCCACCTCCAAGCATGAACTCGGTGCGCGGATTGAACCGGATGAGCAGGACCAGGGCGAGGAGGAGCAGCCCAAGTCCGATGAGCACGGTTTTTGCCCTCGTCATCGCCTCCGAGGCTACACCAGAAGGAGCCGGAGCCCCTCAATTGTTGGCTGCGGGGTCGTCGCCTTCGCGCGTCACCAGAAAAACCAGGCCGAGGCTCGGCACCGGCCGTGTTTGGTAGACCCGGCCCTGGTAGACCATGTGCGTCTCGGACGTGCCTATCGCGTCCGTGTATCCCTTAGGCAGAAAACGATCGGCAGAGACGCCTGCCACCAGGCCGAACATCTCGAGCCCCACGAGCATTCGATCGAGAAGCTGATTCATCGTGCCTCGCAGCGGCACGAGCATACTTGCGCGCTCGATCTCGCCGCCTGCCTCGATGACTTCCATCATGAACGCCGGACGCGTCTTGCAGGTGCAGCGGGTGACCGGGCGGCCATCAACCAGATCGCGGGTCGGGCCCTCATCGCATCGTTCATACAAAGGTTGAAGCTTCGAAGCCGCAAGGGTCGAAGGCACTGCCGCAGCAGGCTTCGGCTCCACCCGGAGCCAGTACGCGGCACCTACGAGCACAGCGCAGAGCACCAGGGCGCTGGCCCCAACCACGAGGTGGCTGGGCCCTTGCGACTTCGTCCGCTTCCTCATGAAGCGTCTCGATCGTTAGTTGACGACCTCGGAAGCGGCGGCACCGCCGGCTGCCTTGCCGCCCTCTTTGGCGCCTTCCTTGGCCCCGCCTTCCATCCCGGCTTCGACGCCGTCTTGAACGCCAGCGGTCGCGCCGGCCTCTGCGCCCGCGGAGACTTCCTGTGCCGCCGGGCTGGCGTCGTCTTTGCACGCAGCCGAGAGGCTGAGTGCCAGCGTTGCGGTTCCGATGACCAAGTACTTGAGAATTGAGCTCATTTGTTCGTTCCCCTCCGTTTGAGTGGAGCGGAGCCTATCAAAACCCCGTATCCCTTCAACCCGAACCAAGGCTGGCCTCCTTGGCATGAAGCGTGGCCCTTGCGAGGTCCTGCTGGGCCGGATCGCCGCACGCTCACTCGACGCAGTCCCAGCAATCGTCACCCAGGTTCGTGCATCGAAGCGGCGCATCGGTCGACGCGGTCGCCGCATCGAGCCAGCTGATTTTCGATCCGAGCAGGCTGCCGTAATAGATCGCGCGCATGACGGCTTGTCCGCTCAAGACCGCAAACACGTGCGGGACGCCCTCTCGGTCGAACATGAGCGGAGCGCCTGAGTCACCGCCGCAAAGCGCGTCGTCGCGCCCAAAGAGCTGGATCTCCCTGGGA
Organism: Deltaproteobacteria bacterium; assembly: GCA_004283055.1. Lineage (GTDB taxonomy): Bacteria > Myxococcota_A > Polyangia > Polyangiales > Houyiibacteriaceae > SG8-38. The sequence goes on from SHLP01000057.1 coordinate 9,162, forward strand.
TCGTCGACGAGCGGCCCCAAGGCTTGACGAAACACGAAGCCATCGTACCGCTTCTTCGATCCGAGCACGTCGCTGCAAAGACCGCTGGCCGGGTCCGGCTCATACCCGTAGCCGACCGCGTAGAGGTTCCCCGCCGCCTGCCCGTCAGCGGTGCCGGAGCAGTCCTGGCCGGCTAGGCGGGGTCGTTCGTCGACCGCAATCGAGCCGTCGCGCAGGCGCACCAGGGCGACGTCATTCCAACGATGGGTCAACGCGGCGCTGCCGTCGTACTCCGGATGAAGAACGAGCTCCGCGGCGCCGTCGTAGAGCACGGTGGGGTCGCCGAATACGTGTTCGCTCACCCGAATGTGATCGTCGGGCAGCGCTTGCTCGACGCAGTGTCCGGAGGTGAGCAGCCAATGCTCGCTGAGCACAATCGCCGTGCAGTGATGCGCCTCGGCGAAAACGATGCGCACCACCCAGTCCAGGTCGTCCGTCAGTCGAGGCGGCGCCTGCCCGGAATCGCCTCCGCACCCTAGGAGGGTGAAACAGAACAGGACAGCGAGGGTGAAGCGGCTGTTCATTTTCGGCTCCTAGCTCCATAGCCGAGCAAGAAGCGGACCAGCTTCAATCGACGCGAATCACGCTGGCTTTGACGCTCGACCAACCTGAGGAGTGACGGTTTGGCACACCCTGTGGCGCTCCAGTCACTCAGCGCGCCAAGAGGTCACCGAGCGTGTGGATGCCCCGCCGCTCTGCCTTTTTGAGGAGCCTTTGGAACAAGAGCGCGGTGGCTAACGCGTCTCCGGCAGCGGTGTGCCGCTCTGCAAGGTCGATGGCATAGCGTTCGACGAGGCTATCGAGACGGTATGCGCCGCTCTGCTTGGTGCCGGTCGCGCGACTCGAGCGCATTGGGCCGACTTCGACGCGCTCGGCGAGCTGTGCCGTGTCGATCGTGGGGTTCCACACGCTTGCGCCTCGGTGCCCCGCGATGGCCTTGCGAAGCATCTGGATGTCGAACGCGGCGTGATGCGCGACGAGCACCGCGTCGCCTGCAAAGGCCAGGAAGCGCGCAGCGGCCTCGTCTTCGGCGAGCCCGCCGCTGAGATCGTTGGAGACGAGCCCGTGAACGACGGCGGCATTCGCGCCGCCGACGTCGGCCTGGGCGACCATGGCTTCGAAGGCATCGTCGAGCTGCACCTCAGGCCCCGACATCGCGACACCGGCGATCGAAAGGAGTCGGTTCTTGGAAAGATCGAGGCCGGACGTCTCGCTATCGAAGACGACGAAGCGGACGTCCGAGAGCGGAGTGCTCTTGGGAAGTCGTCTCTTGCGGGCCATGTAATCCCGCAGGGCGCGCGGCCAGTCGGCGGCCGAGGCCGAAAGATGGCTCTTCGAGATCAGATTCTTGAGGAACTTAGGAAACAAGCGCACCTCAGCGCAGGAAATCGGTTCGGTACCTCGACGTCAACATCAACTGCACGTCTTTGACAACCGAAAACGTATTTCGAAGCGTCTGGCGCTCGAGTTTATTGAGCTCTTTGATGTGGACATAGCGACCCGAGCTGTCCCGGCGGAGCCCTTCGAGAGCGCGAATTCGCATCAGGATCTCGTAGGCCATCCCCGCTTCGCTCGCGAGCCGGGCAAGATGCTCGTGGGTCTCGCCAATTCGCTGCCAGCGCTCCGCGGTGCTTCCGTAAATATCGATGCCCAGGTCGTACACCAGCACCCGGGCCGCGTCGGCGAGCGGCATCATGGCACGAGCCTTGATATCGAACGCATCGCGGTGCTCGCCGCTGCGTTCGACGACCATGTTGCGAAAGAAGCTCAGCGGCGGTGGATTGCGGGTGGCGTTCAGCGCAAAAAAGGAGAGAAACGCGCGATCGGCTTGGATGCTGTCGAAGATGTGGCCCTTGAGCTCGGCGGCGAGAGCGTTCTCCCCAAACACCGGACGAAAGTCGAAGAAGATGTTGGTGTGCATCACCGCGATGTTCTCCGGCTCCCGGATCCACTGCGAGAAGCAGCGCTTCCACTCTGCGAGGGGCTGATTCCACTGCGGGTTGCTCGCCATGACGTCGCCCGGACAGCGCTTGAAGCCGGCTTCGACGAGAACGTCGACCACCAATTGACCAAGCTCCAGGTAGAAGCGCTCCGCCGCCCCATCGTCATCGCCGGGGTCGGCGTAGAGAATCGCGTTGTCTTGGTCGGTTCGCAGAAGCTGCTCTTCGCGCCCTTCGCTGCCGAGCGCCAGCCAGCAAAACGGAACGGGGGGCTGCATCCCGCGACCCGCGAGATCCTCCAAAGACAATCGAATCGCACGGCGGATCAGCGTATCGTTGATCTCCGAGATCATGTTTGCGAGGAATGCCATTCCGACTTCGTCTTCGAGGTATCGGCGCAGCAGCTCCTCGGCCTGGTCGCGAAGGGCCCGCAGCCGCTCCTTTGTTTTCGCCTTCGAAATCTCGGTGAGAATGACCGTCGGATGGCTTCCCTGGGTCTTCAAGATGTCGTGTTCCGAGACGATGCCGATTACCGGCGTGTTGGGCGTGCCGTCTTCGGTGACCGCGAAGTGATGCAGGTGCTTCTTCATCACGGTGGCAATCATCGAGGACAAAGTCGTCTGCTCATCGATCGTGAGGACCGGCGAGCTCATGATCTCGGAGATGAGCTCCGAAACGTCGCGCCCTTGCCCAACGACCTTCGAGCGGAGGTCGGAGTCGGTCACGATGCCCATCGGTCGTCTCTCCTCGTCGACGATGAGGATCGAGCCGACGTTGCGCTCGCTCATCATCGAGGCGGCATCCCGTATCGTCGTCTGGGTGTCGCAGGTCAAAACGTCGCGCACCGGGTCGACGCGGCGCACGTCGTCACCGGCCTCGGCGGCGCGCTCGTGACGTCTCACGGCTCGCACTGCGACGAGGCGGTTGGCCTCTCCGATCTGTGGGACGTCGGCTGCGAAGTCGGCCGCGAAGAACATCGCCACGCGGGGCGCCTCGGCCACCAGCTCGTGCAGCTGATCCTTCGACAGAACGTAGAGGAGCGTGTCGTCTTTTGCCTGCGTGGTTGCGGCGTACGGCCGGTCCCCGAGAAGCGCGCGAACGCCGAAGATATCCCCGTCGTCGCAAACGTCGACCAGAACGTCGGTGCCGTCGACCTGCTGTCGCACCTCGATTTCCCCCTTGACCAGAACGTAGAACTCGGGGCCTGCCATGGTGCCCTGCTGGAAGACGACCTCGCCTGGCTCCAAATAGCGAATGCGGATTCCCTTGGCGATCCGGTCGAGAAGCTCGCGGTCGAGCTTGTCGAAAGGCGGGTGCTTCGCCAAGCGGTTGGCCACCGTGAGAATCATGGAATCCGACGACATGCTCGCTACCTCTCCACGGCTCGTTCCACGATCTCCATGACATCTTTCGAGATCCCGGGCCGAGAAGCAATGCGCTCGAGCTCGGCCTTCATCGAGGAAGCGCGGCTGGGCTCGAAGCGCTTCCATTGATTGAAGCTCGACACGATGCGGGAGGCGACCTGTGGGTTGATCGCATCGAGCTCCACGACCCGATCGGCGACGAATCGATACGCCTCGCCATCGGGTCGATGAAACGCAACCGGGTTGCCGGACGCGAATGCGAAGAGCAAAGAGCGAGCGCGGTTAGGGTTGGCCAAATTGAAGTCGGGGTGATGAGAGAGCGCGACGACCCGTTCAAACGCACCAGGCGAGCTCGACATGGCCTGAATCCGAAACCATTTGTCCAAAACCAGAGGTTCGCCGCGCCAACGCTCGTAGAACTCGGCGGTCGCTCGATCGGTTTCGGGTGAATCGAGGTCGATTAGGGTCGAGTAGGCGGCCTCGTAGTCGGTCATGCTCGTGGCCGTACGAAATTGCTCGACTGCCAGGGCGATGGTGTCGGGCTCTTCGAGGGCCACCAGGTAGCGCAGCGCGCGATTCTTCAAGCGTCGGCGCGCGACCTGCGCCTTGTCGATCGCGTCGGTGCCCCGGCTGTTCTGCGCGTACGTGCTCATCCAATCCTCGCGGAGCGCAGCGCCGAGCTCACGAACCACGAAGCTGCGCGCGCGATGGACCGCGTCGGGGTGCACGGGGCTCAGCTCCTGGGACAGAAGCTCTTCGGAAGGGAGCGAAAGGGTGAGCGCCTTGATGGACCCATCGAGTCTCGCGTCGGACAAGACCTTGCGAAAAGCGTGTACCAGCGCAGGGTCGAGCTCGAGCTCCCCGCCCTCCAGATCCCGCCCAACGAGCTCGAGCAGGACCCCCTTGGAAAAGGTTTGGCCCGCCTCCCAACGGTTGAACGGTTCGGAATCGTGCGCCATCAAGAACGCGAGCTCGTCGCGGCCCCGCTCGATCTCGAGCCTGATCGGCGCGGAGAACCCTCGGGCGATGGACGGCACCGGCCGCTCTCGAACGTTCTCGAAGGTGAAGGTCTGCTCGTCTTCCGAAAGCTCGAGCGTGCGGTCGGTGCCAGGGATGTCCTCGCCCTCTGCGCCCACCAGTCCGACGCGAATCGGGATACAGAGCGGTCGAGGCTTCGGCTCATCGGCGAACACGCGCTGCGACTGAGCAAGCGTGAGGGCATAGGTGCCGGCGGCCTCGTCCCATGCGCCGCTCGCACGAACCACGGGGGTTCCCGCCTGCGCGTACCAGCGCTCGAGCTGGCTTAGGTCGACGTCGTTGGCGTCTGCCATCGCCTGGCGGAAGTCGTCACAGGTCGCCGCGCAGCCATCGTGCCTCTCGAGATAGCGCCGCAGCCCTTTTCGAAACCCTTCCCTCCCCAGAAGGGTCTGGTACAGGCGCACGACCTCGGCCCCCTTTTCGTACACGGTGGCCGTGTAGAAGTTGTTCATCTCGATGTAGGACTCGGGCCGAATCGGATGCGCCAAGGGGCCCGCGTCTTCGGCGAACTGGGCGGTCCGGAGCCGCGTTACATCCTTGATACGCTGAACGGCGGGCGAGGTCATGTCTGCCGAAAACTCCTGGTCGCGAAAGACCGTGAGCCCCTCCTTGAGCGTCAGCTGGAACCAATCGCGGCACGTGACCCGATTCCCGGTCCAGTTGTGGAAGTACTCGTGAGCGACCACGCCCTCGATCCCCTCGTAGTCGTCGTCGGTCGCAGTCGATGGCTTGGCGAGCACGTACTTCGAGTTGAAGACATTGAGCCCCTTGTTCTCCATCGCGCCCATGTTGAAGTCGTCGACCGCGACGATCATGTAAACGTCGAGGTCGTACTCGAGCCCGTAGCGCTCCTCGTCCCAGCGCATCGCAGCCCGAAGCGAAGCCAACGCGTGCTCGCACTTGTCCGAGTTCGCCGGCTCTACCCAGATTTCGAGCGCGACCTCCCGCCCCGAAGAAGTCGTAAACGCGCCTTCGTGAGAGACGAGATCGCCCGCAACCAAGGCGAACAGGTAGCTGGGCTTCGGGAACGGGTCCTCCCATTGAACCCAGTGACGGCCACCCGGAAGCTCGCCCGCCGCCACGCGGTTTCCGTTCGAGAGCAACACCGGATACTTCGCGCGGTCGGCCTCGATGCGGGCGGCGAACCGCGCCATGACGTCGGGCCGATCCAAGGAATAGGTGATGCGCCGGAACCCCTCGGCCTCACACTGGGTGCAGAACGTCCCGCTCGACGTGTAGAGGCCCATCAGCTTCGTGTTCTCGCTCGGGCGAATCGCCACTTCCATTGCGAGCTCGAAGCGGTCCGGGACATCGTGGATTCGCAGGCTCTGCGCGTCGGCTTCGAACCTGCCGCCGTCGAGCCTCGCGCCGTCGAGCCAAACCGCCCGGAGCTCGAGCTCGTCGCCGTGCAACAGGAGTTGCCCGGTCGCCGCCTCGGCCTGGGGATTCCTGCGAAGCTGCATCTTCGTTTTGACGATGGTTTCAGCCGGGTCGAGCTCGAACAGCAGATCGATCGTGTCGATCAGGAACTCGGAGGGCCGGTAGTCTTTTCGGTAAATACGCTCCATCACGCGCCAGCGAACCTAGGGGAAGAGCCCTCGAATGTAAATCGCATCTCCCCTTGCCTCTCCGCGCCGGGTGTTGGAGGGTATGCGGCAGATGACGCTCGATTCACTCCTGCCTTTGCCGCCACCGGGCTTCGACATCACGAGCCGGTACCGGCTCAAGCCCCGGCCGAAGAGAGCCTTTCACACGATCCTGGACGCGAACAAGCTGCTGGTGCCGGGCTCGAAGGGCAGCTTGGCGTTTCGCAATCTCGATGACGACCGCGTCGAGCTCGCGACCAAATACGAAGTCTCCGCCGGAACCATCGAGGAGAGCTTCGTCATGCGAAAGACGTCCGAGGGCCTCGAAAGCGAGCGCTTGCTTCGCACGATGCTCGACACCGAGGGAAACCAGGCGCGAAACGAAGATGTGAATTTCGATGCGAACCTAGGCGTCGCGCCCAACACCTACCCCGAGGTCCTGCTGCCGCTGATGCTCGGCTGGCCGTCTGCCCGGCGCACGCGCGCGTTTTACTCCTGGATCAACGATCGCTTCGTATCGCGCGTGTATGTCGAAACCAAAGGTCGCACCACGGTGGACCTTCCGCGCGGTTCGAGAAGCGCCCTCGAGCTCGTCCTTTACCCCGACCTCAACGATTTCGTTCGTGTGGGCTCTACAGTCGCGCGGCTCGCCAAACCGCTGATGCCCCAGTATCACCTCTGGTTCGAACCCGAGCCGCCGAACCGCGTGCTGCGCTTCGAGGGCCCGTACGGACCACCCGGCGCGCCCGAGCTCATCATGGAGCTCGACGAATAGAGGCACGCCACCCCTTGTTTCCGAGGAACCGATGAGTGAACGAAACTTCGCAACGACCGCCGCCTTTCGGGAGCTGATCGACGCAATGCGCGAGCTAGAGGACACCTTCTTGTTCGGCGAGCGCGCGGTGGAACAAGACGTCTCGGTGATCGAAGGCTACCGATGGATCTTCACGCTCACTCAGGTGGCGTTCGACTGCTACGTCTGGGCCGACAAGGACAGACCTCAGTTCGTCGACATCGTCGGGCGGTACAAAAAGTGGGGCGGCGACAATGCCGACGCCTATTACCAATACGCGGCGCTCGACCCGGCGCGAACCTACCGGGTCCACCTCGACGCCGGCGACGCGGTCTACCTTTCGCTGAGCGTGTACGAAGGGCCGGATGACGGAAGAGCGGCCGAGGGCATCGTGGGGAGCCTGCACCTCGACGAGATGGAGGCGAACCCCGACGGTAGCTACGACATCGTCCTCAGCGCAGACGAGCGCCCCGGCAACTGGATTCGACTCTCCGCGAAAACCAATGCCGCGATCACGCGCGACTACCTCGCCGATCCGTTCAAAGACGAGCGAGCGGTTTGGACGATCGAATCCGACGACCCGCCCTCGACGACGCGGGTCACCGATGAAGACATGGCGCGAAGGTTCCGCGCCGCGACCACCTGGATCAAGGAGCAGTGCACCATCACCCCCGTGCCTCCCATCGGCGACCCAAACACCATGCAAGAGCCTCTCCCGGTAGGCGCCATCACCTACGGCTGGGGCGCAGGCGACGCCTCGTACGGAATGGGCAACTACGCCTTGGAGGACGACGAAGCGCTCATCATCGAAGGGACCTCGCCCAAGTGCCCCTTCTGGAACCTCTGTATCTGGAACGAGTTCCTGCACACCTACAACTACGACTACGAGCGCGTCTCGATCAACGGGCACCAGATCGCATACAACGACGACGGCTCCTGGACGCTGGTGATCTCGGCGAAGGACCCCGGCCACCCGAACTGGATCCACACCCAGGGCCACAGGAGCGGCATCCTCTGGGCGCGCTGGTTTCTGCCGGAGGAAACGCCGGCCCAGCCCACGACGCGGGTCGTCAAGGTTGGGGAGGTGGCCAAACCGACCTGAGGACCAAGCAAGCCGACGGCACCGAGCCGGCTGCCGATCTGCGCTGACCCCCGCGGGTCCGCCAGCTGCTCTTTGGGCGTGCGATCTCTCGAATGCGCCGCCTCAGTTCCCGGAGCCCGAAGACGCGGCCAGCGAATGGTGCGTTTGTGCCAAATTCTTTCCTCTATCTGGCGCCTTTTGGATAATCTCGGCTCGTTCGATGGCCGGAGCGTCAGCGATTGAACGACTCGTGGGGCGAAGGACTTTTCTCCTCGGTGACATGACGCTACACTCGCGCCTCCGGGGGCGTTTTTTTGTCGCAGGTGTCTGCACCTGAGCCCCGATACTCGTTGCCATGCTGTTTCTCACGGCGGTCGGGGCCCTCACGGGCCTCACAATCATCCTCGCGACCGCGTTGGTCCTCGCGAACAAGCGCCTGTACGTCTACGAGGACCCGCGAATCGATACGGTCGAGGAGATGCTTCCGCATGCAAACTGCGGGGCCTGCGGCTACCCCGGCTGCCGCCCCTTTGCCGAGGCGCTGACCAAGGGCGAGGCGCTGCCGGGCAAGTGCACGGTGAGCTCCGGCGAGGAACGAGCAGATATCGCGAGCTTTTTGGGAGTCGATGTCGGGGCCCAGGAAAAGCTCGTGGCGCGACTGGCTTGCGCCGGCGGCACCAACGTGGCCCGCAACCACGCGCGCTACCACGGAGAGCAGACCTGCCGCGCCGCCGCCAAGGTTGCGGGTGGCGGCAAGGGTTGTTTTTGGGGCTGCCTGGGGCTGGGCGACTGCGACCGGGCCTGCGACTTCGACGCCATTCACATGAACGCGCACAAGCTGCCCGTGGTCGACGAAGCGCTCTGCACCGCCTGCGGCGACTGCGTGGAAGTATGCCCGAAGGACTTGTTCTCCCTCCACAAGGAAAGCCATCGGCTCTGGGTTGCCTGTAGCTCCCAAGAAGCGGGCGACGAGATCCTCGAGGACTGCGAGGTCGCCTGCACCGGCTGCGCCCGCTGCGAGATGGACGCGCCCCGAGGCCTCATCCAGATGAAGCTGAGCCTCCCCGTCGTGGACTACAGCAGGTCACATAAAACGAAGACTCCCATTGAACGGTGCCCGACAGGGGCTATCGTCTGGATCGACCCCAAGGCCGGGCCGCTGAAGGGGCCGGCAGCCAAAAAAGTCATTCGAAAGGGCACGCTCCGCGACGCCCCAACGTAGAACCAAGGGCCGACGCCCGACAGGTGGTTTTGATGTCCGTGCGATTGTTCAGCAAACGAAACAAAGGTCAGACAAAAGGCGAGAGCGGTACGTTCAAATACCCCGGTTCTCGTGCGGCGTTGGACGGCAACTCCGCGGTCATCATGTGTGAGCGCGAGTCGAGCGACGCTGCTGGCGCCTATCCGATCACCCCGTCGACTCAGATGGGCGAGTACTGGGCCGAGGCCGCGGCACGAGGGCACATCAACGTCTCGGGCCGTCCTCTGATTTTCATCGAGCCCGAAGGAGAGCACGCGGCGGCTGCAGTCACGGCCGGCATGTCGATGACCGGCATGCGCTCTGCGAACTTCTCGTCCGGCCAGGGCATCGCCTACATGCACGAGTCGCTGTACGCCGCCGTGGGCAAGAGGCTCACCTACGTGTTGAACGTCGGCGCGCGCGCGATGACCAAATCGACCCTGAACGTGCACGCCGGCCACGACGACTACCACTGCGTCGACGACACGGGCTTTTTTCAAATGTTCGCCAAGAACGCGCAGGCCGCGGCGGACTTGAACATCATTTCGCACCGGATCGCTGAATTGTCCCTCACGCCTGGGGTCATCGCCCAAGACGGTTTCCTGACGACGCATCTGATCGAGTCGTTGATGGTGCCTGAGCGCGATCTCATCGCCGAGTACCTGGGCCAGCCGGACGATATCATCGAGACACCGACGCCCGCGCAGAAGATCATCTATGGAGAGACTCGTCGGCGCATCCCGCTGCTCTGGGACGTGGACAACCCGGTGATGTCCGGGCTGGTCGAAAACCAGGACTCGTACATGCAGAGCGTGGCGGCCCAGCGGCCGTTCTTCTTCGATCACATCCAGGCTCTGAGCGAGCAGGCATTCGAGGAGTTCTACGCGCTCACGGGTCGTCACTACAGCCGTGTGATGACCTACAAGGCCGACGACGCCGACTATCTGATCGTGGGGCAAGGCAGCATGATCCCTTCGGCTGAGGCCGTCGTGGACTACCTCCGGGAGTCCCGCGGCCTCAAGGTCGGCGTGGTGGAGATGCTGATGTTCCGCCCGTTCCCCGGCGACCTCATCGGTCAAATCCTCCAAGGCAAGAAGGGCGTCGCCGTGCTCGAGCGTCTCGACCAGCCTCTGGCGGTCGACCTTCCCCTCATGCGAGAGATCCGCGCGACGATCAGCAAGTGCCTCGAAAACGGAAAGCAGCCGAAACATCCGGCCTACCCGGACCTTGCAGCGTACAAGTCCTTGAGCGACGCGCCGCCGCTCTACTCCGGCTCCTTCGGCATGGGCAGCCGCGACCTCCAGCCCGAGGGCCTCGTTGCCACGGTCGAGAACATGCTCGACGACGGGGCAAAGAAAAAGCTCTTCTACCTGTCGATCGATTTCCTGCGGGACGAGGCGATCACGCCGAAGCAGGAGATGTATCAGCAGACCATCGAAGAGGCGTATCCCAAGGTCAAAGAGCTAGCGATTCGGGGCTCGGAAAACCCCAACCTGATGCCGGAAGGCAGCATCACGGTTCGGTTTCACTCGATTGGCGGCTGGGGCGCGATCACGACCGGTAAGAACCTGGCAATGACGCTGTTCGACCTCCTGGGCTACCACATGAAGGCCAACCCGAAGTACGGCTCGGAGAAAAAGGGCCAGCCGACGACGTACTACCTGTCGGCCGCGCCAGAACCGATCAAGATCAACTGCGAGTACTTCTACGTCGACGTCGTGCTGTCGCCGGACCCAAACGTCTTTGGGCACACCAACGCGCTGGCTGGGCTCAAAGAGGGCGGCGTCTTCATCATCCAGAGTGACAAGCCCTCGCCCGACGAGCTCTGGAAGAGCATCCCGCCGACGTACCAGAAGATCATCATCGAGAAGAAGATCAAGGTCTACTACCTGGACGCCTTTCAGATCGCGCGCGACGAGGCGACCGACCCCGAGCTGCAGCTCCGCATGCAGGGCATCGCATTCCAAGGCGCCTTCTTTGCCGCCTCGCCCGTGATGGCGCAGGCGGGCCTCACCGAGGAGAAGCTCCTCGACGCCATTCACGAGCAGCTCGAGGGCAAGTTCGGCTCGAAGGGACGCCGGGTCGTCGAAGACAACGTGCGCGTGGTGAAGCGCGGCTTCGAGGAGATACGCGAGCTGGTGCCCGGCCCGATCACCGAAGTCGGCAGCAAGGCGGGCAACGGTCGGCGCAAGCTCCCGATGATGGTGAAGCCGCTTCCTCAGAGCAAAGCGCCGATGAGCGACATCCACCGCTTCTGGGAGCAGACGGGCAGCTTCTACGCAAGCGGCATGGGCAATGACAACCTCACCGATCCCTTCATCGGGCTCGGTGTCATGCCACCCTCCACGGCGCTCTTCCGGGACATGACGGGAATCCGTTTCGATCACCCCGACTGGGTGCCCGAGAACTGCACCGCTTGCGGCAACTGCTACACCGTCTGCCCCGACACGGCCATCCCGGGGCTGGTGAACGAAGTCGGCCAGGTCTTCGACACCCTAGTGAACCGGGTGCGCAAGAACGGCCATGGCGCAAAGCTCGAACATCTGCCGAAAGCGGCCAAGGTCCTGGAGCGCAATCTGCACGGCCTGTTCAAGGCGTCGCAGGAGACCGACCCGGTCGCCGAGCTGTTGGACCAGGCCATGGCGCAGACGGTGGAGCAAAGCGAGCTCCTCGGAAGCGAAAAGGAGAAGCTCCAGAGCGAGCTCGACCTGTTCAAAGAAGAGCTCAACGGATTCAAGTTCGCGCTGACCCGGCCCCACTACACGCTGCCGGAAAAGGACCAGCCTGGCAGCGGCGGCCTGCTCTCGATCACCGTCAACCCTTACACCTGCAAGGGCTGCATGGAGTGCGTTGAGGTCTGCGACGACGACGCGCTGCGCCCCGTGAAGCAGACGCCGGAATCGGTGCAGCTCCTCCGCGACAACTGGGACTTGTGGAGCGACCTGCCGAGCACTCCGAAGAAGTACATCCGAGTCGACGACTTGGAAGAAGGCATCGGCGCGCTCGAGACGATCCTTTTGGAGAAGTCGAACTACCTGCCGCTCACCAGCGGTGACGGCGCCTGCCTCGGCTGCTCCGAGAAGACCTCGCTCCACCTCTTCGTCGCGACCGTGGAAGCGCTGATGCAACCGCGGATCGCAAAGCACCTCGAGCACGTCACCGAGCTCATCGGCCGGCTCAAGAAGCACATCCAGCTCCGGCTCGCAGGAGAAATCAACGTGAGTGACCCGGAAGTCATGGCCAAGGTGGTCGATGACATCGGCGATCACGACGTCACCCTGGCCGGCATCGCCGCCCGCATGGAAACGATGGAGGGCAGTCATCCGATCGACCAGGACTGGCTCCGGCGGATGACCAAGCTCGTGGCCAAGCTCGAAGACCTCAAATGGAAGTACGTCGAGGGCACCACGGGCCGAGGCCGCACCAGCATGGGGATGATCAACAGCACGGGGTG
>SHLP01000011.1 GCA_004283055.1 Deltaproteobacteria bacterium
CACCCGCGGCAGCACAAGCCGCACGTCGACACCCGAACCCACCTTCCCCCAAACGGAAGGCGGCAGCGCGGGACCAACCACCCGCCGAAGGCGTCCGGACGGGCGGTGTAACTAAACCACAGCGCCACTCAAAGCAGCATGCTGAGCGGGGATTCCGCGATTCGCTTGAACTCGGCCATGAACTTCGCGCCGGTGGCACCGTCGATGAGTCGATGGTCGCAGCTCAGCGTGAAGCGCATTCGTCGGCCGGGCACGACGGCGCCGTCCGCGACGACCGGCTCGTGACGGATCGTCCCAACGGCGAGGATCGCGCCTTCAGGTGGATTGATGACCGCCGTGAACGCTTCGATGCCGAACATCCCGAGATTTGAAATCGAAAAGGTTCCGTTGCTCATGTCTTCGGGTTGAAGCTTTTTGTCTCGGGCACGCTCGGCCAAGTCGCGAACCTCTTCAGAGATTTGCGCGATGCCTTTTCGATCTGCGTCTCGCACGACGGGAGTCATCAGGCCGTCCTCGACGGCAACGGCGACCGAAATGTCGACGACCTGATGATAGTGGATTTCTTTGCCCATCCACGACGCATTGACCTCGGGAACCCGGCGGAGAGCAACAGCCGCGGCTTTGATGATCAGGTCGTTGAGCGACACCCTCTTGCCAACGGCCTCGAGCTCGGCGTTCATGCCTTTGCGGGCGTCCGACAGCGGCGCAATGTCGACGTCGATGCTGAGGTAGTAGTGTGGTGCGGTCTGCATCGACTCGGTGAGTCGTCGGGCAATCGTACGTCGCATGCTGCTGGCCTTGACGACCCGAGGAGGCAAGCGCTCTGCGGAGCTCGAAAACGAAATCGCCGCTCCCTCTTCGTAGGAATCGAGATCGCGCTTGATGATCCGCCCGCGAGGCCCGCTTCCCTGCACGGTGCGAAGGTCGATGCTGCGCTCCCGTGCCAAACGGCGAACGAGCGGAGAAGACAGTACGCGGCCGCCAGGCTCGGTCGTTGGCGCGGACTCCCTCACGGACGCTGGCGCTGGCGCCGACACTTGCGCTGACTCTGGCGCTGACTCTGACTCTGGCGCTGACTCTGACTCTGGCGCTGACACCGGCGCTGACGCCGACTCCGGCGCTGGCTTCGACGCCGCCCCCGCCTCTACCTCCGCGATCAGCCCGCTGACGTCTTCTCCGGCCTTCCCGATGATCGCCACGGGGACGTCCGGCTCCAGCGTCTCGCCTTCTGCCACCAAGATTTTCAACAAGACGCCGCGGTCAAACGACCTGAACTCCATGGTCGCCTTGTCGGTTTCGACCTCCGCCAGAAGATCATCTACCTCGACCTTCTCGCCTTCTTTTTTTATCCAGGCGACCAGGGTTCCTTCTTCCATGGTCGGCGAGAGCTTGGGAAGTCCGATGATCTTGGCCATTGCTCAGCTCGCGTATGCGACGCGCTTCACCGCGTCAATCACACGCTCCTCGGTGGGAAGAACCTTGTCCTCTAGATTCAATGCATAGGGCATGGGCACGTCGAGCCCGGTCACCCGTTCGAGCGGGGCGTCGAGGTAGTCGAAGGCTTCGCGCTGCAGCCGATCGACGATCTCGGCGCCCGGCCCTCCGTAGGGCCAGTGCTCATGCACCACGACGCAGCGATTGGTTTTCTTGACGCTCTCGACCATCAGGCCAGTGTCCAGAGGCCGCAAGGTCCGCGGGTCGACGACCTCGCAGTCGATGCCTTCGGCAGAGAGCTTCTCCGCCGCGGCCAAGACCGTGTAGTAGGGGCGACCCCAGGTCACGATCGTGCAGTCCTCTCCCGGCCTGACCAAGCGGCTCTCCCCAATCGGAATCAGCTCCTCCACCCCTTCGTCCGGCACCTCGCCCTTGACCCCATAAAGCGTTTCGCCTTCGAGGAAGATGACCGGATTGTTGCTGCGAATGGCGCTCTTGAGGAGGCCCTTCGCATCACGCGGCGTGCTCGGTTGAATGACGTACAGGCCCGGGATGTTCGTATAGAAGGGCGCACAGCTGTGACTGTGCTGCGCCGCGACCTGCTTGGCAGCTCCGTTGGGCCCACGAAACACGATCGGCACCTGGATGGCGCCCGCGCTCATCTGGTGCACTTTGGCCGCGTTGCTGATGATTTGATCGAAGGCAACGAAAGAGAAGTTCCAGGTCATGAACTCGATGATCGGTCGGAGACCTGCCATCGCAGCGCCGATTCCTACGCCTGCAAAGCCTGCTTCCGCGATGGGTGTGTCGACGACGCGCCGCTCGCCAAACTCGTCGAGAAGACCTTCGGAGACCTTGTAGGCGCCCTGGTAGTGACCCACCTCTTCGCCCATCAAGAACACGCGCTCATCGCGCTCCATTTCCTCGAGCATCGCCTCCCGAAGAGCTTCTCGATAGCGGAGCTGCCTCATGACTCGCCCTCGGGCGCCATCACGGTACTCATCATGAGGTCTTCGCGCGCAGGCTCGGATTCTTCCGCGAATTGCACCGCGGCATCGATCTCTTCGTCGACTTCGAGGTCGATGTCGTCGAGCGCACTCTCCTGCACTCCGAGCCCGATGAGCTTTTCTCGAACGACGGTAATCGGATCTTGCTGCTTGCGTTGTTCGAGCTCGGTCGTGGTTCGATATTTCGCGGGATCGCTCATCGAATGTCCGCGAAACCGGTACGTCAGGACCTCGATGAAGGTCGGACCGCCGCCGCTGCGAGCTCGGTCTACGGCTTCACCGATTCGGGCCTGCACGACTTCTACGTCGTGACCGTCGAAGCGGTCTCCTACCATTCCGTAACCTTTCGCTTTGATCGAAAGATCCTTGAGCGGGCTAGTTCGTTCGAGCGGCGTGCCCATCGCGTATTGATTGTTCTCACAAATGAACACGACAGGGAGCTTCCAGAGTCCAGCCAGGCTCATCGCCTCGTGAAAGCCACCGATGTTGATCGAGCCATCGCCGAAAAAGCAAACAGTGACGCTGTCTTCACCAGCGTATTTGGACTTGAATGCCGTACCCGCGGCAAGGGCCAAGTGGCCCCCGACGATCGCCCAACCACCGAGAAAGCCGCGCTCCACATCGAAGAAGTGCATCGACCCGCCAAAGCCTCTCGAGCAGCCGGTATCTTTGCCAAAGAGCTCTGCCATGCCGGCCTTCGCGGACATCCCACGCGCCAGCGCAATCCCATGGTCGCGATAGGTTTGAAAGATGTAATCGCCTTCAGTGAGGACTTCGGTTGCAGCGACCGCGATGGCCTCTTGGCCGATGTACAAATGAAGAAAGCCGCCGATCTTTCCTTTGGCGTAGTTGCGCGCAGCTTCTTCCTCGAAGCGCCGCATCACCATCATCATTCGATACTGTCGGAGAAGGTCGTCTTTGTTCTGCAATCGAAACCCCGGAGCAGAGTCTAGTGCAACCTCGCCCTGTAGCCATCCGAAGAACTGAAGTTTTTCCTGGTATTCGTAGGATCTGCGCAGTTCTGAGTCTCGAAAAGGGGGGCACCGAGTTGGCTTATCGTGGCCGCACTGCTTACGATTTAATCGTGCGGATTCACACCTTGAGAGGGGGAAAACTCGAGGATTCCGTTCTCGGAGCATCGAGCTCGCGGGCACGGCCCGTCATGCGTGTGCTCGAGGAAGGTCTCGCGGCGGCTTCTCTCGCGGTTCGCGCGAACGCCGGCGCACTCTACGTCGGGCAGACGGCCGAGTCGCTTCGCTGCGTCGCGGCTTTCGGGCCGGGCGCCAAGCTGTTGCTCGAGCGTGAGACCCCTCTCGATTCGGCGCTGTCCAAACGCGCCCTTCGAAGGCGAACTGCGTTTGTCATCTCATCTCACTCGGCGGACCCACAGTTTCTCCGCTCATCGCACGAGACCCGGGTTGCATTGTTGGCGCCCTTGCACGACGGCTCTCGATCCATCGGAGTCCTGCAGCTAGTGAATCCGAGGTCGCCGGCGCGTTTCACCGCCCGTGACCGAAAGGTGGTCGCAGGTCTGGCGAGCTACATCACGACTACGCTCATCCAAACATCGTCCCTTCGGAGGCAGGCAGGGCTTGCGGCACACGATCCGCTCACCGGTCTTCGCAACGTGAGGCGGCTCGGCAGCGAGCTCAGCAAGGCCGTGAGCTCGGCGCGAAGAGGCGAGCGCGACATGGCGATCATGTTCGTAGACGTCGACCATCTGAAGCGGGTGAACAGCAAGTTTGGGCACGCGGCGGGGAGCGAAGCGCTCAAACGAACGGGCAAAGCGCTGGATGAAGCCGCCGCCGGCGTTGGCGCCGTGTTTCGGTTCGGCGGCGACGAGTTCATCGTAGTTCAGAAGCGGGCTTCCAAAGAAAGCGCCCGCGCGTTGGCGAACCACCTGCGCAGTCACGTCGCGGCGAGCACGGCGGGCTCGATGCGGCCTGGTGAAACGCTTCCATCCATCACTGTTTCGGTCGGAGTCGCAATGCTCAACGGCCTTCGCCATTTGAACGGTCAGCCCGCAAGCGACCTCAAGGAACGTCTGATGACGGCAGCGGACCGGGCGCTATTCCGGGCCAAGGCTGCAGGCCGCAACCGCGTCGTTCTGGCAACGAGCCGGGATGACCGGCTCTGAAACCGCCGACTAGGCGACTACCGAGAGATATTTCTCGGTGTTCGATTCGACGCGCGCTCGGACGAGCGCCGGATCTTGTTCGACGAACTTCTCGTCGGGTGTGACCTTGAAAAGCGGTTGGCCCTTGGAGACGATCGTACCGTTGGTGTCGACTAGGATCTTGTCTACGGTGCCGGCAAAAGGCGCATAGACTTTGTTGAACATCTTCATGACTTCCACGATGTAGAGTGGGTCGCCGATCTCGAAGTGTTGCCCCTCTTCGACGAAATGAGGCATGCCGGGTGCCTCTTGCGCATAGTACATGCCGCCGCTCACGGCGACGATCTCGTCGGCCTTGTTGACGGGCGGTGGCACGAGGACTTTCTTCATCTTCGCCTGGTGTTCGCGATCGAAGAGCCGCTCGGGGATGTCGATCGTCAGGTCGTCCTTCACGTGCAGGTCGAAGAAACCTACCTTGTGTCCGATCAAGGGGAGCAGGCTGTAGAGCTCCATGCCGAGCTGGAAGCCGAGGTGCGCTTCCCGTACATGCTGCCATTGCTTGGCGTCGAAGCCTTTCGGGGCCTTCTTTGCCTTGAGAGCGACGTCGAGCTCGGGCCAACCCTCGATGCCCAGGCGCTCCTGGGCGGTCGCGTAGAACGCAGCACCGTCCCGAAGAACGGCTTCGTCCTGCTCCCAAATCCGGTGGGCAGCAGGCAAGTCCACCCCGGCGTCCATGTAAAGCAGATAGTAGGTGTCGGCGAGAACCTGCACCGGGTTCTTCAACCAAGTCACGCGGCCGCTCTCGACCTCGAAGCTGCTCTTGTTGGCGCTGAGCCAAGCCGAAAACAGATGTGGCTGGCGCAAGATGCGGCCCATCGGACGTCCCAGCAGGGTCTTCTTCAGAATGCAGAGATCATTGGTCGCCTTTGCAGCAGCCGGATCAGCCGAGGCCGCGTCGAGGTACTGACCGGCGAGCCGGTCGTAGGCGTAGTCGGGGTCGATTTCATTGGCCTCGTTCAAGAGCTCGCCAACCAGCGTGAGGTAGGGGACCACGAATCGAGTCGTTGGCTTGGCGTCGACACCGTTCGCGAGGAACCAGTGCACGAGCCCATAGTGGAACTGCAGGTTCGTCTGAAGGTCGGGGCCTCGGAGCACCGTGCGGCGAAGCACTTCGCGCAGCCGTTCGTAGCTGTCGCGGCGGTCGTCGCCGGTCGTCACCAGAAGTGCGATGTTACTGTCGTACGCGCCGGCGAGACGGTAGCGCATGAAAAGATTGGTGTCGGGATTCTTGAAAGAAATGCCCTGGTCGTCGCGAACCTCGCCCTCGATGGGATCCGACCAAGACATGATCTCGCCGCCCGCGTGCGGGGATAGCGATTGATCGGTCGCATTGAGTCGCGCTTCCACCGCGGCCGCGTCGCGCTGAATCCGCGTGGGACGAGGAAGCCTGGCCTTGTGTTTGGCGAGCAAGGCCATGGCCTCTACGATCGAATGCACATCGAAAAAATCGTCCGGGTCTTCGGGATTGGTGAAGCGAAGCGCGTAGCAGAGCTCGGAAACCCGATGCTCGACCTGAATGCGCGTGTTCACCTCCATGAAGTAGTGGCGCGGCCCGTCGACGATGCACTCGAAGGTCGAGGCCGAATCGAGCTTCACCGCCTCGCCGAAACGCTCGGCTTGTTCCTCCATGCGCCTGAGAATTTCGAGATCTTGTTCAATCGCGCTGGCCTTCATTTCGTTGCCAGCGGCCCGTTCCCGCTCCACCGCGGCGGCGAGGGTCTCCTGAGTGATCGAAACTTCCAGAAGCTTCTGCTCGTGCATTTGAAGAGAACAGTCGCGTCCTCCGAGAGAAATCGTCCATTCACCGTTGCCGAGAAGCTGGATTTCGTTGTGGCGCGTCGTCTCGATGTTGAGCTCGACGAGAATGTTCTTGTTGTCGCCGACCCCGAGCGCCTTCACCTCGCTCAGGATTTCTCGAACCATGGCCGGCGCCTGCTCGGCGCGGTCGACGATGCGTTGCCCTTTGCCACCGCCACCACCGATTGCTTTGAGACGAACTCGGCTGCCCGGATTCTGCTGGAGAATGCTCGCGACCTCGATTTTCATCTGCTCAGCCAGCTCATCGACCGTGTAGAGGTCGATATGAGCGTCGTAGGCAGCCCCCAGGAGAGCGTCGGCCAGGGCCTCGAGATCGACCGCGTCGTTGCTGAGCTCCGGCACATCGAGGCCGTGCTTTTTGGCCAGCTTGGCAAGTGCCTGACGGTCGGGGTGGTTCTTGAGAACGAGCCGCGCGGTAGCGTTGTTGGTGCCAGGGGTCACGCTGACGTCGACGCGCTCCGCGGTGCGCTTCGCCTCGTCCTTGAAGCCCGCCGCTTGAACCGTGTACGAGCAAGGACCCGCGAAGCGAAGCCCGGCCTCTTCGATGGACCGGACGAACTCTTCGTCCTCTGCCATGAAGCCGTAGCCCGCAAAAATGTAGCCGTACCCGTTGACCTTCGCGATCTCGATGATTTGCTGAATGCGCTCCGCTCGCTCTTCCTTGCTCGCGCCCGTGTAGTCGGACACCGAGTGAACGCGTGACGGATCCAAGCGACGAAGCTCGGGGGCCAGCGCGCGCGGGTAAACGATGGAGTCTTTTTCCGAGAGTAGGATTCCCACCCGGGTCATCCCCATTTCCTCGAAAATGTCGAGCGCCTCGCGCCGGATTGGACCCCGGCAAACGATGAGGACACTCATATCCTCGCAGTCGAATGAACGTACCCATTGGGAGTCGGATCGTCCGAGGCGGCGGTCCCGATGAATGAGCGGGTTGTGCATGTAGCTGTTGGACGACATCAGTGGAACTCACGCTGAACCGCCTGTAGCGGCTCTGGGGTGTAATGTGACAGGTAGAAGTCGAGGTTTTTCGCGAGCGCCGCCCGAACGTCGGTCGGTGGCACAATCTCCGAGATCGAACCAAGGCTCAATGCTTCCTTCGGGTTCATCAACTCTCTCTCGTACCGCGCGCTGAAGGCCGCGTCCTGCGCCTTGACCCATTCGGCGACCTCCGCTTCGGCATCCTCTTTGCTGGCACCGGCGCCCAGCGCTTCTTGGAGACGGACCTTTGCTTTGCTGCGCATCTCGCGCATTTCGCTTTTGTAAACGAACTCCCTGCCTGCAGGACCCATGACCGCGACGCGCGTCGTCGGGAGCGCCATGACGTGGTCGGCCCCGGTCGCGTAGCAGTTGAAGGCCGCGTATGCGCCGCCGAAGGCGTTCCTGATGATGAGCAGAAGACGCGGCGTCCGCAGATCGATGATGGAGTCGAGCATCGCCCGCCCTGCTTGAACGATTCCGCGACTTTCTTGGTCACGACCCGGCAAAAATCCGGTGGTGTCCTCCATGAAGATCACCGGGATGTTGTAAAGGTTGCAGAAGCGAATGAATCGCGAGTTCTTGTACGCCGCGTCGACGTCGATCTGCCCGGAGGCAACGGCGCTGTTGTTGCAAACGAAGCCAACGACATGCCCGCCGAGACGGCCGAACGCAGTGAGCGTATTGCGCGCTCGCTGCGGTTGAAGCTCGAAGTAGTCGCCGTGGTCACAGATTTGCTGAAGGATGATGCTCACGTCGATCGGCGTGTTGAAGGCGGTCGGCGAGTTGAACGCCTTGCGGAGCAGCGTGTCGATCTCGCCCGTCGGCCGGTCGACTGGGTCCGAGGTTTCCTGATATGGGGCCAATTCATGATTGTTTCCAGGGAGATAGCTCAAGAGGCGACGCGCCGTTCGCAGGGCGCCAACCTCGTCGCGCACGGTGAGGTCCGAGACCCCGCTCTGCCCGTGAACGCCAGGGCCTCCGAGCTCGTCGGCGGTTACATCTTCGCCGAGCACCGACTTGACCACACCCGGACCGGTCAGTCCGAAGAAAGTGTTGGCGGGCTGAATCATGAAGCTGCCCTGCCGTGGAAGGTACGACCCGCCGCCAGCGTTGTACCCGAACATGCACATGATGCTTGGGACCAACCCGCTGATCTTGCGAAGGGCGGTGAAGGCCTCGGCGTAGCCGTCCAACCCGCCGATACCTGCGGGCACGAACGCGCCTGCGCTGTCGTTCATTCCGACCAGCGGCATCCCCTGACGGCCCGCCAAGCGAATCACGTTGGCAAGCTTGGTGCCGTTGGTCGCGTCCATGGAGCCGGCGCGAACAGTGAAATCATGGCCGTAGACGGCGACCTCGCGGCCACCGATTTGCACGATGGCGGTCACGATCGACGCGCCGTCCAGATTCGGCCCCCAGTTTTGGTAGAGGACGGTCGGCTCGGTGCCTGGGTCCCGGAGCACGTCGAGGCGCTCCCAAACCGTCATGCGGCGCTTGGCATGCTGCCGCCCGATCTGAACCGGACCGGCCGCGGTTCGCGGGCGCGCACGAAGCAACTCCCCTTCCCGAACCGCTTGGTCGTAGGGTCCACCTGAGTCGGCTGAAGGGGTGGATGTGTCGGTCTCGAAATCCACTTCAAATGGATTACGAATGCTCGGCGTCACAGGGTCCTTATTGGGCATAACTACATCCGCCTACATCAGTTGGCGCCCAGGCCACGGGCTTCTCAACGAACGGCCTTGTACGGGTTTTAGGGTCGAAATGCCAGTGAACACCCCCCAGGCGTGCAGACGCGGATGGCGCGGGTCCAGAAATCCGCGAAAATGCAGGACTTCATGGGCGTCCACACCGACATTCAACGCGCCTTGGATGCCGCTGAGCGAGCGGCGCTGCGGGCCGGCGAGCTGGTGATGGAGGGTTGGCGGACCGGCACCGAGATCGCGCGGAAGGGGCGCTTCGACCTGCTCACCAAGTACGACCTCGAGAGCGAGCGTCTGATCCGGGGGGTGCTGTCTAAGGAGTTCCCAGATCATCGAATCGTCGGCGAGGAAGGAGCCGAAACCGGTGAGGGCGACTTGGTCTGGTACGTCGACCCGATCGACGGCACGACCAACTATGCGCACGGGCATTTTTTCTTCGCGATGTCGATCGCCTTGTACCGAGGTCGAGAAGGGTTGGTCGGCCTGGTGCATGCGCCGGCCCTTGGAACCACCTGGAAAGCAGCAAAGGGAATGGGCGCGTTTCGCAACTCGAAACCCTGCTCGGTGTCGACCCGCGCGCAGCTGGAGGAAGCAGTGTGCGCAACCGGCTTTCCCTACGACCGCGGATCCAACGGCGACGACAACCTCGCTGAGCTTGCTCTCTTCTTACGGCGCGCCAGAGGGATTCGGCGCTGCGGCGCTGCGGCGGTCGACCTTTGCCTGGTCGCGGACGGAACGTACGACGTCTACTGGGAGAAGGGGCTCAGCGCCTGGGACCTTTGTGCAGGAGCGCTGATCGTGAAGGAAGCGGGCGGGCAGCTGTCGACGTACGAAGGTGAGCAGGCAGACCCGCGCACCGGCAAGCTGGTCGCTTCCAACGGGCTGCTTCATCAAGCCGTCCTCCGCACGATTGGTGAGGCACGTCACAATCTCATACCCGACTAGTCGTGAATCGGGCCGGTTCGGCCGGTAGACTGAAGGGGATGGGGAACGAAGCGGAGGTGGAGCGGGCCTGGGAGCCCAGCTCTGCGTGCTCGGCGGAAACGCGCGCGGCCCTCATGCCGCTGAGCGCCGAGGAGCGTCGCGTCATCATGAGCTCGCTCGGCCGACGATACCTGGCGACGATGCTGATCTGCGCGGGGATCGCCTACGAAGGGTTGGCGATCGGCCACTGGACGAGCGGCGCGAATCAAACAGAGCTCAAGCTGATGACGATCTACGGGCTCGCCGGAATCGCCATGCTCGCGCTCGGATGGCGCGCCCATCACCAGCCGCCGCGGCTCGACTGGTCGTTGCACATCGGCGGCTCAGCCTTCTTGGTCGTCACTGCGACGGCCACCTTGGCCTACGCACTGGGCGGTGACCCCTCCGACTTCTACGTGTACCTGCTGATTCAGCTGGCAGCCGGAGCACTCATACACGACTGGCGTTGGCTCGTCGCGATCATGGTTGCCGGGTACCTCGGCTGGGGAATCACTTCGCTCTGGGTGCAAGACGTCAACTGGGTGAGAAGCATCGGATACCTGTTCGGCTTCTCGGTCATCACCACGGGAATCCACCGTGTGAGAAGCCGAGCACTGATTGAAATGGAAGAGCTCAGGCTCGCGGCGGAGCGCGCGTCCAGCGCGAAAACAGATTTGCTGGCGACCGTGAGCCACGAAATTCGCACACCGATGAACGGCGTCCTGGGTCTCAGCGCGCTGTTGCTCGATACCGATCTGGACGCAAAGCAAACGAAGATGATCTCCGCCGTTCGCGAGTCCGCGGACGCCCTAGTCGGAATCGTCGACGAAATTCTGGACTTCTCGCTGCTCCAAAAGGGCCAGGTCGAGCTCGAGAGCGCGCCGTTCGAGTTGCGGGGCCTCGTCGAGGGTGTCGTCGATCTGATGCAACCACGCGCCGACGCCAAGGGTATTCGACTCGAAGCGGAAATGCCGGGGCTCACGAACAAGCGCTTCTTGGGAGACAGCGGCCGGATTCGCCAAGTGCTTCTGAACTTGGTGAGCAATGCGATCAAGTTCACCGATTCCGGTTCGGTGCGCATCGTGGCCGAAGTCGCGGACCGGTCGGGAAAGGCGCGAATTCGCCTCTCGGTGCACGACACGGGCGCTGGCATTCCCAAAGATCTGCTCGATGGAATTTTCACCCGCTATCGGCGGGGCAGCGGGGGCTCGAAGCGAGGCACGGCAGGCAGCGGTCTGGGCTTGGCCATCAGCAAACGGCTGGTCGAGCTCATGGGCGGAGAGCTTGGTGTCAGCAGCACCGTCAACGAGGGAACGTCTTTTTGGGCGGAGCTCGATCTCGGACTGGGCCAGGACACCACCTTACGCGTGATCGAAACGGACGGTCTCAGCCAAGCAGTGATATGCGAAGGTGCGCTGGTGCTGGTCGCCGAGGACGACCCCACCAACCGCATGGTGACCGAAGCGCTTCTGAAGAAGCTGTCGTGCGAAGTGGACATCGCGACCAACGGTCGGGAGGCACTCGAGAAAGCGAAAGCCACCGACTACGACATCGTGTTCATGGATTGCCGTATGCCGCTCATCGACGGCTTCCAGGCCACAAAGCGAATTCGGCTGTTGCCGGGCAAAGCCGAGCTTCCCATCGTCGGGCTGAGCGCGAGCGTTGCCGAAGAAGACAGAGCCCGCTGCCTCGATGCCGGCATGAACGACCTGGTCTGTAAGCCTGTCCGAACGTCGATGCTCGCCAAGGCCTTGGAACGATGGGGGCCGCAGTCGGTCGATCGGCCCGCGAGGTCGTTGTCCACTCTACCACCGCCGCCTGCCCTAGACCTGGCGATGGTACGACAGCTCGTCTCGCTCGACGGGAAAGATGACGAGTTCATCGAGGACGTTCTGATGGGCTACGTCGATCAGCTCCGGGCCTCCGTGACGCAGATGAGAGACGCGTTCGACCAAGGCGACATGGAGGCTGCGCGCCTCACCGCCCACACCGTCAAGGGAGCGAGCAAGCAGATCGGCGCAGTCCGCATGGGAGAGCTTCTGGGCGGAATCGAGAGTGAAACGGGCATCGATTCCGCACGAAATCTCCTCGAGGTCGTCGAACAGGAGGTCCCGCGCGTCCAAGAAGCGATCCAAGGACTTCTGAGTCGACCTCGCCGCGCAGGCTAGGTTCTTGCCACAGCGTGCGACTACGCGCGACTAGATGTCGAGGTTGGTCACGTTGAGAGCGTTGCTCTCGATGAACGCGCGCCGAGGTTCGACCTGATCGCCCATCAACACGCTGAACAGCTCCTCGGCCTCCAGGGCATCTTCGATGCGCACCTGAAGGAGCGTACGTGTCTCCGGGTCCATGGTGGTCTCCCAGAGCTCGTCCGGGTTCATTTCGCCGAGGCCCTTGTAGCGCTGGATGCCGAGGCCCTTCCTGGCGCGCGAGTCGAGCTCTGCCCACAGCGCCTCCAGGTCTGCGAGCTCGGAAGGCTCGGCGGCCGGATTGCCCTCTTTGTCGAGCACCGTCAGCAGGAACGGTGGCTCACCCAGCGCTCGAATGCCTTGGTAGATCTGTCGGAGCTCTGAGAGGTTCCCTGCGGAAAGAAAATCGAAGTCGATCGTGGTGATGCGCCGCGTCCCACCATCTCGGGTAGAGATGACGACCTTGTACCGATCGTGCTCTTCGTCTCGCTCGATGCTGGCCTGTAGGTCGCCCGCGCGCTTCGCGTGAACGTGCTTTTCGAGGAGGGCGATGGCCGACTCCAGCTTCGCCCGATCGGCGAGGTCGGCTTCCTTCAAGTCGGAGACGGTCACCAGCGCTTCTATGACGAAAGGGTCCACCCTGTGCCCGATGTTTTCGAGGAGCAGGCGGAATCGGGTGATGTCTTTGAGAAGGTTTCGAAGCGGCTCTCCGCTGAGCTGGGTGTCGCTGCCCCTCACGCCCAGGCGAACGTTGTCGGTTCCGAGCTCGATCAGATACTGATTCAACTCCTCGTTGTCCTGAAGATACCGAATCTTCTTGCCCTTCTTCACCTTGTAGAGCGGCGGCTGCGCGATGTAGAGGTAGCCCTTGTCGATGAGCTGCGGCATCTGACGATAGAAAAAGGTCAGGAGCAGCGTCCGAATGTGTGAACCGTCGACGTCAGCGTCGGTCATGATGATCACTTGGTGATAGCGAAGCTTCTCGAGGCTGAAGTTTTCGCCACCTTCGACACCGCAGCCGAGCGCGGTGATCAAGGTCCCGATCTCCGCGCTGGAGATCATTTTTTCGAAGCGCGCCCGCTCGACGTTCAGGATCTTACCTCGAAGGGGCAGAATCGCTTGAAAGCGCCGATCGCGGCCCTGCTTGGCGCTACCTCCTGCCGAATCACCCTCGACGATGTAGATCTCGCTCTCGCTCGGATCTTTGCTTTGGCAGTCGGCCAGCTTCCCCGGAAGCGTGCTTGCGTCGAGGACACCCTTTCGCTGAACCATCTCGCGTGCACGGCGTGCGGCCTCTCGCGCACGTGCTGCGAGCACCGTCTTCTCAACGATGCGTTTGCCCGCTTTTGGCTCTTCTTCGAGGTACTGACTGAGCTTCTCGTTGAGAATGCTTTCGACGATGCCCTTGACTTCGCTCGAGACCAGCTTGTCTTTGGTCTGAGAAGAAAACGCTGGGTCCGGATGCTTGACCGAAATGATCGCGGTCAGGCCTTCGCGAACATCCTCGCCGCTGAGCGGATTCTTCAGATCTTTGAGGAGCTTTTCGCGTGAGCCGTATTGGTTGATGACGCGGGTCAGCGCGGTCCGGAGGCCCGTCATGTGGGTGCCGCCGTCGCGATTGAAAACGTTGTTGGTATACGGAAAGATCGACTCGTTGTAGGAGTCGCTCCACTGCATGGCGATCTCGACGTCGACGCCGTCTTTTACGGCATGAAGATAGATGACGTCGTCGTGCAACGCAGTCTTTTTCTTGTTCAGCGACTCGACGAACTCACGAATCCCGCCCTCGAACTTGTGGGTGACCTTTTTGCCGTCGCCCCGTTCGTCCTCGAGCACGACTTCGAGGCCGGCATTGAGAAAGGAAATCTCGCGCAGCCGGTTGTTGAGGACCTCGAAGCTAAAGTCCATCATCGTGAAAATCTCGTGGTCCGGCTTGAAGGTAACCTTGGTGCCCGTCTTCTCGCTGCTACCGATCGGCTCGAGCGCAGCCTTTGGGACCCCACGTTCGTACTCTTGAAACCAGAGCTTGCCTTCGCGGCGAATCTCCATCTTGAGCCATTCGCTGACCGCGTTGACTGCGCTCACGCCAACTCCATGCAGGCCGGCGGAAACCGAATAGCTTTCGCTGTTGAACTTACCGCCTGCGTGAAGCTGCGTCATGACGACCTCGGCTGCACTCACGCCCTTGTCGTGCATGCCGACGGGAATGCCTCGACCGTTGTCGATGACGGTCACCGAGCCTCCCGAGTGAACGATCACCTGAACGGTGTCGCAATGGCCTGCCAAGTGCTCGTCGACGGCGTTGTCGACCGCTTCCCAAACCAGGTGGTGGAGACCCGTTCCGTCGTGCGGATCGCCGATGTACATGCCCGGCCGCTTGCGCACCGCTTCGAGGCCTTCGAGCACCTGAATTGCGCTTTGATCGTAGCCTGGCGGAGCAGAGCTCTGTTCGGCGATCGGAGGTTCGGCCATGACTGCGTTTCTAGCCTTGAAGAGGGGCTAACGCAAGGACTGATCCAGCCTCTAAGCCATTGATCTGACAAATGAATTTCTGGGTCCGAGAAGCTCAGTCCCCGAGCACTCGCCGGCGGGTCAATCGGACCGAAAGCAGGGTGCACGGAACGAGAAAAAGAGCCGTCGACAGGACTAGGCCGAGCAGGTGTGACCCCGGATGACCGAGCACCAAGAGACCGCGCGCGCACTCGGCGAGTTGGTAGACGGGATTGACCTGCATCAGCGCCTGCAAGGCGGGGCTCTGCGGCTCGATCGGAAAGAACGTGTTGCTGACCAAGCTCACGGGCCAGCCGATTAGGAAGACCGGATAGTTCATGTGATCGATCGCCGGAACGATCGCGGTGAAGATCAGGGCAAAGGACGCAAACGCGCAGCCCGCAATGAAACCCAGAAACGGAAGGACTAAGAGAAACCCGAGTTTCACGTCGACGAGGCCGAGCAGATCGAAGATCGCAATGACTAAGGATACGACGGAGATGTTCACCATCCCACGAACGGCTCCCCAGAGAATCTCGCCCCAGACTACGCTGGGCAACTCGACCTGCGTTGCAAGGATGCCATCCCAGGTCTTCTGATAGAACATGCGCACGTACGCCGAGTAGAGTGCTTCGTAGTACGGGGTGCCGAAACCGGTGTAGGCGATGAGGCCGGGCGCGACGTACGTCGCGTAGTTGATCATCGTCCCGCGGTAGTTGAGATCTTCGATGAAGCCGCCGAATCCAACGCCGAACGCCACGAAGAAGATCACCGGCTCCATGGCAGGCGGAATTACGGCGGTACGCCAGTTCCGCAGAAAAACCATCGCGTTCCTGCGAAACACGGCCCAGGAGCGCCAGTTCACAACCGCCGTGAGGCTGCCGAGGGCGCTCATCCAGACCGCCCATTGCGTCGCGCCAGCGCGATGAAGAGATCGTCGAGGTTGGGTGGGCGCACCTGCCAGACGGCATCGCCGAATCGAGCCGTGAGCGCAGCCAAATCTTCTTTGCTGACCGGGACGCGAAGCTCTCCGAGCACCGTCGCCACCTGCTCTGCGCCTCGGGCTCGCAGCCAGGAGGCGATCGCTTCGCGCGCCGGCTCTGCGCGAGGCACGATGATGACGTGGTCCCCTAGCACGCTGTCGATGACGTGATGCGGCTCGCCATGGACGAGGTTGCGACCCTCGTGAATCACCAACAGCTCGTCGCTCAGGCGTTCGGCTTCGTCCATGTAGTGCGTCGTCAGCACGATTGCCAAGCCCTCTGCGCGCATTCCATCGATCAGCTCCCAGACGTCGAGGCGGGCGCTAGGGTCGAGACCGGTCGTCGGTTCGTCGAGGAACAAGACGCTGGGCCGATGTACGATCGAACGGGCAATCAGAAGTCGCCGAACGTATCCCCCCGAGAGCACGTGCGGTGAGGCGTCCGCGTACGGGGCGAGGTCGAAGCGGTCGAGCAGCTCGGCGACGCGGCCTGCCAGGTCTTCCACCCTCGGTCGAAAATAGCTCGCATAGATGAAGAGGTTCTGCGCAACCGTGAAGTCGTAGTCGAGCGAATCGTCCTGCGTGCTCACGCCGATCATGCGCTTCGCATTTTCCCGGTGCTCCGAAAAGCGCTTCCCGTCGTAGTAGATCGTGCCCTCGTCGGGCGGGACGAAGCCATAGAGCATTCGCAGGGTGGTCGTCTTGCCGGCTCCGTTGGGACCCAGAAGGCCGAGGACCGTGCCGCGGCGACAGCTCAGATCGAGATGGTCGACGACCACGCGGTCGCCGTAGCTCTTGGTTAGCTTGCGCGCTTCGAGAATTGCTGTCGTCATGCGGAATCCGACCCAGAACGTGACGGGGCCCGGCCAAGCATCCTACAATGGGAACCGGATCGCGCACGGCACAATTCCGTGGCGGGACACAGCAGAAATGGCGAAGCCGAGCAACGAAGACAACACGACTCCGCTCAATAGCGTTGGGCGGGTCCTCGACAGCCGCTGGATGATGGCGTTCGCCGTACTCTCCGTTCTGGTGGCGATCGCCTGGGCGCTCCTGGAAAGCGACCCACGCGAGCGGCCTATCGCCGCCCCGGAGTCGACGGAGCCCATGTCCACCGTCGAGCTTCTGGGCGTGCCGCCCGGGGCTGAGATTCTTCTCGACGGGAGAAAGATTGAAAACAGCTTGTTCGGGGTCACTCCGGGCACGCGACATGCGTTGGAGGTCAGCGATGCACAGGGACGAACCTGGCGCCAAGTATTCCTCGCCAAGGGTTCGCTCTCTCTCATCGTCGAGCTTCGAACACAGTTCATCGAAGTCGAGGTTTCACCTAAGGGCGCGTCGAAGAAGTCGGACTGACCTCGTAGCCACGAAGCTGGGCGGACACAGTCAGCGCGCGATCGCTGAGGTTGGAGCGCATGGTCGACTCGACCAATACCGGACCGACGCTCGCGCAGTACACCGTCTGCACCTCGAGCTCGAGCTTGCCGCCGGTTTCGGACACCAGAACGCAATCGTCGAATGTGCCCGCGCGGGTCTCGACGCGCATTCCCGTCGAAACCAAACGAGCCGTTCGGCCGCCACGGCCCGCCCAGGTCGCGCCTTCTTCGAGCGGCGCGCGCAAGACCCATTCATCTGCTGACGGTACGCGAATCCCTTGGCTGAGCACTTCGTAGCGAAGCAGCGTCTGCCCGGTACGCACCTCGGCAAACCGTCCGTCGAACGATTCGACTCGTGTGATTGCCAAGGTCGTCGAAGCCTCGCCCGTATCGACGTCGTAGGACCAGGCGTTGCCGGTCTGCAAAGGGTAAAGGTCCCCGACTTCGATGCTTCGCGTCGACGCCGTGCGCATCGTCGAGGCGCAGGCCGCCACCAGAAGAGCAGCGGAAGCGCCAAGACGGAAGACGGAGGCCATACAGGTGAGCGTAGCACCTGCAATGTAGGCAGTGCGCACATCTTCGCGATGGGCGGCCGGACT
Organism: Deltaproteobacteria bacterium; assembly: GCA_004283055.1. Taxonomy (GTDB): domain Bacteria; phylum Myxococcota_A; class Polyangia; order Polyangiales; family Houyiibacteriaceae; genus SG8-38. The sequence continues at coordinate 17,713 of SHLP01000011.1, forward strand.
GTTAGGATGGATGCGTGGCTCGCAAGACGATGATCCTCGTTCTCGACGACGACCCTTCGGTGCGGCACATGCTGCAGGTCTTGCTGGAGCAAGATGGGCATAAGGTCGTCACGGCAGGGGACGTTCGCTCGGCGCTCGCACAGTGTGCCGTGCAGTTGCCGGACTTGATGGTGGTCGACCTGATGCTGCCCATCGAAGACGGTGAGATGTTCCTGCGTGAGTTTCGCCGTCGCTGGAGACAGAGTGAGGTCCCCGTCGTTCTGCTGAGCGCCAGCACCGCGCGAAACGACATCGCGCGCCGTCTGGAAGTCGAAGCAACCCTAGCAAAGCCGTTTTTCGCGGAGGACCTGCGCGAGCTGGTGGCTTCGCTGACCGAGGAGCGCGATTCGGTAGCCGCCAGCTGAACGTCGCATCGTCCGATCTCGCCCCGCATGGTATGAGGCGCGGGATGGACCAGCTGTACGTGGATGGGTTGTTCTCTGACGAAGTCGTTCTGATCACCGGCGGTGGAACCGGCATCGGCCGCGTTGCGGCGACGGAAATGGGCCTCCTCGGCGCCAAGATCGCGATCTGCGGGAGGCGCCCGGACCCCTTGCAGAACGCCGTTTCCGACCTCGAATCCAAAGGAATCGAGGCGTTTGGCGCGCCCTGCGACATCCGCGAGCCGGAGGCGATTGCCTCCTATGTCGACGCAGTCCTCGAACGCTTCGGTCACATCGACGTCCTGATCAACAACGCCGGCGGTCAGTTTCCGACCACTGCTGAAACGCTGTCCCCAAAAGGGTTCGCTGCGGTCGTTCGCAACAACTTGATTGGGACCTGGGCCATGACGCACGCCGTCGCCAACAAAGCGATGATCCCCCGGAAGCGAGGACGAATCGTCAATGTGATCGCGCAAATCATTCGCGGCTTTCCGGGCATGGTGCACACCGGAGCGGCGCGCGCGGGCGTGGACAACATGACGAAGACACTTGCGGTCGAATGGGCGCTCCACGGAATTCGAGTCAACGCAGTCGCACCGGGAGTGATCGTCACCAGTGGAACGAAGCAGTACCCGCCGGCGCTCCTCGATACCGCGGAAAAGTCGAACCCTTTGAAGCGGCTCGGCACCGCGGAAGAAGTGTCTCACCTCATCACCTATCTGGCATCGAGGTACGCAGATTTCGTCGCGGGTCAGACCTTCTACATCGACGGAGGGGCGAGCATCTGGGGGGACCAGTGGTTTCTCCCCGAAGACGTGCCGAAGTCCCCGCCCTACCCCGTGCCCAAACGCGGCTAGGCCCTGGGCTTCTTTTGGAAGATGCTGATCAGATACGCGCAGCCCACACCTACGAAATAGAGCAGAACGAGCGGAATCAGCATCATCACCATCGTGTAGACATCTTGCGGCGTCAGAAGCATCGAGATGAATGCCGCGCAGACGATCCACCAGCGAGAAAATCTGAGGAGCTGCTGCCAGGTCACGATGCCTGCGCCGGCCAGAAAGGTCACGATCACCGGTACTTCGAAGACGATGCCAAAGGCAAGGAGCATCCGACGGAAGAACGGCATGTAGTCCTTGACGAAGAGCGTCGCGACGAGGGTCTCATCACTGAAGCCGAGCAAGACGGTAAACGCCTCCGGGAAGACGAGCATGTAGCCGAAGATCGCTCCTCCCGTGAAACAGAGCGTCGATGCGATGATGAACGGAACCGCCAGCGCTTTTTCTTTCTTGTACAGCCCCGGCGCGATGAACATCCAGAGCTGCCAAAAGATCCACGGGGATGCGAGGAGCACCCCGGCGATGAGTGAGTTCTTCATGTACATCATGAAGGCGTCGGCAGGCCCAGCGAATCGAAGCACGGCCTCGCCCGGCAGATTCAGCTTCTCCCAGGCGGGCTGAAGCGGCGCGATCAGGAAGTCCTTGATCTCCTTCTTGAAGATCCAACCAACGGCTACGGCTGGAATCAAACCGAGGATAGCCCGCAGCAAGCGAGACCGTAGCTCGTTGAGATGCTGAAAGAAGGTCATCTCCTGATCGTGCTCAGGGATGCTCTCCCGCTCGGGCCCCGGAATTTGGATCTCCGCGCTCGTCATGAACGCTTTGCCTCGGCCGGTACGCTCGCGTCCTCAGCTGGCTCCGCCTCTTCGCCGAGCGCAGCGGCTGGTGGGGGCGGAGGAACTCGGCTCGGCGCTTGGCTCGTTGCCGGTTTGGGCGACTCGTCCGTCTGTTCGGGAACGGGAACCGGGCGCGCTCTGGGCGGTCGGACCGGAGGCGCACGAAACGGGTCACCTTCCCGCATGAGCTCGTCGAGCCCAATCGCATCTTTGAACTCTCGGCTCGCATTGCGCACCTGACGAAGGCCCTTTCCCACCGTCCGCATGAACGTGGGCAGCCTATCGGGCCCTACGGCCAGTAGGACAATCACGAGGAAGAAGGCTAGCTCCGTCGGGCCGATGCCAAACATGCGCTCCTAAGATGAATCCTTGCCCCCCCGGAAGGCAAACAGATGCAAGCCGCCGGTGCTCTGAAGCGTCGCCGGCCCGTGCTCGCTCGGGTCACGACTCCAATCGTATTTGGCGGAGCCGATCGACCGCCCGATGCATGATTCGGACCCGATTTTCGTAGTCTCGCGTCAGCTCCTGAATGCGGGTCGCCGCCACCAAGGTCTGTTCGGAGCTGTCCGAGTGCTTCCGATGAGACTGGTGGAGCTGCTGAACCATGTCCGAGATGTTTTCGATGGAGCCGCTCATCTGGCGGCCGCCTTCGGCCTGCTCCTGGCTGCTTCGCTCCATCTGCTGCGTGATGAGACGCATGTTGTCGGCGCTTTTCATGATCAGCTCGGACCCTCGCGCCTGTTCGGCCGTGGCGGCGGCGATCTGCTGGACGGTCTCTGCGATGCGTCCGATTGCATCGGTCACCTGCCTGGAGCCTCTGGCCTGTTCGACCGTCGCCTGCGCAATCCCACGCACCATCGTGGTCGACTGCTTGGAAGACTCGAGGATCTTCTTGAGTGCGCGTTCCGCCTCGACGCTCACCGTCACGCCTCGGTCGACTGTGCTGGCGCCCCGCTCGACGGCTGCGATCGCGTTCTTGGTCTCTTCCTGAATCGTCTTGATCAGCTCGGCGATCTCTTTGGTGGACGCCCCGGCGCGCTCGGCGAGGTCCTTGATCTCGTCTGCAACGACCGCGAATCCCTTGCCGTGCTCACCGGCCTGCGCGGCGATGATCGCAGCGTTGAGCGCGAGCAAATTGGTTTGCTCCGCCACGTCGTCGATCACGTTGAGAATGTCCCCAATCGCCTCGATTCGGTCGCCTAGATTGGCGATCGTGCTCACCGCCTCGAGGGACGAAGACTTGATCCGATTGATCTCGTCGGTGATTTTGAGGATGGATTCAGCGCCGGTTTCCGCGTCGGTCGCAACCTCGGCCGAGAGGCGCGCCGTCTCATTGGCGTTCGACTGCACTTGGTCGATCGAAACATCCATTTCGTTCATCGAAGACGAAGTCTCGTCCGCGGTCTGCGCCAGGGCATCCACGTTCCGCGCGACTTCCTTGATGCTGTAGGTCATCTCCTCGATCGACGAAGCCGTCTCTCGAACACTCGAGCCTAGATTGCCCATGTTCTCGGCAACCTCGTGATTCGTCGCGTTCATTTGTAGGATGCTCGAGGCGCTCTCTTCGGTACACGAAGACAGCGCTTCGACCCGGTCGCTGATCGACTGCAACGAGATCGCCATCGACTTGATCGACCGCGCGGTTTCCTCGACCGCTACCAGTTGCTCACCAAGACCGGTCGAGAGCTCCTTGACATTTTCGCCAATGATTCCCTCGATCTCTTCGATTTCGCGATGGACCGTGCGAATCTGTGCGTCGACGGCCTCGACCTCGATCGAGGGGGGCAGGCCCGCCACGATCATTCCGAGTCCCACCAATCCAAGAACCGCGGCGGCCACGCCGGCGATCGAGGCTGCATACGGACCGGCCAGCACACCCGAGGCCACCCCAACAGGGCCGACGACGAACGCGAGCGCAAAGCACATGAAGCCCGGCACTAGATAGCGACTCTTGGCGATAGCCCGAAACATAACCCCCCGTTACCGACATTCAGAGTATCGAACCGGAGGAGTGACCGGCAAGTTCCCCAGCCCAGGCCTGGACTGGACTGGACTGAACTAGGGATCGTCCGTTCAGAGGGGATTGGTCAGGAGCTGCATCGCGATCTGAAGCGCAAGGGAGTAATCCCCTTCCATCTTGAGCTTGCCGCCGAGGAAAAGCTCCTGCGCCGTAAGCTCTCCCCGCTGAACCAGCTCCAGATCTGAAAACAGCAGCTCCGTGGTGAACCCAGGCTCGACGGGCGGCTCGAGCACGTTGAAGCCCAGGCGGACCTCGATGTCGCCAAGCTCTGGTACGCCGCGAAGCGTGACGTGACAGGTGAGGGGCTTCCCCGCGAGCGCGTCCTCGAACCGCTTGGAAGCCGTCTGAGCGGCCCCGACGGCAACCTCGTCGTCGTCCAAAGCCCCGGATTTGGCGGCCTCACCCAGAAGCAGGCTCGCCGCCTGACCCGGAAGCGCCGCAGCGATCTTGATGGGAACGCCCTCGGCCGGCGCACCTCCCGCGCTCAGCGCCCCCTCTTTCGCCGAGAGCACGACCGGCGGCTCCTCGTCGATTTGAAGGCTCGCGGCGCCAGTCACCCCCCGCACGTCATCGAGGATGCGCTGCGCCCGCTCATCCCCGCTCTCCGCGCGGCTTTGAAGTACGTTTACCCCCCGGTCGAACAGCTTGGGAAAGCTCTCCCGAAGGAACTCGATGGCTGAAGTCGTCATGCGGCGCGGAGCATAGCGAACGATCGCATCACCTCAAGCTGGCGGAATCTCCCAGAATCGGCCACCCTCTCGATGATGTCGGATGAGGAGCACCGGCCCACTCTATTGATGGTGGGCCAGGGCGAGCCGATGCAGACCGCGTTGGGGGAAGCGCTTCGGCGCCACGGGATCTCCGTAGCTGCGTCTGCAACGGCAGAGCTCGAACAAGCGGTTCGCGTCTACGCGCCGGACATGGTCGTACTCATTGGCGATGCGGCTATCCGCGGAGGCGAGAACGTCGTGAGGCGCATGGCAGAGAATCGGGCAACCGACGTACTCCCCGTTGCGCTCGTCTCGAACGACGCTGTGCTCAAAGACGAAGCGCGCGACTTCCGATCGGGCGCCGTGGCGGTGGTCGCACGGGGCGCGGGCGCGGACAGCATCGCGCGTCAGCTGGTGGAGCTCGCCGACGAAGTTCCACGCCGGCCGGGCTTCATCGCGGGCCCCTTGGACGAGGGCAATCTCCATGAGCTGCTCGATCTCATCCGCGACGAAACCAAGACGGGCATTCTGAGCGTTCGGTCTGCGAACGGCGTGCTCGAGGGCATGCCTCTCGTCATCGACACCGAGCGCCGGTCCGAGGAGCACACCGAGCGCATCGTCGACCGCTTGCGCAGTGCCGTCGACGGCGTTGAACCCCTCGAGTACGAGTTCCACGAGACCAGCGGCGGGCGTCTCTCGATCTTGCCCTCTGCTGCTCCGCCGCAAAACGTAGACTTGAAGGCCCTGTATGGCTCGCGTGTGGTCGTACTGGATACGAACGAGCTTCGCGCGGAAAAGCTGGCAACGCTTCTCAGCTCGCGGGGCGTTCAAATCGCCGCTGCGGACTTCTCGACTGCGGTGATTCCGCGGATTCGAGAGGTCGATCCGCAGGTCGTGGTGCTGGACTCTAGCGCTGTCGGAGGCCACGGCGTCGAATTCGTGCGCGCCATGCGGAAGGACCCTCAGCTGCGCTGGGCCTCGATGCTGGTCGTGCGTTGGGAAGACTTCTGGCCGACGTCCGAGTCCGATGCGGAGCCCGACCTGGCCGAGCTCGCGGGCCGGCTGCTTCCGATGATCGATCAAGACGCCGAGCAGGCGCGGCGAACGGAAAACGAAGTCGATTTCGACACCAGGCTCGAGCTGATTGGGCCCGGTCGCCTGCTCCGCGCGCTCGGCTCCGTTCCCGGGGTTCGACGCGTGTCGATCAGCGGGAGCAGACGGAACATCGACGTGGAGATCGCCGACAACTCGATCGTGGGCGCCTACGCCACCCTCGATGAGGGTACGAAGCAAACCCTGCAGGGCATCCCGGCTCTACTGGCGCTCTGGGGTCTGAACAGCGGCCGAGTATCGGTGCGTGAGCAGGACCTACCCTCCGTTGCGAACATCATGATGCCGGTCGACGAGGCGCTCGGTGTGATTTCCCATCAGCTCGGCTTCGCCGACGGAGAAGCTCGGGTCGAAGTCGACGCCGCGACGATCCCGCCCGGCGTGCCCGATGCCGATGAGCATGCGACCGAGCCCCCAGGGTCGGGGGCAGCTCAGAAGTTCGAGGAGCCGAAGACGATGGCGCCCGCGCGCTTTGCGCATCTGCAAGCAGGGGTTGGTGGAGCTTCGGCCGATGCGTTTCCCGATGAGGATACCCCAACCAACAAGATGGGGCGCGCGCTCGGTCGCGTAGAGACCAGGCAACGTACCGTTCCTGTGGCCCGAGGCGTGCAGGAGCGGCATGACCCCCACCGGCACACCGACCATGCGCATTCGCGGCCGCGAACGCCAAAGGCGACCGAAGTCGGCCTAGCGCCCGTGTTCGAGATGCTGCCGCAGGAAGTGCTCGAAGAGCAAAGGACGCTTCCCGCGCCACTCAAGCCGACACCGCCGCCGCCGCCGGCCGAGCACCACCGACCCGCGGGCGGGCCCTCGATCGAGTCCGAGCCCGAGCTAGCCCGAACGCTCGAAGGCGCGACGATGCTCGCGCCGGGGCCTGCTCCCCGCGGGCTGCCTGCTTCCATCCAAGCGTTGCTGCTGACAGCCGTGGTCGCTGGGGTGGGCGTCCTTGGCTGGCAGGTTTGGATGCGCAGCGGCTCCTCGGACGCGCTGGAGCCGACGGAAACTGCATCGAGCGCCGAGGCCGGCCGACAAGGCCCCATCACGGGACCGCTCAACTCAGGCCAGGCGTTCGAGGAGACCGAGCCCGAAAACGAAGAAGTGGCGATGGAGTTCGAGGAGGCTGAGCTCATCGACGAGGCCCGGCCCGGCGAAAGGAAGGCCGCCAAACCCAAGTACGAACCACGAGCCGCGAAAAAAGCCCCTGTAAAAGCAGTGCGCAAGGCCAAGATGCAGCCCGAGGCGACGACGCCGGCGGAGGCAGCAACGGTCAACACGAGGGTCCCGACCCAGAATCTGCCGCGCGATCCGGCGAAAGCGTCGGACGTGCTCGTCCATCGCGCGATGCCCATGATCCGGGGCGGCCGGCTGGCCTTGGCCGAAGCCACCCTGGATCGCGCCTGGGAGCTCGACCCGAAGAACCCGCAGGCGATGGCGGGTTACGCGGCGCTCTTCATCGCGAAGAAGGACCCCGGGCGAGCGACCAAATGGGCCAAAAAAGCCGTCCGAAAGCGTCCGCGGCGCGCGGCGTACCATGTCCTGTACGGCGATGCGCTGCGATTGGAGGACGACGACGACGCAGCCCGCAAGGCTTGGCGAAAAGCGCTGGCGGTCGACCCCAACAACCGGGCTGCCAAAGCCCGTCTTGCCGAGACCGGCAGGCGCGTCGCCAATTAGTTGCCCCGCATCGAGCCTGGGGCCTAGCGTCAGGCCATGGTGAGACGATTTTGCTGGCTGGCCGCGCTGATTGGGATCGGTGGCTGCTTGATACAGAACTTGAGCCCGGAAACCCGGATGCGTGATTCGGTGATCGAGCTCAACGAAGGCGCCCGCTGGGGCCGAATGGATGTTGCTAGCGGGCACGTCGCGCCGGGGTTCCAGACCCAGTACAAGCTCTCGCACATGCGATGGGGCCGTGACATCCAAATCGCGGATACCGAGATACTCGGCATGAATCCCGACACTGACGATGAAGGCCAAGGCGCCTTCTCACGGGTCGCCGTGCGTTGGTACGACGAGAGCACGATGGTCTTGGCCAACACCGTGATCAGGCAGACCTGGCAGAAGCACAAGCAAACCTTCGTGCTCACCAACGAATCGATCGAGAGCGGGCACCCGGGCCTTTTGGTGATCCCCGAAGCTCAGCAGCCGACGCAAGCGGCTACGCCGCCAGAGCAGTACGATTCCTTCGACGACGACTCACAGTGGAGCAGCGTCTACTGACTCAGTCGATGCCGACCGCGCGTCGGACCCGCTGAATGGTCGCATGTGCGATCTCGCGCGCTTTGTCGGCCCCGGAATGGAGCAGGGCGTCGAGCTGAGCTTCATCGGCTCGGATCGCTAGATACGCCTCTCGCTTGGGGCCGATCTCGGCGTCGACGGCCTCGAAGAGCGCTTCTTTGGCATGGCCCCAGCCGTAGCCGCCCGCTTCGAGCTTGCGCTTCATCTCGGGAGCCTCACCGGGAGCGATTAGGGCGTACAGCTGATAGACCGTCGAGCCCTCGGCCGGCTTTGGGTCCTCGAGGGACTCCGAGCTGGTCTTGATCCCCATGATGACCTTTCGCAGCTTCTTCGACGGCTCGAAGAGGGGGATCCCGTTGCCCTTGCTCTTGCTCATCTTTTCGCCGTCGGTGCCCGGCACGAGCGGGGCCTCGCCGATCAGAGCCTCCGGGACGACTAGAGTGCCGTCGCCATAGCTGTGATTGAGCCGCGTAGCGACGTCGCGCGTGAGCTCGAGGTGTTGTTTCTGATCCTTGCCGATAGGGACGACGTCGGTGTCGTAGAGCAGGATGTCAGCCGCCATGAGCACCGGGTAGTTGAAGATGCCGGCGTTGGGCGACTCCCCGCGCGCCACGACATCCTTGAACGCGTGACCCCGCTCGAGCTGACCCGTCGCGATCAGGCAGCTCAAGACCCAAGCCAGCTCGAACACCTCGGGCACGTCGGACTGCCGGTAGAGCAAGGTGCGCTCGGGGTCTAGCCCGCAGGCGAGCCAGGTCGCCGCTACGTCGCGAATGTAGCCACGCAGCGCCTCCGCATCGCGGACGGTGGTGAGGGCGTGGTAGTCGGCGATGAAGTAGAGCGTCCTGTAATGGTCGACCAGCGAGAGGGCAGGACGAATCGCGCCCAAGTAGTTACCCAAGTGCGGAAGGTGCGTAGGCTTGATTCCGGTGAGAGAGGTCTTCACGGGGCGAGAGACTGTCCCATGTGGACTTGGGCGGCAACCGGGGTATCTTCGACCGCCGAGAGAGAGGAAGCATGACAAGTCGTCCATTCAAGGTCTTGGGAATCCAACAGGTCGCCGTCGGCGCGCCCGACAAGAGCGCGCTACGCCGGCTTTGGGTCGACACCCTAGGCCTCACCGCACACGGGAACTTCAAGAGCGAGAAAGAGAACGTCGACGAGGACATCGTGACGATGGGTGCCGGTCCGTTCACGGTCGAGGTCGACTTGATGCAGCCCATCGACCCGGACAAGAAGCCCCGAGTCGACACGCCGCCCCTGAACCACATTGGCCTTTGGGTGGACGACATCGATGCTGCGGTGCAGTGGCTGGGTGATCAAGGCGTGCGATTCACGCCCGGAGGGGTTCGCCCCGGCGCCGCGGGCCATCGGGTCTGCTTCATTCATCCGAAGGGCAACGAAGGCGCGCCCATCGGCGGAGAAGGCGTGCTGATCGAGCTCGTCGAGGCGCCGGACGAGGTGCGCGAGGCGTTCGAGCAGGTCAGTCGGGCTTCCAAGCAAGCCTGAGCTCCGAAACCCGAAGGTCCGATTTCCTCGGGCGAACGATCACCTCTTCGAGCTCGGGCTCTTCCCGTTCCATCTCGGCGTCGAGGTCGCGAACCTTGTCTTCGGCCTCGGCCTCGAGCTCGCGGAGATCGTCTTGGAGCTCCCGCAGATCCTCTTCGGCGCGACTCACGTCTTCACGCTCGCGCGCAACGCGACCTGCTCCTCGCGCCGCGGTCGTGGCACGACCCATGCCGCGGCTTCCAAAGATGGCGCCCAAAACGGTGGCGCCCATCGAAATCCCAGTCTGCAGCTTCTGCTGGTCGTACTGGCTCTTCTCGCGGGCAACTTTGTCTTCCGCCCGGCCGATGCGTGCCTCCATGCTCTTGATCTTCTTGGCGAACCGCTTGCGAAGTTTTTCGGCGGCCTCATCTCGTTTTTCGCGCCGTGCAAGCTGCAGCCGCGCCGCGAACTCCGCTTTGGTTTCCCCGGGTTTCGACCGGAGCTTGAGGCGCTTGTTGCGCCACAGCGTCTTGGGGCGGCTCTGATAAAGGTGGTCTTTGAGCTGCTTGGCGTAGCTGCGGAACCGAGCCTTCCCGACCGAGCCGGAGGGAGGTGGGACGAATTCGGCTTCGTCAGGCGGCCCGTGGTCGGGGTCGAGGGAGTCCGCATCGAGGATCTCGACCGACTCCCAAGGCGAGTCCTCGTCGAGCGGTGCAAGAGCCAAGAACTCCTCCCACTCGTCCAGACCCTGTGACGCCCGAACATAGTGCAAATCGACGGATGCCAGCAGGTGCGGACGGTACGTGCCCGGCGCGTCGCTCAGAAATGCCTCGTCGATGCCGGCTGCAACGACGGGTCGAGACTTCTTCGTCGCGGCTGCGCCTCGCCTAGGCTTGGCCGACCGATCCGCCGAAGAGGCCGACCGGTCGTCGCCAGGACTCAAACGCTTGATCTGCTTGCGCGTGAGCGGCCCGCGAAGGTACGACATGGCCCAGCGCGTGTGGAACAAGATGTCCTTCTCATCGTGTGCGTTGTGCAACAAGAAGACACGGCTGCGAAGCCCGGCCAACAAGCGCTCGATCGCGCCACGGTCGAGCGAGCTTCCTGAAGACGACGATGCGGCCTCCAGTCCGTCGACGACGCGCGCTACGTCGCGCTCGGTTTGGAGGCGGCCGAGAAACCAGGTCCCGCAGTTGGAAAGGGCTTTGTAGTCGAGGTCGACCGGATTCTGGGTCGCCAGAACGATGCCGAACCCGTATGCCCGCGCCTGTTTGAGCAAAGTGAGCAACGGCCTCTTCGACGGCGGCTCCGAGACGGGCGGAAGAAACCCAAAGACTTCATCCATGTAAAGGAGCGCTCGCAGGCTGGAGGTGCCGGACTGACGCCGCACCCAGGACACGACTCGATTGAGCAGTGTGCTGACGAAGAACATGCGCTCGGGCTCGCTCAAGTGCGCAATGGAGAGAATCGTGATTCGCGGCTTGCCATCCTCGGTCCAGAGCAGCCGCTGGACGTCGAGAGGCTCGCCGTCCAGCCAGGTCGAGAAGCCGGGAGACGCCAACAGCCCGTTCATCTGCATGGCGAGCTTCTGTCGCTCAGACGCTGGGTAGAAGGTCTCCAAATCCATGACGCCGATCCGATCGAATGGAGGCTCGGAAATCCCGCGAACGAGATCCCCGAGCTGCAGCGACTCCCCGTTCGACCAGGCGTGCGACAGCAGATTCGAGAGCAAGATGTGCTCCTTGCTGTTCACCGGGTCGGGGTCGATTCCGAGAAGCGCGAGCAGCCCGGAGACGGCACCCATGATTTGGTCGCGCTGCTCGTCGTCGTCCGCGTCTTCGCCGGGGGGATCAAACGACTCCAAGACGCGAAGCCCGCGACCCGCAGAGCTGCCCGGCGTGTAAATCGAGATGTCGACCGCGTCGCGAAAGCGCGCGATTCGCGCACCGTCCTGCCCCCACTTGGACAAGCCTTCGCGCCAGAGGCTGGCCACCGCTGCAGCGTGCTCGGTCACCGTGCGTCCTTTTCGCTCGGCTTCCGCCGGGTCGATCCAGGGCTCGAAGTCGCTCGGACGAAGCTCGGGAAACGTCAGCGCCAGGTTTCCGAGGTCGCCCTTGGGGTCGATGCAAAGAGCCGGTATCCCGTCGATTGCGGCTTCTTCGAGGAGCGAGAGGCAGAGCCCGGTCTTTCCGCTGCCGGTCATCCCCACACAGACTGCGTGCGTGGTGAGGTCTTTCGAATCGTAGAGAACGGGGACTTCGTTTGGCTCGCCGCCGTCGGGATCGAGCTCTCTACCTAGATAGAGCTTGCCGAGCTTTTCGAAGTCGATCACTCGGTCAGGCCTCCCAAACGCTTCTCTTCGAGCAGCAGCTTCCGTGCCATCTCGAACTCGAAGAAGCTGACCATGTTCGTCTCGAGCACTCGTTGGAGCTGCTGCCGCGAAGCCGGTTCGTCTCCTTCGATGAAGAGTCGCGTTGCCTCGTAGTAAAGCGCTTCGGTACGCTCTCCCAAGCTCGACGCGACGCTCAGCAGGTCTTGGTAGTCGAGCTCGCTGGCGCCGAAGCTCGCGAGCTTCCCCCACCAACTGGAGCTCGTCCCGAGGCTCCGCAGAAGCTCACGGTGCTCGTCGACGGGCGGCATGCCGGCGCGCGCCGTGATGAACTGAATCCAGAGCGTGAAGTATACCTTCCACTCGGGAGCGAGGTTGAGGTGGAGCTGAGACCTCCGCCAGACCGAGGACGCGAGCTCGAAATCGACCGGGGCCGAGACGAGGTGGGCGAGGATACCGGCGTAGACATCACGCCACTGCGGCGCAAACGTCATCGCACTTTCGAAGGCAACGACGGCTTCTTGGTGACGACCCAGCTGATCGAGCAGCACCCCACGCCGCATTTCGACGATCGCGCCGGTGGGCCCTTCGACCTGGTCACGGGCCTCCGTCCAGGCCTCGAGCGCGGCGCTGTACTGGGACTTCATGTCGCCGCTCTTGCCCTGAGCACGGGAGGTGTTGCCCAGGTTTTCCAAAATCTCGGCCCGGCGAACGTCGTCCGCAAGCGTGTCCGAAGGGCTGAGGGCAAACGCTCTTCCGAATCGCTTCTCCGCTTCCGCAGGACGGCCGGTTCGCTCGAGCAGGAGCCCGAGCTGCATCAGGGCATCGATGTTCTCGTCCACCTGGAGGCTCTTTTCGAAGCGTCGCTGCGCTTCGTCCGCATGACCGGCATTCATCTCCAGCATGCCGATCAGGAATTCGAGCTGATTGGGTGCGATCGGAGGCGTAGAGTCCGGCCAACGCTCTTGTCGCTCGGCCAAGATCGTCTCCGCGCCCCGGGCGAGCGAGCTGGAACGTTCGGGATGCGGGTCGCTGAGCCGGCTCTCGATGAATTCGTCGAGCTGGCCCAGCGCTTCGTCGTAAAGCTCGATCATCTCCGGTGCGAGCCCGATCGCAATGACGTACCAGGCGGTCGCATCCGCGAATCGCTCTGAATCTGCGGCGACTCGGGCCATGCACGTGGGGAAACGGTAGTCGTTTGGGAAACGAACGAGCGCAGACTGGCAGAGACCGGCCGCGACGTCCGGCCGCGCTACCCGGTAGCCCTCGACCAGCTCGAACGTCGCCGCCGCGCCCTCCTCGTCTGCGCCTCGCGCGGCCCGCATGAGGTCGAGCAGGCGAATTTGGAGCTCGCCGGCCTGACCCATCGAGTCGACTTTGGAGACGGCCGAGTCGATGTCGCCGTGCGACAGATAGACCGCGGCGACGTTTAGCGGGGCAAGCCTGAGCTGACGCTCGCCCCCGATGCCAAGCCGTTGACGTGCTTCGACGGACTCCCCAGCGACCGCATCGCGCCCGGCGACGTGCAGGTCAGCGAGCGTGTCGAGGACCTCAGGCGCAGGCGTCAGCTCGGCGTGGTCGGTCCAGACGGAAATGAGGCCGGCGTACTGTTCGGAAACGGTATCGAGGCTCGAGCGCGCGTCACGTCCCCAGGCCGCGATCTCGTCGTAGCGCTTGCGGTAGATCTCGTTACCGGTCGAACGCTCGAGAAGTAAGTTGGCGGCGAGCACGTATCCCTCATCTCCAAGTCGGCCTCCTCGCTCGGTGATGTAATTGGCGATCGGTTCGACCTGCTTCGGAAGGACCGCGGATGCGTAGTCGGACGGCGCCAAGAACGAAGTCAGGCGGCTCATCTCGAGCACGACGCCCTCGTAGTCGCCGACGTCTGCCAGGCTCTGCGCCTGAGAGAGAACCGAGGCGATGAGACGATCACGCAGCTCGGTACGCTCGGCGTTGTCGAGGGACATCATCAGAAAGCGCCGCGCCTCGTCGGGATACTCGGCGCCGGGAATCGGCTCTACGCCTTTGGCCCGGGCGCTCCCACGGGTCGAGCTCGAGTGTGCGCAGGCCACGCTGAGGCTCAGCAAGCCTAGAATGAAAAGGAAGCGGATCCTCATGCTGCTTTGGCGCTATAGCAGGGTGGGACCAACAGGGAAGGCTCATATCTTGGCCATCCGTCGCTGGTACGTGTCAGGCTGCGCGTTGTCTTGGGCCGATATCTGAAAGCTTTCTTCGTCGCTCTGGCGTTCCCGGCCCTGATGCATCTGTTCTTGGCCCTTGGGGGGTTTCTCCAGCTTCGAAGCAGCTCGGCATCTTGGGGCGAGGCGATCAACGTCGCAGGAGACTCGCCGCTCAACCTCGCCCTCGTCCAAGCAGCCGCCACCGGGGTGCTCTTCATCGTTGCCTTTCCGCACCGCCGGCGGGAGGGCGGGCTACTCGAATCCGTCGAAGTACGGCCGCTCGTCGGCGGGATTGTCGCCCTCTGTTTCCTCGCCGGGGCGTTCATGCAGCTGCCGCTGGCAGAGGTCGGAAACCTCGTTCAGGAAGTCTGGCCACTGAGCTTCGACGAGCTGGCGCGCCGCTACCGGATGGTGAATCCGAGCACCTGGTGGGCCGGCATGTCCATTTCGGTTGCGCTCGTGATCGTCGCCCCGGTGACTGAGGAGCTCCTGTTTCGGGGCTGGCTGCTTCAGGATTTGAAGGAGCCGTACGGCGATGCGCCCGCATTGATCTGGAGCTCCTTGCTCTTTGGCCTGGTTCACGCCGGAGGGGGTGTGTCCGCGATCGTCTACGGCACGTTAGGGGGGCTGGTGCTCGGAGCGGTCGCGCTACGAACGAAGTCCACCTTGTCGAGCATTGCGATGCACGCCGGCGTAAACGCCCTACCCTTGCTGCTCCCCGCGAGCCTGCTTCGGGTCGACGGCTTCAACACCTTGAGCCAGGAGGTCGAGCACATCAGCGGATGGCTCGTTCTATTGGCGCTTGCTGGCGCTGGAGCAGCCCTCTCGATCGTTTGGCGGGGGACGAGCGAACCGAGCGGCTGAGCGCTTCGCTGTTAGACTCGCTCGACGTCGAGGACGCCCTTGACCTTTGCGACGCCGCGCATGATCTCGCGCAGACGGTCGATGTCGCCGACCCTGAAGTGAAACATGTTTTCCGCTCGGCCGTCCTTGGACAGGCACGACGCCTCACTGATGCTGACGCCGTTGGTCGAGAACACCGACGAGACCGATGCGAGGATTCCTGCGCGATCGTCGGTCATGACACGAAGAGACACCGGCAGGTCCACCTCGACGTGATCCGCCCAGCTCACCTGAACCCGACGCTCGGAGTCGAGCTCGAGGACTCGCGGGCAGCCCCTCCGGTGCACCGAAACCCCGCGTCCACGTGTGATCCAGCCCGTGACGGGATCGCCCGGAACGGGATTGCAGCACTGGGCGAAGCGCACGAGCATGTTATCCATGCCCTGGATGCGGATTCCTGACCCCTCGACGTCGCCCGAAACCCGCTGAACCGCGCGCTCGAGGAACCCCGGTCGGAGACTGTCGCGCTCGCCGTCCTCGCTCGGCATCACCTCTTGCATCACCATGGGAAGCGCAAGCTTGCCGATGCCGATTCGGGCGTAGAGGTCCTCTTCGGAACCCGCATGGAATCGCGAGAGCACCTCCTTGGCTCGCTTGCTCTTGAGAAAACGCGAGAGCGACATCTTGTTCTTTCGCATCTCTTTTTCGAGAAGCTCCTTGCCGAGCTTGACCGCGTGCTTGCGCTCCTCCGCCCGCAGGTAGAGGCGAATGCGCGAGCGGGCGCGGCTGGTGATCACGAACTCCAACCAGTCCTTGCTCGGGTGGTGGTTCTTACTCGTCAGGATCTCGATGACATCGCCGTTTTGAAGCTTGTGCCGCAGTGGAACGATGGCGCCGTTGACGCGGGCGCCCGAGCAGCGGTGCCCGACTTCGGAGTGGACCGCATAGGCGAAATCCACTGGCGTCGCACCGCGCGGGAAGGTCATCACATCCCCCTTCGGCGTGAATACGTACACATCCTCCGGGAACAGGTCGACCTTGACGCTCTCGTAGAACTCCTCGGGATCGACCACTTCCTTCTGGAACTCCATCAGTTGGCGAAGCCAAACGAAACGCGCGGCGTCCTTTGGATCGATACCGCCACCGTGTTCCTTGTACTGCCAGTGGGCGGCAATGCCGTAGTCGGCCGTCCGATGCATTTCGTGGGTGCGAATTTGGATTTCGACGCGCCGATTTCCCGGTCCGATGACTGTCGTGTGCAGCGACTGGTACATGTTCGACTTGGGGAGCGCGATGTAGTCTTTGAAACGGCCTGGCACGGGCGTCCACTCCGAGTGGATGACCCCAAGAGTCGCGTAGCAGTCGGCGACGCTCTCGGTAATGACCCGGAACGCGACGAAATCGTGCACCTGCTCGAAGCCGATACCGCTCGACTTCATCTTGCGGTGCAGCGAGTAGAGGTGCTTACGGCGGCCGCTGACCTTCACGGAGAACCCGCGATTGAGCAACATCTTGTTGAGCTTCGTGGTGACCTCGCCCATGTAGCTGTCGGTGTTCTTTGCGACGGTCCGAACCTGCTCATCGAGGACCGAGTAGGCTTCGGGCTCGAGATACTTGAAGCTCAAATCTTCGAGCTCGGCCTTGAGCCACTGGATGCCGAGGCGGCCCGCAAGCGGCGCGTAGATCTCGATCGTTTCCCGAGCGATACGTTCCTGCGCGGGCGTCGACATGTGCTCGAGCGTTCGCATGTTGTCGAGGCGGTCGGCGAGCTTGACCAAGAGGACGCGAATGTCTCGCGCCATCGCGACGAGCATCTTGCGGAAGCTCTCCGCTTGGCGATCCTCGCGCGAGGCAAAGTTGACCTTTCCGAGCTTGGTCACCCCGTCGACCAGGAACGCTACCTCGTCGCCAAACACGGTCTTCACTTCGGGGAGACCGACTTCGCAATCCTCGACGACGTCGTGCAGCAGCGCGGCGCAAACGCTCGACGCATCGAGGCGCATGTCGGCGATGATGTCCGCCACCGAAACTGGATGGATGAAGTATTCGTCGCCTGACTTCCGCGTCTGCCCGTCGTGCATGCGGGACGCATAGACGTACGCTTTGTTGATCAGATCGGTATCCGCTCGGGGATGGTATCCCTTCACCTTTTCAAGAATATTGGTAAGGCGGACCATGATCGGGCACTAACAGGCGAACCTCAATTTAACACCGTCTCCAATTGGTGCCAAGGTTGTGGCGGTTCTGCGCGTTGGGGTTGGGTGGCGTGGCATGTCGGGCTTGAGAACAAACATAGGGCCATCGTCCACCAGGCGAAGGATCGCGACTCTCGTCGCCCTCGTTGGGCTGCTGGTGGTTGGGAATCACTTGGCGAGCATCTGGCCTCGGGATGTCGAAGTCGCCTACACGATCGACACCGATGTGACCGGGATCGACGTGGACTACGTTCAGGGGGGAGACGCGGTCGCTAGCGTTAGATTCACTCGGCCGCCTGCGAAGAGCGCCGTCCTTCGGCACACGGTACGGCTCCAGCCAGGCGAGTATCAGGCGCGGATCGTCGTCTATTCGTCCGACGGCTCCGGGGTCGAGCACCAGAGGAGACTTCAGGTCCCGGCGGCCGGTGAGAGCCGATTCAACCTCAAGAAGACCGCTAAACGTTCGGAATGACGGGAAAGAGCAAGACCCTAATCCGCCTGCTCACGGCGCTCTCGGCGACGCTGGCCTTGCTGCTTTGGATGGCCAATCGCGAGCCCTTCGCGTTTGGGCCGCTCTGGGGTGCGCTGATCGCAACCGCGTCCTCCGTCGCCTGGGTGGCCTGGCTCGTTCCTGCGACACCGGGGGAGGTCGTCCCGTGGCGCGAGACGCCCCTCGGCCGAGAGCCGGGGGAGCTTTTCTCGCCGGTGCTTTCGATCGCGCTCGCGCTGGCGGCGCTGGTGCTGGGCGCGGCGATCGGAGGATACGAACATCTGCCGATCGCCATCGTCGCTGCCCTTCTTTTCCTGGTGCCTGCGAGCCTTCGGCGTCCCGGTCTCTTCGTGATGGTCGCGGTCTGCGCGCTCTACCTCCCGCTGCTGGGCACGACCGGTCTTTGGGACCCCTGGGAGACGCACTACGGAGAAGTCGCGCGCGAGATCCTCGCCCGCAACGACTGGATTAGCCTCTGGTGGGCGCAGGACAAGTGGTTCTGGTCGAAACCGGTCCTCCTCTTCTGGATGGAAGCCCTGAGCATGGGCTTTGTGGGGGTGGATTTCATGCCGGACGCCAATCCGGCGAACCCGGAGTGGGCGCTCCGTTTGCCCGCCGTCTCGATGAGCTTGGCCGCACTGGCGGCGATCTACGCGACGGTTCGGCGAAGCTTCGGTCCGCGCGCCGGCATCCTCGCCGCCCTGACAACAGCGGCCATGCCGCAGTTTTTCTTCATTTCGCATCAAGCGATCACCGACCTGCCCCTAGTCGCCGCCATCACGATTGCAGCCTGCTGCATGCTCGTCGCCATCGACGAGGATTCCCCCCGCGAAGCGAAAGCGCTCCAAATCGGTCCTTGGAAGGTGTCCCTCCAGCACCTGCTGTTATTCGGGGTCTTCGTACTCGTACTTCCGCAGGCGACGTATCTGATTTCCCGGAACATCTCCTGGTTGGACGGACACGGGCTCGTCGCCCACGCCGACCGATTCCTCTACGGTTCGGCCGGCAACGCGGACGTGCCTGGCAACCCGATCCCACGCGACCAGGCTCCAGCTTTTCATGGGCTTTTGGCCCAACCGTTCGTGCAAGGCGCCCTTTGGCTGGCGCTGCTCGCGGTGCTGGCAGCCATCCTTCGCAAAGAACGGCGGGTCCGCCCGCTGTTGATGTATGCCTTCTACCTCTTCACCGCGATCGCCTTCATGGCCAAGGGCCTTCTCGGGATCGCCGTTCCAGGAGCGATCGCGCTGTTCTACCTGGCCGCCTCTCGGCGTTGGTCACTGCTCGGCAGCGGCGACCTTCGCATCGCGAGCGGCGCGCTGATCGTGACCACCGTGAGCATGCCCTGGTACCTGGCGATGTACGTTCGGCACGGCGCGGCCTTCACCAATCGGCTCTTGATCCACGACCACATCAATCGACTTGCAAGCGGCGTGCACGGCGACACGGGCACGATCGCGTACTTCCTCGGCCAGCTGGGCTACGCGACCTTCCCCTGGATCGCTTGGATCCCGCCGGCGCTGATCGTGGGCCTGTGGATGCGCTCGCAGTCAGAGCGCGATGCACGGAGCGAAACCCTGCTCTTCGTGGCCATGTGGCTTCTTTCTTCGTTCGTCCTTTTCAGTGCGATGGTCACCAAGTTTCACCACTACATTCTGCCTACGCTCGTGCCCGCAGGGATTCTGGTCGGGATCGCGGGAGCACAGTGCTGGGGCCCGAGCAGGCCAAGGGCGACCCTCCTCGCGGCGGTCGCCGCGTTTTGCCTGATTCTCGGCCTTGCGTGGCTCGTGGGAGATCCTCGGGGCGTCATTCCCGCCGACGCGATGCACCCGGAGGATTGGGTGCTCCAGCAGGCGACGCCCCTACGAGCCGCTGCTGTGCTCGCGCTCGGCGCCGCGCTCGCTGCTTTCGCGCGCTCGCAGATCGCGCAGGCCGAAACCGAGTTGCTCCCTTCACGCTGGGGCACCGCCCTCGGCGTCGGCTTCGTGCTCGGGACCTGTCTCCTTGCGTTCGTCGGACGTGACCTGAGCTGGTCGACCTCGGCGAGGCCGCAGGGGCACGAGCGACTCGTTCATTTGTTCGTCTACAATTACGATCGGCTGTGGCCGGAGCACCTCGACTATCGCGCCATCCTCACCGGCTTCGCCCTCGCCGCCGGCGTGACGAGCGCCGCGTCGGCCTTTCGCGCGTGGCGTCCGGTGGCAACCCGCGCTTTTTTCACGGTGTCGGTCTTGTTCTGCGCCTGGGGATTGAACGTCTACATGGTCGACCTCTCCGACCACTGGGGGATTCGCAACCTCGCCCAGCGCTACTACGAGCTTCGGGAGGGCCCCGACGAGCCGCTTCTTGCGTGGCAGATGAACTGGAAGGGAGAAAACTTCTACACCGGAAACCGCGTGTACGTCTTCGCTGAGACCGACAACAAGCGGATTCGCGAATGGCTCGAAGAGAACGAGGGGCGGACCGCCTATGTCGTCCTCGAGCACAAGCGGCTCGGCAGGTTTCGGAAGTTGGTTAGCGACAGCGAGGTGCAGGAGCTGACGACCAAGAGGGACTCGAACAAGTTTCTCCTGATCGAGCTTGAGATCTGATCCCGAAAAGGGATAGAATTCGGGTTCTTGTAGGTTTCGGTCCTACTGAACACCAAAAACTGGACCGATTTTCAGTACTGAGCGATCCTCTGGTGCCCATGGCAAATCACGACGAAAAACTAGGCTGGCGTCTGCTCGAGGCGCTGTACGAGCTCGGCCGCGCCGACACCAAGGCGGACGCGGATGTCCTGGCGACCTGGCTCGGTGTTGCAAAACCCCACGTCCAGGAGCTCATGCGCCGGCTAGACGCTCAGGGCCTGGTCGACGCGGAGCGCTGCCGGCTCTCGATGCAGGGTTTGGTGCTCGCGGTCTCGATGCACGGTGCGCAGAAGCTGTCACGCCAGTCGCGTGCCGCTTGACCTGCCTTGACCTGCCTTGACCTGCCTTGACAGGCCGGGGCCCAACCACTATTCCGCGTGCTCTTCAGCGGAAGTGGCGGAATTGGCAGACGCGCATGATTCAGGTTCATGTGTCCGCAAGGACGTGGAGGTTCGAGTCCTCTCTTCCGCACCGCGTCCTTCGTAATCGCGACTCGCGTATCTACGAGGACTCGACCTACGGTGTACTCGGCGCCCTTCGGGCGCCTGCGTACTGCGGCTGGAATTCGGCAGCTCCGTGAACTTCGTCCACTCCGCTTTGCCGTATTCCAGTCACAACCGAGTCCTCTCTTCCGCACCGCGTCCTTCGTAATCGCGACTCGCGTATCTACGAGGACTCGACCTACGGTGTACTCGGCGCCCTTCGGGCGCCTGCGTACTGCGGCTGGAATTCGGCAGCTCCGTGAACTTCGTCCACTCCGCTTTGCCGTATTCCAGTCACAACCGAGTCCTCTTAAGCCGCGCGTGGCGGGGTGCTGGGGCTGCCAGCGTTTCGGCGTTGGGTCTGCATTTTTTTCATGGGGGGTGCAGGTTGTTTATAGCTGGACGGGGTTGGAGCGGGCTGGTTTTGTTTGATTTCAGCTACTTAGAGGAGCTTCAACTTCGGTACGGGAGTTGCATCTACAGCGGATGTGGTTGGAAATCGTAGAAAACGGCGCGAGGGGCTGACGCTGGTGGAGCTCATGGTCGTCCTGGCGGTCATGGGGGTGCTGGTGAGCGCTGCCCTGCCGAACATCGGCGACGGGTTCGCCGATCGGCGCGTCGCGATGGCGGCGCGGGATGTGGCATCCCTTTTTCAGCGCGCCCGGTATATGTCGATGGCCTACGGCCGCGCGCACCAGGTGCTCTACGAAAACGACGGGGGCTTCGGCCTCGCCAACGGCAACCCGTACGCGTTCGAAACCCTGCGCGGCACCAGCGGTGGCTGCGCGCTGACTAGCTTCGAGAACGCGGGAGGAACGGTGCTCGCCGACATGGACTGCGGCAACAACTGGCGCTGCGTCGATAACGTCTACCCCGACACCTACGATTCCGATCCCGGCGATACCGATCTCATTCGGGTCGACGGGTACAACAACGCCAGGTTCTGCTACGAGGCGGGTTCCAACAACCAGGTCTTCATCGACACGGTGCTCTTCTCGAACTGGCAGGCGAACCCCGTTCAGTCCGGCTTCGGGTTTCTGGTGTATCGGCAGGTCGACGGGAGCGTGGTCGGCGTCACCCGAAAAGTTCTCGTTCCGTCCGGGACCGGAACACCACGGATACTGCGATGAACCAGCTCGACAAGAACAAACACGGTTTCACTCTCGTCGAGGTCATGATCGCCATCGGCATCATGACCGTTGGCTCGCTTGGCATTCTGGCGATGCACCAGGGCGTGAATCAGGCGAACCGGGCTGCACTCGAAATGAACACGGCCGTGGCGATCACCGAACGCTGGGTCGAGCGCGTCGAGC
Source organism: Deltaproteobacteria bacterium (assembly GCA_004283055.1). Taxonomy (GTDB): domain Bacteria; phylum Myxococcota_A; class Polyangia; order Polyangiales; family Houyiibacteriaceae; genus SG8-38. The sequence continues at coordinate 39,835 of SHLP01000011.1, forward strand.
GGGACGCGCTTTCCTGGACGGAGCAGGGCCTCAACAGCAGCTCGTTGGCCGCGACGTACCACCTGTCGGGCCTCGCCGGCACGCCCTCGGCCACCCAATGGTTCAAACCTACGCCGCCAGTAGGAGAGTCGTACGATTTTGATTACTTCGGCAACGATCTCGTCCCCGCCAACCCGAATCCTCAGAAGTACTGCACCAACCTGCGCCTGAGCTGGCTCCGGCAGGGAAGCTCGGCTCGGGTCGACATCCGAACCTTTTGGTACCGTGAGGGATATATGCCTGGTGGCGCGACACACCCGGACTGGGTGAGCAGCGGTGCGTTTCGAGGCGCCGATTGCGAAGCCGCGACGGCAGACGGCTGGGGTCTCAACACGGCGACGCTCCCGCCGAACATCGATGTGGTGTTCGCGTCGACCGTCGTGACCTGGCTGAGGAGGGAATGAACGTGAAAAAGAGCGGATTCACTCTCATCGAGCTCATGGTCGCCATGGTCGTCGGCCTGACCGCGATCACTTCGGTGTACAGCCTCGGGGCGGCGATGAGCGAGCAGTTCTACCAGGAGCAGCGCACGGCGACGTCGCAAGGCTCATCGCGCGCCGCGATCATGGAGCTTCGCCGCGATATTTCGCGAGCCGGCCTCTTTGGCTCACCCAACGCCCAGCGCGAACCGCGCTGCGAGCCCGGTAATCCGCAGCTCCCCGAGCTCGGCGGCGGCACCCTCACCATGGGCGCCTTTCAGTTCTACAGAGACACGGACCAAGCCCTGCTCGACCCCGGTGACCTCAACGGCGCCCGCGTCCGCGCGGACCGCCTTCGCATTTTGACCAGCCTCTACCTCACCGACCAACTCCTCGTCGACTCGGTGAGCCCCGAGGGTACGACCGTCATTTTGCAAACCAGCAACCAGGCGTACCGCCGCACCTTTGCCTGGGGTCAGGCGGCAGGCCCATTCACCGGCTCCGCGCCGAACTACCTGGACGGCGATCTCGGTTGGGACGCGGCCTGGGGCGGCGAGGCCGCGAGCTGGAAAGGCATCAGTCAAAAGGGCGCGCGCGCGTTCCAGACCGGCTCGGTCCTGCACATCGAGTCGCCCGGGGGCTTTCACTTCTTTCGCACCGTCTTTGACAAGGCGGACAACACCCAGAACCAAGTGCGCCTGTCGGTTGCTCCAAAGCTGCCGGTCGCCACGGCCTGTCTCCCAGGAGCCGGGGGGGGCGCGACCGTCGCTCCGCTTCAATGGGTCGAGTATGCGCTGGTCGACCCGTTCGATGCAGCCTCGGTCGGCGCCAACTTCATGGATTTCGGGGAGCTGTTCTTTTTCGATCTCGAAGGCACGAACCCCTTGATCACGTCGGACTTCGAGAACGCCGGCGCCGAGGCGCTTCGAGAGAAACGGAACATCGTGCTGGTGCGACGCATCTTGAATCCGGCGGACGGCACCGTGAGAGCCAACACGACGCAGGTGCTCGCCGAGTTCGTCAGCAACTTCGAGGTCTCTTTCCGGGTCGACCGCAGGTCTGGGACCAATCAGCCGCCCCTCATCGAAACCGAGACGGACGGCAGCGTGATAAACGCCAACCCCGAGCAAGTCCGGTCCGTTCTCATCAGCTTGGGAATCCGCAGTCCGCTCGAAGACCCTTCGATTCCCTACTCCGGAGTGAACGCTGAGAACACCCGCTTCGAGGTGGACGAAAACGAGAGGGGCTCTGCCCGTGTGCGCCACATCCGCATCGAGGTTCCGGTGATGAGCGTGGCCAGGAGGAACCTCTGATGAAGCATCCAGACAAGCAGGAAGGCGCCGTGCTTTTCGTCGTCTTGATGATCGTGATGGTCGGCACCGCGAGCGCGCTCTTTTCAGCCACGACGGTGTCGCACGAGGTGCGGGGCACCGGCTTTGCGCGCCAGCAGATGCAGACCCGATACGCAGCGCGCGCCGCCCTCATCGGCGCGATGGAGTGGTTCGACATTTTCGGTCCCGAAGCCGTCCGCGACATCGTGCAAACCCGCGGCGCCACCGACGCCAAGCTCTTCCCCTGCACGTCGACCACCCCCATCACTTGTTACCCGGAGCCGCCGCTAGCGGGCAGCCGCCGAGCCTACCGGCTTTACGAGGAGCACTTCGACGCCCTGATCGAGCCCGACGGCAGCGGTAACTTCCAGAACCAACCCGTCGACGCCGATGCCGTCTTCGGAGGCGGCTCCGCGTACAGCCCGGCTTTCGTGGTCGACCTCTACGACGAGCACATCGTCAACAAGCTTCCGCCCGGTGCCGCGGCCCAGGGGGGCACGAAATTCAAATACATGCGCACGACCATGACGGCTCGCGGTCGTGCGCAGGTAGGCGACGGGACCGTCGATGCCCCCGGAGGCGCCGAGGATTTGGGACGGCAATGGAACGAGACGGGCGCGGATATGCGCGCGTACATCATCAGCGGGCCATTCATTTCGGGGTCATGATGAGATTTTGGCTACACATCACTTTGCTTGGCTTATCCGTAGCTTTTCTCGGTCCGAGCGCGAAGGTCATGGCACAGAGCCCGGACATTCGAAACATTAGGCCGCACGTCATGCTCCTGGTCGACACCTCCGGCTCCATGGAGCGCAAGCCAAACTGCATTTGCTCGACGCCGGCATGCCTGGAGTGCCTGCCCATCTGCGGCGCGGGCACCTTCGAACAAAACCGATGGTCGGTCGTCGCACAGGCGCTCACCGGTGAGTTCACTCCGTACGAGTGCAACTCCGACGTGCGCATCGGCGGCATCTACACCGGTGAGTACGACGAAGGCTACTTCCTTCCCCACATTCAGCTGCCTCAGGAAATCCCCAGCTACAGCGGCACACAGAGCGCGAACGGCGTGCTCGACACCTACATCGAGCGCATCAAGTTCGGCCTGATGACCTTCGACTCGATCGGCACCCTGAACGACCGACCGCCGCTGGTGAGCCAGGCGGACTTCCTGCTCGTACCGTTCCCTGCCGAATCCCTCGGCACCAAGGGCATGTACTCCTACGGCGACGACCGGCCGTTTTCGTTCCCAGGCGCGCTGACGACCTTCATGCTGAACAGCGGCGCACGCTCTGCAGCGGCGCCCGAAGGCGGTCTCGTAACCGTCGGCGCGGACAGCACGGCATCGATGGCCAACACGAACGCCGCGATTCAGGCGACGGTGCTCGGTGACAGCGGGCTGAGCAAGAATCCTCTACGACCGTTCGGCGCCACCCCGACGGCCGGGCTCGTGACCGACCTTCAGTACTTCCTTCAGACCGACCCGGACATCGTGCAAAAAACGGCCGACCCAGGCCCGGGCGATCCGTTCTACGGCTGCCGTCCGCGAAGCGCCGTCCTGATCACCGACGGTTTCCCGAACGGCGACATGCGCGGCAGCCCGGTCAACTGCCAGGACCTGGGCAATCCCGTCGGCGCAACCGGCTGTCCGTACGAAGAGGTCGCCGATACGGTTTCGGCGATGATCTCATCCGACGATTTGAACAAGTTCTACGTGATTGGCTTCGCGCTCGACGGCGACGCGGCGAAGGTCGCGGCGGTCACTGCGCTTTTGGACGACATCGCCGCGGTGGGCGATACGACCGAAGCCTTCCTGGTCGCCGATCGGGCCGAGCTCGTCTCCGCGCTGAGCTTCATTTTCAACGAGCAGAACGCTGGCGCGACGAGCAGAACGGCCCCGGTGCTCACCGGCGCCTCGCCGGGCCTTCTCGAGTCGGAGTTCATCTCCGGTTTCAACGCCTCTTTGGATGCAGACGACCCCTGGGACGGAGTCCTGGAGCGCAGGCGGTTTCTGTGCGTCGGCGGCTTGCCCGAACCGCAGGACGTCGAAGACAAAGACCGCTTCCACGAGGTCTTGAACGCACAGAGCTCGGCACCGTCGGACGTCGACCCTTGGGGAGGGTCCGGCTCGAAGGTCAACTTCACCGGGGGCTTTTCGCGAAATCTCTGGACGGTTCTGCCCGACGATCCCGCCGACATCAACTCGCACCTCACCGGCGGCGGAGCGGACAAGCTCACGACCGCTAGCTTGGACCTACCCGATGTGGGCCTTGCGATCATTGACCAACCCGTCGGCGAATTCAGCAGGGCGATCGATCCGGAATACCTCTTAGGCGTGGGCAGCACCGACACCGCGCTTCGAGACACGGTGGTCGAATGGGTCCACGGCGAATCGGGGAGCGGACGAGAAGATGAACGCCTCGGCGACATCTACCATTCGACGCCCGCCATCGTGGGACCGCTGGTCGACGACATCGATGACAGCTCCTTCAACGACTGGCGTTTGGGCCTGGCGCATCAGCTGAGCCCTGATCCGATCGAAAGCGTGCCGAACTGGCAGCTGAGCGAGCGCCCGCGCGTGATCTACGCATCGTCGAACGATGGGGTCATCCATGCATTTCTCGCCGATGACTACCCGGCTGGGGTTTACACCTCCGGCAACAACCTCGAGGAGTTCGCCTGTGCGAGCAACAAGGATGCGGGCACCGAGCTCTGGGGGTTCATCCCGCCGATGTTCCTCGACGATCTCGACGACATGCTCGCAGGCGGCAGCAAGCAATGGTACGGCGACGGCAGCATTCAGGTCCGCAACCTCTACGACGTCCGCTCGTTCGCCCCGGGTCAAGGAGGTGCAACCAACGTCTGGCGCACGGTCTTGTTCCTAAGCTTCCGCAACGGCGGCAACGGCATGGTGGCGCTCGACGTCACCAACCCTTGCAAGCCCGAGTTCCTCTGGCAGTTTACCCATCCCAACCTCGGCAACACGTACGGCCAGCCGACCGCAGCGCAGATCTTCGTCGAAGGAGGGGACGATGGAAGCGGCGCACCGGCTTTCCTGGCGAGGCAATCCCGCGGCGTGATCCTGCTGCCGGGCGGACAGGGCGTAGAGAACAGCAGCTCGGTGGCGATTCCCGCCGGCCCCGCGCTCCCTCAAGACATGAATGCCGCCAACGGCGCCTCGATTACCCCGAGGGCGAATCGGCGCCAGTGGCGAGACGAGTCGACGGCTCCGGCGGAGGTCAGGCACGGCCGGATGCTCTATTTCATCGACCTCATCACGGGCACGCTGATCGAGGAGCTCGACGAGAGCACCTTCCCTGCTCCGCTCACCGGCGCGGTTTCCGTCTACCGAGGCGATACCGGCACCGTGGCGAGCGCCGCCTACACGGTGGACGCCGATGGGGTGCTCTGGCGGGTGGATCTGGCATCGGTCGAGCCGGCCGACTGGGAGGCCGAGGCGCTACACGACCTCTACTACGATGAGGCCTCGGACGTCGCCGAGCCGACGTTCTACCCGCTTGCGCTCACGAGCGACCCATCGGGCCGTGTCGTGATCCTGACAGGGACCGGCAACATCGACGTACTCGATGATTCCACAGCCATCAACAAGGTGGTTTCGGTCACCGAGCAGGTCACCTTCGACGCCTTTGGCAACGTCGACTCGCTCGAGGGCCGGCTCAACTGGGAAATCGAGCTCGACCCGGGCGAGCAGATGACCGGACCCATCGAGCTGTTTGCCGGTCAGGTGTTCTTTGGCACGTTCAAGTCCGCGAACGGGACCGCAATCGACGCTTGTCCGTTCGGCGGGAGCCGCATTTTCGGACTCGAGTACTTGGACGACGCGACCAGTCCCGGAACCCCGGTTCCGCTGCTCGTCGACAGCCTGTCGAACCCGGCCTTCGTGCTCGATCAGAGCGACCTCCCCCAGCTCGAGAACGCCTTGCTCGTCGGTCTGCAGGTCGCCCAGGCGCCTGTCTGCGTCACCACGCAGGACGTTCCCATCGTCGACCCCTTCGACGGCGCCTCGGGTACACTCGCCATGCCGGTCGCGACGAGCGGTCGCGCATTCAAGCTGATGGGCCATCTCAGCGGCTCGGCTGCCGTTCCGGTGAACCAGCTGGCGATCAACATCCTCGAGGAGGCTATCCGGGCGCCCGAAGCCTTCACGGTGGTCTCGGGGATGGCCGAAACGCTGGAATGATAGGTGGCACAGTGATACGTCGTAACCCGATGCGCGGCTTACCGCTTCTCGTTCTCTCTCTGGGGCTGGCACTGCCGCTGGTGTGCACCGGCTGCAGCTCGAAACCGGCGCAAGAGGCACAGAGCAGCAGCGACGATGCGGCGAAGAAGCTGCCCGCGCCCGAATCCGCCAAGCGTGCTGCGAGCCCCCGCCGCTTCGATGCGGAGGGGCGTCTTCTCCCATCGGATGACTACGTCGCCGGCATCCGGCTTCCGCGAGGCTCCGAGCTTTCACGTGAAGACGGGCTGCTGCACGTGTACCGAGTCCGCGCCCCGATCGAAAGGGTGCTCGCCTATATTGGGCCCATGATGGTCACGGGCAGCGTGGAGCGTCGCGGCAAGGGCGCGGTCTACAAGCGCGCGAGCGTTCGCGGCGCCGAGTTCAACCCGACCAAGGTCGATGTCTCGATTCTCGAGGTCGGGAGCAACACCACACGAGTCTCGATCATGGAGCTTCCGCCCCCGCCGCCGCGCGAGCAGGTGCCGAGCGTAGACCGGACCAAGGCAGCGGCCCGCGACGCATTCCGAACGCTCGACTAGCGGGCGGATCGACCATCACGGCTCTCGATAGGCTGCGAACGTGCACTGAACCGTCCCTGCGGGCAGGGCGTCGGTCGCGACGATGCTCGTGGAGACACGGCCCGGATCGTCCATGCGCCCGAAGCGCTCGACCAGCCGTGCGACTCGCTGCGACCAGCCCCCGCTGCCCGGTTTCGGCACCGCAACCTGGCAGGCCACCGGACCGTGTGGAAAGGCGGCGAGCAGTCCGGTGAATCGCCGCACGGTTGCGTCCGACACCTGTCCCTTGGGCGTGAAAAAGCGCCCAGATCGAATCAGGACGGCGCTTCCAAGTCGATCGGCAGCGAAGCCGGCAACCGAAGCTGTTTCGACGAGCTCCGTCGCGGCGCCAGGGCGTGGCTCTGGCCAGTCAGCCCGAATTCTTCCGATGAGTCTTTCACTGTCGACCAGGAGGGACTCCGCCACCCGAGCGTCGCTCGGCCGCCTGCGTGCCACCCGGTCCGCACGTTCGCGAAGCGGCAGAAGTTGCTCGTCGGTCGCGCCGAGTGCTTCTGCAAGCGCGAGGTCGAGTCGCACCCGAGTCAGCACCGCATCGAGCGTCGCCTCGCTCACGGTGGTCGACACGGTCAAGGCCGCAAGACGTTCCGCTTCGCGAAGCGCGACGGCGTTGGCCTCGTGACGAGAGATGTCCCGGGCAACGGAGGCAGAGGCTCGTTGGTCGCGCGCGAGTTGCTTGGCCCAACGCTCTTCCTGGACCTGAAGCTCGGCGCGGCCACGATCCAACTGCACGCGCTCGGCTTCTGCGACGGCCGCCGCAAGCCAGAGGCGCGACTCGGTTCGATGGTCGTCGGCCGTGAGCTTGTCTTCGCTCCGCTCGGCCTCGTGGGCATGGGCCGATGCCAACTCTGCCCGCACGTAGAGGTCGGGGGCATGCTCGCGCGCGAGCTCGGCTTCCGGAGTAGAGAAGAGAAGGTCGGAGGTCCGGGCTGCCTGCGACCCGGCGCAGGCCCCGATCGCAACGCAGAGCAGAAGGAGCGTCGGGCGCGTCATCATGGCAGCTCTCCGCCCCGCGCCAGCGATGCGCGATCGCTCATCAGCACCTCGAGCACACGTCGCTGGGCTTTCGCGCGCTCCCGGACCGCGTTGAGGCGACGTTGGGTGATGAGGAGCTCGGCCTGAGCCCTGCGCCGAGCGAGCTGGCGGTCGGCCAAGACCAGGGCCGCATCGGCGATCCTTCGCGCCCGCGCCGCTGCGCCCGAACCCTCCGGCGAGCTCGAAGCGCGCCGCAACGCGCGACGGGCTTGCTCGAGCGCACCTTTGGCATACTTGGCGTCGTCTCGTGTTTCGAGCTCGGCCAGCCGGTGTTCGAGCTCTGAAGCGCGCGCCTGCGGACCGACGCCCTCGGCCAGGCCGGACGGCACGGGCGGACCGACGATCAGGGCGAGCAGAAGAAAACCGGCGCACAGCAAGCGCGCCCCGCGCGACTCACTGATACGAGAAGCGGAACTCGTAATCGCAAATGCGATATACGTCGCCTTCTTCGATGCGCTTGGATTCGACGCGTTGACCTGCGAACTCGATTCCATTCGTGCTGCCCAAGTCTTTCATGAAGTACGCACCGTCATGGAACACGACCGCTGCATGCTTGCGCGAAATGTTACCATCGCGAATGGCTAGATCGGTAGTTCGCACGCCCCGCCCGATGATGAACTCGTCTTTCTCGACCGGAATCGACTCGCCGTTGAACTGAAGCATCAGGACTCGCCGACTTGCCATGTCCGACGGTCTGCGGCCGGGAAGGGGCGGCGGTACGGTCACCGCTTGAAGCGGATTGATCGCCGGCTGTACCGTCGGCCGGCGGGATGGCACCGGAGTCAACATGGGCCTCGGCCGCGCGTCGATCGAAGGAGAGGCCACCGGTGACGCGCCTGCGAGACCGGAGCCCACGAGATCCTGAGATTCCGCACCGACGGATGTGACGGTCTGCTCGCGTGAGCGCGCGTACTCACGCATGGCCTCGTTGATCAGATAGTCGACCGAGCACTGATGCTCCTCGCTGAGGCGATCGAAGATCTCGAAGAGGTAGTCGCGGCACTGAAACGCTCGCACCGTTTTCCTGTCACCTTGATCAGCCATGGATTCGACTACTCACTTCTACTCACTTCTTGCCACCTTGCTCACGGGTCCGAAGTGCCTTGATGGCAGCATCGGCTACTTGACCAACCTTCTTCACGGGTGGATTGAGCTCCGACCACCCCTGCCCTGTGACTGCGTCATCGTCCGACATCAACTGCTTCATGGCGGGGATGTCAGCTTCCCCACCTCTGCGTTCAAGATAGCGCAATGCAACCACGCGATTCCACCACCGCGGCGAATTGAGCAGAGCCATGACGGTGGATGTGGGCGGAGGTGTCATCTGGCTCATCCTCGTGGCGTAGCCCTCGAGCTCTTCGGGTTCGTATTGGATTCCCGCAGATGATGGTAATCGTTGAGAAAATGGCTCAATCGCAGATGCGCCGCCAAGGGAGAGAACCAGCTCGCCCGCACGCCAACGCAGGCGCTTGGCAAGCTTGTCCGAGGCGGTGCACGAGCTCGACGTACATCCGACGCGCTCGACGAGGGGCCAAAGCCGGGGGATCGCGTCACGGCTACGGATGTCCCCGACGCGGTCGAATGCGTAGTCGCGAACCTCGACCGGATTGCTCGAATCGAGCGCGATCGATAGCAGGCGATTGAGGTGGGCGCGGGTTACGTGCCCCTCGAGGGCCTTGAGCGCCGTGGCTCTGCGTGCGTTGAGGCGCTCGACCCAGGCCTTGGTGTCTTCGGCTCCTGCCTTGGTATCGGCGATTGCGAGCAGCCGATTCGAAACCAGCGCCTGCTCGCCGAGGTGATGCATCGCTGGGAGCGCGCCCTGGTTGATGTAGTTCTCGCGATTGTACACGGCCAACGACGACACGCGGGCTGGGTCGACCGGCTCTCCGGAAGCTTTGAGCGACGCGCGAATCTCACCCGCGAGCCACTTCACGAAGGACGGCTTCTCCATCGCTTTTTCGATGGTCACGAGTCGGGCGCCAGCGCGCTTTCGGGTTTGTTTGTCGCCGTCTTCCCCGATGATCTCCGCGATTTTGATCATCGCCTGCGGAGGCATCTTCTCGTGGAGCGCGTCGACTAGCATGCCTGCCGCCTCGGCGCCGAGCGCGCGTGTCACCTGCTCCGCGCTGTAGTCCCCCGCAAGGCTTCGACCCTCGAAGTCGGCGGAGTACCAGCCGACGACGGCACGGATGAGCTCATTGCGGGAGCTCTCGGGCGCATAGGGAATCACCATGTAGGCGGCATCCTTCGCGCGCACCTGGACCGGGTCAGGCGCCGAGGCCTCGAGGTCGGGCTCGGTCGAGAGAAGCGCTTGAAGGCGAGGGATCATTCCACCGACGATCGTTTCGCTCGTCGCTCGATCCTGACGCTGCAGCTCGTCGAACGCTTTGGACAGGATTGAAAGCGCGTCGATGTCGTTGCGATCCATCTCGACGATCGCGAGCGCCGCCTCGGTTCGAAGCTCGGGGCTGTACCGATCGCTCCCAATGACCGCGCGGAGCCGGGTGGGCCCTTTGACGGTTTCTTTCCATTGTTGGACGTCGTCGCTATCTACTTTGCAGCCCGCCAGCACGAGGCCGGCGACCGAGCAAATCACCAGGAGCTTTGTCGTCCAACCCATCCGACTAGCGGAATCATCCCCCCCGAGCATGCAACCCGGCAAGATAATAGAGGATTCCGCCCGGCTTTCAAGAAGCTCGGAGCGCCTTGATTTCTTGACCAGCGCGGCCGTGCGCGCATAGCCTGTTGATGTAGGAGACCTCGTACTTGAGCGCACATGAAACCACCTCTTCAGGCGACCTGGCGGCGCCGGAGGGCAGGCGGCAGGACGTTCTTGCGATCCTTGCCCTCACGGCCACCGTCCTGCTGACTCTGTCACTCGTCTCCTATGACGCCCGAAACGGCGCGGCGAACTTGGTGGGCCCGGTCGGCCATCGATTCGCACGAGCCCTCATGCTGGCGTTCGGTCTGGTCGCTTGGATCCTGCCGCTCGAGGGGGGGCTGCTGACGTGGCGTTTGTTTCGCAGGCGATCTGCGATGCTCGGACTCGCTACGATCGCCTCGACCCTCGTTTTGGTCGTCATGGGCGCGGCCCTCGGTCACCTGCTGATCGAGCCGCAGGCGGTTTGGGGTGCATCACCCGGAGGAGCGGTTGGGGAGCTGCTCGGAGAGGTGCTGCGTTCCTTGCTGGGCTTCTACGGCACCGTGATCATCGGCTTTGCGATTCTTGGCACGGCCGTCATTCTGCGGACCCCGTGGACGCTCGAGGAGTCGGCCCGTGCGGTCGGACGGCTCGGTCATGCCGGATGGGCGAAGGTTCGGGGAGTGTTCGGGGCGCTGCGTGAGGCCTGGGCCGAGGCCCGCGAGATCCACGACGAAGAGATCCGCGCAAGCCAGCCCCGAATCATGGGGATGCACTACGACCGCGAGGAACCGGACAGCGCTCCAGCTCCGACGATCGCAACGACCTCAGCGATTGCGAAAACGCCGAAGCCCAAGCCGAGCGGTCCCGATGGCCCGACGATCGTCGCGCCCAAAGAAACCAAGCAGAAACCGCTCGAGATCTCCACGCGCCCAAAGCGAAGCCACCGGGACTTCCAGCTGCCGCCAACCAAGCTCCTCGACGAACCGGATGCATCTGAAATCCACGTCGATGCCGAAGCGCTTCGCGAAAACGCAGAGTTGCTGACCGAGAAGCTGGCGGCCTACGGAGTCCGGGGGCGCGTCGATGAGATCCACCCTGGTCCGGTCGTGACGATGTACGAGTTCGAACCTCAGAGCGGCACCAAGGTCTCCAAAATCGCCGGGTTGGCCGATGACCTCGCGATGGCCCTGGCCGCCCAGAAAGTTCGCATCGTGGCCCCGATCGCGGGCAAGGCACGGGTTGGCTTCGAGCTTCCCAACGATCTGCGCCAGATGGTCCATCTGCGTGAAATCGTCGAGGACCGGCGCTGGGAGCTGCAGGGTGGGGCGCTTCCGATGGCGCTCGGCAAGGACATCGCCGGGCAGCCCGTTTACGTCGACCTCGCGCGGATGCCTCACCTGCTCGTTGCGGGCGCCACCGGTTCCGGCAAGAGCGTTGCGCTCAATGTGATGCTGACCTCGATCCTCGCAAAAAAGACACCGGAAGAAGTTCGCATGCTGATGATCGATCCCAAGGTCGTCGAGCTGCAGGTCTTCGATGGTATTCCGCACATGCTCCTGCCGGTCGTGACCGACATGAAGAAGGCCGCGCTTGCGCTTCGCTGGGCGGTCGACGAGATGGAGCGGCGCTACCAGGTTTTCGCCGACGCGGGCACGCGAAACATCGACACGTACAACCGCCGGGTCGATCGCGTCCTACGTGGCGATCTCCCGCTCGAGAAGTTCATGCCGAAGCGCAAGGGCAAAGTGAGCGCCCAGGACGCGGACGGTCGCGAGATTCTCCTCGAGCCGACGGACGGAGAGGCCGCCGACGCCGAGAGCTTCGAGCCCGAAAAACTCCCGTCGGTAGTGGTCGTCGTGGACGAGTTCGCCGACCTGATGATGGTTGCAGCCAAGGACGTCGAAGCCTGTGTGGCCCGCCTCGCACAGAAAGCGAGAGCCGCCGGCATTCACGTGATCCTGGCGACGCAGCGACCCAGCGTCGACGTGATCACCGGCATGATCAAGGCGAATTTCCCGGCGAGGGTCGCGTTCAAGGTCGCACAGCGCCAAGATTCGATGACCATCCTCGGCCGCTCGGGCGCCGAGCATCTACTCGGCATGGGCGACATGCTGATGATCCCGCCCGGCTCAGGCGATCTGCACCGAGTGCATGCCGCCTACGTCAGCGAGGACGAAGTGAAGTCCGTGTGTGACTTCCTCCGCGAGCAGGGCGAGCCCGAGTACCAGGAAGAGATCCTGAAACCACGCGACGACGACGGCTTGGGCGGCGAAAGCGACGACCCCCTCTACGACAAGGCCGTCGCGGTGGTCGCGAACGCAGGATACTGCTCCATCAGCCACGTCCAGCGTCAGCTGAGCGTCGGCTACAACAAGGCGGCCAAGCTCGTCGAACAAATGGAACAGCAAGGCGTCGTCGGGCCTCCGAGCTCGAAGGCGGGCGGACGAAGAGAAGTCCTCGTCGGGCCGATGTAGCGCGGGCGAACCGGGGCGCGGAAAAAAGGCGCGACGCGGTACCAACGGTCAACCGTACGACCGAAGAACGGCTCGCGACGGGCGTGCTCGCGATCGGGCGCCCCGTCGCCACGGCACCCCAAGTCGACCTACGACTAGGCGCCGGCCCAATCGCTGTGCTGCCCATCCCGAGCC
>SHLP01000058.1 GCA_004283055.1 Deltaproteobacteria bacterium
TGAGGCCATCCACGATCGTCATCCTGTAAATCGTCTCGTGGTACTGCGACTCGAGGTCGGCGCCGCTCAGAAACTTCAAAATGGTGTCACCGATCTTGATCTGGTCGCCCCGACGGAGCTGGCACTCGTGAACGAGCTCGTCGTTGACGTAGGTTCCGTTCGTGGAATGCCTATCGATCAGGTAGTAGCCGCCGCTCCGGATTTCGATGCCCGCATGGCGACGCGAGATGCTGTCGCTGTTGAGGATGACCGTATTGTCGATGCCACGACCGATGCTGACCTCCCCGTCAACCAATGAGAATCGTTTCCCGAGTTGCTTGCTGCTCGGCGCATAGATCACGACCAGGCAATCCTGGCCTGCGCCCGCAGTGATGTGAGGCTCCGAGAAGGGGGCAACCCTCGTCTTGATCTCGCTGTCCACGGGTCTCCCCTCAGGGTAGAGAGGCGCGAATCCTGCGTCAATGTCGCCTAATGAAGGTCATGTTGCGCTGATTGATTCCAACGTGCGCCAGCACCGGACCCCAAAGCACACCGGTCAGCGCGAAGATCGAGCCGAACGCGAGTCCAATCAGAAAGGCCCAGAAGGTCCACGCCAAAAAAACCTTCTTCGGTCCCACATGAAGGGCGCCAAAAATCAGCGAGCTGAGAAACAGGCCCAGGACCGGCTGCACAGCTCCGCGAAAGAACAGCTCCTCGGAAAGGCCAGAGGCGAGGGCGAGCAGGCTAATCTCGGACGGTGAGAGCGGAGCGATCAGCTCCTTGAGCTCCGAGTGAAGCTCGCGCGCCCAGGCGGTCCGCCGGACGAGGACGGGGGTCGCCGTGACGACGACGAGCGTCAGAGCGAGGCCGAGTGCGAGCGAGAGCCCGAGACGAAGCGGATATGGAGCCGAGAGCCAGGAGGCATCGAGCGACCAGGCGAGGCGATGGCCGCCGAACCAGGACCAGGCCAGCGCAACCAAGGCCAGCGGAACGTAAACGATGAGCGCGAGCTTGGTGATCGGAGTGGTCGATGGCAAGGTCGCGCGGGATGTATCAAACTGCCCTCCACGCCGCAATGCTAGGGAGACAGTCAGTTGACAGGAAAACGCAGGGCGGAGTACTAGCCAGGGCCATAGGCGCATGAGCGAGCAGCCCGGCGAAGACGTCGCGAAGGTCCTAGTGGTCGACGACGAGGAAGTGATTCGGGAGATCCTCGCGGACTTCCTGACCATGGAGGGCTTTTACGTTCGCACCGCGGAAGATGGCAGCGGCGCGCTGGTGGAGCTTTCGCGGGACCGGTTCGACCTGGTCCTGAGTGATTTGAAGATGCCGAACATGGGCGGTCTCGAGCTGCTCGGGGCCATTCGGAAGCACACGCCCCATGTCGTGACGATCATCATGACGGGCTTCGGCACGGTTGAAACGGCCATCGAGGCGATGAAGCAGGGCGCCTACGACTACGTCCTGAAGCCCTTCAAGGTCGAGGAGGTCGTTCATACGATACGTCGCGGGCTCGAAAAGCAGCGGCTCCAAGCGGAGAACTTTCGGCTCAAAGAGGCGCTCTCGCTCTACAAAGTGAGCGAAGCCATTGCCGCGAGCCTGTCGCTCGAGCAGGTGGTGCACACGCTGACGCGCGCGGCCATCGACGAGGTGGACTCCGATGTGGTAACCGTGCTTCTGAGCGACGGCGGCGGGAGTTTCTACAGGCGCAACACCGAGCTCAACCCCAACTTCCGCCTTCGACGCGAGCCCGACGCCCTGAGCGTCGACGCGCTGGGCGAGCACTTCGTGCACGCGCCCGCGCTCCTGGAGCACGGCGAGCGATGCCTGCGCTTTTTCGAGGCACCGGGCGAAGAGCCGCCGCCGCGCTCTCTCGCCGCGGCCCAGCTGAGGGCGCGCGGCGACACGATCGGCTTTCTCTGCGCCCTGAGCTACACGAAAGGCAAGCGCTTCGACGAGGGTCAGCGAAAGCTTCTGCACGCCACCGCAGATCGGGCATCCGCGGCTATCGAGAACGCACGCCTCTACGAGGACTTGCAGGCAACGTTCAAGCAAACGATCCGCGGTTTGGCGAGCGCGATCGACAAGATGGATCGGTACACCGCGGGCCACTCGGCGCGGGTCGCTGCCTACGCGCAGATTCTGGCGATCAAGCTCGGACTGAGCGACGCCGATATCGAAATCGTCCGACAGTCCGCACTGATGCACGACATCGGCAAAATCGGATGCGTGATGAACCTCAACAAGCCCGGGAGGCTCTCGCAGCAGGAATACGAGATCTTCAAGCAGCACCCCGAGCACGGCCGGGACATCCTGCAGCCAATCGAGTTTTTGCATCCCCTCATCCCTGGCGTGCACTTGCACCACGAGCGATGGGATGGGCTCGGCTACCCGCTCGGCCTAGAGGGCAACGACGTGCCGCTGATCGCGCGCATCATCGCCGTCGCGGACACGTACGATGCCATGACGAGTGACCGCGCCTATCGAAAGGCGCTCCACCACGACATCGCCATCTCCGAGATTCACCGCTGCGGGGGCACCCAGTTCGACCCCGAGCTCGCGCATGGGTTTCTGCAATCGCTCGACGAGTTTCGCAGCGAGGGCAGATCGCTCGAAGAGTTCCCCGACGTGCGGGAGACCCGCTCGGGGCTCATGGCACCACGGACGTGACGGCGACCTCGGGAGGCTCTGGCAAGGCGAAGGCGGCGCTCCATCGGCTCGATGACGCCGGCGCAGACCATCGTCGCGTGAGACGTTCGCCGTTGCTCAATCGAAAGCTCGTCACGAGGGTGACCCGAGGGCGGCCCGTTACCCTGAGGCTGCGCGGCTCGACCGAGACGAGCGTTAGAGTCTGGGACGGCCCGATCGAAGAATCGGCATAGTCGAGCTCGTCGAGCCCCCCGGCTGCGAGGCGTCGGATGGTTTTCTCGTCGCGAAAGGATCGCGTCGTCGTCTCGACGAGCCCATTGCCGTCGGTCCATTTGGTCGGCTCGGTGGCGAACTGCCGCGGGTTGCCCAGCTGGTCGCAGCCGACGAGGAGGAGAAGCGCGCCCATGAGCCAGGCGCAGCTAGGTCGACTCACGGCTTTGCTCTCGCGCAACGTCCTGCTCGGTCGCGATGCCGGGCACGGGCAGTGGCGCCTCGCCGTCGTCTTTTTTGTCTTGCCACGGGTACTTGATGCGGTTGTGGTACGCGTTGCAGAGCGTGTCGATGAGGGTGATTTGAATCACCCGAAGGTCTTCCATCGTCAGGCCGCCGACATCGAGCTGCCCCTGACGCAACTTGACGTTCGTAACCCGCTGGACGATCGCCTCGAACTTCTCGCGACTGGGCTCGTCCACGGTGCGCGCAGCGGCTTCGATAGCGTCGACGAGCATCAAGATGGCGGTCTCCTTGGTGCGCGGCCGCATGCCTGGGTATCTAAATGCGGCATCCGAGAGGCCCTTGGCGTTGCCGTCCTCCAGGCACTTGTGCCAGAAATACTCGATGACGCTCGTCCCGTGGTGCGTGTAGGCGAACTCGACCACCGGCTCGGGAACGCTGCCGTCGCGAAGGATGCGGACGCCTTCGACGACGTGGGCCATGATCGCGTCGGCGCTCACCTCGGGCTCCAGATCGGCGTGGGGCGAGGGCTCGCCCGCAACCAGGTTCTCGACGTAGTACTTGGGCTGTATCGTCTTGCCGAGATCGTGATAGTAAGCGCCGACGCGGGTCAGCAGCGCGTCGGCGCCGATGGCCGCCGCTGCACCTTCGGCGAGGTTGGCCATGGCGCGGGCGTGCTGCCAAGAGCCGGGCGCCTCGCGCGACATCTTGCGCAAGAGCGGATGGTCGACGTCGGTCAGGTCCTGGAGACGACTTCGAGTGACGACGCCGAGTGCCGCGGTCGCAACGCGCTGCAGGGCGAGCCCGAGGACGCCGGAGATCATGCCTCCAGCAATGGCGGAGAGCAGCGCCGACTGGTTGAGCTTCGCCAGGTCACCGATGACGTCGATCGGGCTTCCGGCCGCCATGGCGACGACGATGAGGACCAGCGCTGCGAACAGCCCCGCCGCCGTGCCGGCGACGAGGGTATGCGTCGTGTGCTTTCGGTCGTAGAAAAACACCACCACGCCGAGGGTCGTCGCCAGATAGACCACGACCACCGGCATCGAGAAGCTCACGAACGATGAGCAGACGAGCGAGATGACTAGGCCTGACGCCGTCGCCGTTCCCCGATTGAAGAAGAGCGCCGCCCAGAGCGGCACCGTCGCCAGAGGCAAGACGAAGGGCGAGAACCCCGTGAACAAGAGGAGCAGCTTCGCGGTGAGGCAGGTCGCTCCCACCAGCACCAAGAGACCGGCCTGGGTCCGGAGCAGGCCGCCCCGGCCGCCGGTGAAGAGGCGCAGGTAGGCGAGAAACATGTATGCGATGAGGAAGTAGCTGAGCCAAACGCCCAGCAGCGTGCGCGGCTCCGGCGGACGGCGCTCCCTTTCGAACGCCCGGACGAGACGCTGAACACCTTCGTCACCCACGACCTCGCCCCGGTTGATGACGAGCGGCTCGGGCATCCCGCGATGGTGCGGGCTCAGCTCCGGCGGCAGGTAGCTGCTGGGGATGCGCAGCGTGACGGGCGCGGGTCGGGCGGGATCGACACGGAGAGGCTCCAGAACGACCTCGACCTGACTCGCGAGCATCATGATCGACGCGAAGACCGCGCTTAGAATCAAGCCTGAAGTTCGACCAGCAATGAGACGTGTGCGGAGCATCGTATCGGGGTCATCCCGCCAAACGGAATCCTAGTGAGCTGGCCCCTCGAACGCTAGGATACCGAATCGCGATGGCACATGGAAATCGCCAGTTCCGAGCGCCGACCACGCGGCAGCCCGCTGCCGCTTCTTCCCAAGGTCCATCACATAGAGATTTGCGCGCCATTGCTCGCCGATCGCAGGGGGCTGACCAGGTGTACAATCGAGACTGAACGCCTGCCACGGGATCGCGATCTCCACCGTGTATCCGGTATCGGCCTCGAGATCGTCGATCGCTCCGCGGGTCGACACGCCGACGAGGACCCGGCTGTCCCAATCGAGGTGGCCGAAGGGCGTTGGAACGCGTCGCGCATCGTACCGCGTGTCGAAGACCTCGCCACGCGGTGAAACTTGGATCTCGAAGTAGTCCTCTCCGTCTCCATCGGGGTCGAGCATCAACTCGACGCAATCTTGCTTCCACAGCTGGGCATCACGGGTCCGGTCGCTCGCGCGAAGCCATGCGTCGTTGACCTCGACACCCACGTAAAGGTGCATCGCATCCCAAAGAAGCTTCGCGGACGCCTGTACGGCCGCAGCGCCTCCGTTTCTGGTTTCGACGAAGGCACCGCTGGTCTTCGCGAGCCCCCAGGCCGGTTCGTCGAGCACGCCGTCGAGCCGCGGGGACCGAGCAGCTTGGTGCACGGCGAGCCTCGGCACGGCCGCGAGCGGTGGCTGCGGCCGGGGCATCGAGCGATCGACGTCACTCGTGCAGGCCTCGATCGAAACGAGCAAGACCAATGCGAGGCCGCGGGTGAAGGGCATCAGCCGAGCGGTCAACGTCGCGACTTGCGGCGCGACTTCCTTTGCATCTTTCGCTTCGACTTCTTCTTGTTCTTGTCGACGGCGCGGCGCGGGGAGGGCGTCCCGCCGGGGCCGCCTTGCTGGGCGACCGCTGCCTCCAGCAGGGAATCGGCCAAATTCGCCATCATCGGGTTGCCTTCGAGGCCGCCTGTCTTGACTGCGTCGCGAAGGCGATTCGCAGCGGCCATCTGCTTCATGCCCGGGATCTTCGAGAGCATGCCAGCCTGCGAGCCGATGTTGCCCATCATTTGCTTCATGAAAGTGAAGCGCTGAAGGATTTCAGCCACCAGCTTCTCGCTCGTGCCCGAGCCTTTGGCCACGCGCACCAAACGTGTCGGCTCTTTTTGAAAGAGCTCTGCGCCGGCTCGCTCCTGCCGGGTCATCGAGCTGACGATCGCCTTGATCTGGCCGATCTCGCGATCGTCTACCTGGAAGCCCTCGGGCATGCTGTCGGCGAAGAAGGGCACCTTGTCGAGAAGGTCTTGAAGCGGGCCCATGCTCTGCAAGGTTTGCAGCTGCTCGAGGAAGTCATCGAGCGTGAACTGGCCTTGAAGCATGCGCTTGGCGTCCTGCTCGGCTTTCTTCTCGTCGACGACGTCCTCGAAATCCTTCATCAGACCGACGACGTCACCCATGCCGAGAATCCGGCTCGCCATCCCATCTGCGCGGAACTCCTCGAGCCGGTCGAGCGTTTCGCCGGTGCCCGCGAACTTCACCGCCGTCCCGGTGGCGTTTTTGATGGAAATCGCGGCGCCGCCCCGGGCGTCGCCGTCGAGCTTCGTGAGGATTACGCCGCTCAAACCGAGCAGGTCGTGGAACGACTTCGCCGTCTTGACCGAGTCCTGACCGATCATGGCATCGACGACGAGAAACACGTTTTGAGGATCGACCGCGCTCCGAATCTCACCGAGCTCATTCATCAGCGGCTCATCGATCGCGAGACGGCCCGCCGTGTCGTAGATGACGAGATCGCACTTGAGCTTCTTGGCGTGAGCTAGGCCGCGCTTGCAGATCTCGAGCGGCAGCCCACCGGGGATCGAAAAAACGGGCACGTCGATCTGTTCGCCAAGTACTTGAAGCTGCTCGATGGCTCCCGGACGCGCGACGTCTGCTGCAACCAAAAGCGGCTTTCGCGCGTTGTTAACCTCGAGGAGCCGCGCGAGCTTGGCGGAGGTCGTGGTCTTACCGGAGCCTTGAAGGCCGACCATCATGATGCCCGTGGGCTTTGGCTTCTTTGCGAAGTCCACCGCTTCGCCATCGAAGGCCATCATCGATTCGAGCTCGCCCTGACAGATCTTCACGAACTGCTCGGCGGGCCCGACTTTGACCTTTCGCTTCCCGGACTTGGCGGTCGTCTCGACGACGGTGCCAATTGCCTTTTCTTTCACGCGCGCGAGAAACGCTTTTGTTACACCAAACTCGACGTCGGCTTCAAGCAAGGACAGGCGCACGTCGCGGAGCGCCTGATCGATGTTCTCCTCGTTGAGCTCGGTGACTCCTGAGAGGCGATTGCGGGCGTTGCGAAAGCCCTTGGTGAGCGTCTCAAACATGCGTGAATGATTCCGTGACCTGCGAGTCGGCGCGTAGCATGCGTCAAAGCCGCCGCGCAACCTGCATGGCACCTTGACCTCTGGTTTCGGGCGTTGGATGGTGCGAGGCCATGCCTGGGGCGCTGCCGAAGAAGGGGGATCGCAGGGCGATCTACGTGATCGACATCAGCTCCTACGTCTTCCGCGCCTATCACGCGCTCCCGCCGCTTTCGAATAGCAAAGGCGAGCCGACGCATGCGATTGCGGGGGTCGCTAGCATGCTCCTCAAGCTGCTTCGGGAGCGCGAGCCGCATGGCGTGATCGTCGCGATGGACTCGAAGGGCAAGTCGTTTCGAAAGGAGCTCTACGCCGACTACAAGGCCAATCGCCCTCCCGCGCCGCCCGATCTCGAGCAGCAGATGGCGCGCGTTCGCGAAGTCGCCGAGGCCTGGGGGATGGCGCCGATCGAGGCGGCGGGTTTCGAGGCGGATGACATCATTGCGACGCTAGTGGCGCAGGCGCGACGCAAAGGCCTTCGCGTCGTCATCGTGAGCGCGGACAAGGACCTGCTCCAGCTCGTCGGACAGGACGTCGTCATGTACGACACGATGCGAGACAAGGTCTTTGGCGCCGAAGAGACCCGAGAAAAGCTCGGAGTGGAGCCCGAGCAAGTGCGTGACCTGCTTGCGTTGATGGGCGACAGCTCGGACAACGTCCCCGGCGTTCCCTCGGTGGGACAGAAGACCGCCGCAAAGCTGCTTGCCGAGCACGGAAGCCTGGAGGCCATCTACGAAAACCTCGAGGGCATCACTCGCAAAGCGCTCAAAGCGAAGCTCGGCGAGCACCGGGACAAGGCGCTCGTCTCGCGTGACCTCGTGACTCTTCGCCATGACGTTCCAATCGACGCCGACGCAGTGACCCGTGCATACAGCGGAGGAGACAGCGCGGCGCTCCGAACGCTTTTCAGCGAGCTCGAGCTCACCCGCCTGCTCTCTCAACTCGACCCGGCGCCCAAGATTAAAGGGCACTACGAGACGATCACGACCGCTGAAGGCCTGGCTCGGGTTGCAGCGAGCATTCGGGAAGTCGGCGGTTTCGCGATGTACACCGTGATGGACATCGACGATCCGATTCGCGCCGAGCTGGTTGGGGTCTCGCTGAGCTGGGTGGAAGGCGTCGGCGCGTACATTCCCCTCGGACATCGGTACATCGGTGCACCTGATCAACTCGGTATCGAAGACGCGAGCGCGGTGCTCGGCCCGCTGTTCGAGAACTCGCTCATTCAAAAGCGCACGCTGGCGAAACGCGAGGAGGTCTTCTGGGCCCGGCGGGGAACCAGGCTTCGGGGCGTTCGGTTCGACCCCTCCTTGGCGAGCTACCTCCTCGACCCGGGACGGCACGCCCACCGGCTCGAAGATCTCGTGCGACAAGAGCTCGACGGCGAGCTGGGCCAGGAAGAGACGGTCCGAGGGAAGGGCAAAAAGGCGCTGACCTGGGACGAGGTCGAAGTCGACCCAGTCGCCCAATATGCCAACGAGCGGGCCGACTATGTGTTTCGACTGAGCGAGCTCCTGACCCCACGCATGCACGAGGGTGAGTTCAAGCGGCTCTTTTTCGACGTCGAGCTACCCCTTGCGGGTGTCTTGGCAACGATGGAGCTGACGGGAATCCGGGTGGACACCGGCCTGCTCGGAGAGCTGTCGGAATCGGCGGATCACGAGCTTCACGATCTCCACGCGCGCTGCACCGAGCTGGCCGGCCACGAGTTCAACGTCTCTTCTCCACGGCAGCTCGAAACCATCCTCTTCGACGAGCTCGAGCTGCCGGTGGTCAAAAAGACGAAGACCGCCCGCTCGACCGACCAGGGGGTCCTCGAGGAGCTCTCGCTCCTGCACCCGCTGCCTCAGGCGATTCTCGAGTATCGCTCGGTTTCGAAGCTCAAGAGTACGTATTTAGACGCGTTACCGAGGGAGGTGAATCCGGAGACCGGGCGCATCCACACCCGATACAACCAGCTCGTCGCCGCAACCGGCCGCCTCTCTTCGAGCGACCCGAACCTTCAGAACATTCCGATCCGCACCCCGATGGGGCGCAAGGTTCGCGACGCCTTCGTTCCAGAGGAAGGCTGGTCGATGCTCTCCGCCGACTACTCACAAATCGAGCTGCGGGTCCTGGCACACCTCAGCCGCGACCCCGCGCTCGTCGACGCCTTCTCACGAGGAGACGATGTCCACGTTCGGACCGCCTGCGCGCTTTTCGGCGTGGCGCCCGAGGAGGTGAGCAAGCGGATGCGCGGCGAGGCCAAGACGGTGAACTTCGCGGTCATCTATGGGCAAACCCAGTTTGCGCTCGCGCGCAATCTCAAGATCGAGCGAGGCGAGGCGCAGCGCTATATCGACGCGTTTTTCGATCAGTACGCCGGGGTCAAGTCATTCCTCGACGAGGTCGTCGAACAGGCCCGGGCCAACGGCTTGGTGACGACGCTCCTCGGCCGCCGCCGCTCGCTCCCCGACATCCGAAGCAAAAACCACAACTTGCGCGCCGCGGCCGAGCGCATCGCGCGAAACACGCCGATTCAGGGCACAGCGGCCGACATCATGAAGGTCGCGATGGTTCAAATCCAACGCGCGATCGAAACGCAGCGCTTGGAAAGCCGGATGGTGCTGACGGTGCACGACGAGCTGGTGTTCGAAGCGCCCGCCGAGGAGCAGCCCGTGCTGGAAGGTCTCGTGCTCGACCGCATGCAGAACGCAGTGCCGCTTTCGGTGCCGCTGCCGGTCGAGGCCGGCTGGGGGGCGAACTGGGGCGCAGCTCACTGAGGGAACCTCGCCGATCTCTTCGCGCGCGAGCGCCAATCGGCGGCCTGTGACTTAGGCCAAGCTCAGGTTGACGGTTTCAGCGACGGCGCGTACAAACTCAGCGACCTCGCGTAACCGTTGAGCGTCGCATTCGAGGGGAATCAGCGTCCCATCCAAATCGGAGGCGAGCAGTGACCGTGTTGGGCTCATATCGGGTCTGAGCCCAGCGAGGACGAGACCCACCTGCACCCAGGAAAGTTTCAGCTGAGAGCCTGTGCACCGATTCCACAAACGACCTGTCATCTTTGGAGAGGTGCTGTTCGATCATTTCGCGGATGGCAGCCGTGTCTTGGGGGGCGCTCCATTCAACGTCGCCTGGCATTTGCGAGGGTTCAATTCGAACCCTCTGGTGATTAGCGCAGTAGGCGAGGACGCCGAGGGCCGCGAGATCCTCGAACGAATGACGAGCTGGGACCTGATGACGCACGGGGTCCAGATCGACCCGAAGCACACGACCGGCCGGGTGACCGCCACGGTCGTGGACGGACAAAACCGGTTCGAGATCGCGCCCGGACAAGCCTGGGACGCGATCCGCGCTGAGCCGGCGCTGAGCGCTGCCTTCGAGGAGCCTGTAGGGCTGCTTTACCACGGTTCGCTCGCTCTTCGCTCCGAGGAGAGCTGGGAGACCCTTCGGAAGCTCAGAGCCCAGTCCGATGCCCTTTCCTTCACCGACCTGAACCTGCGTGACCCCTGGTGGACCCAGGAAAAGGTCGATTGGTGCCTTGCCAACGGCAATTGGGTGAAGCTCAACGACGACGAGCTCTCCAGGCTCACCTCCAAACCCACCGCTTCGTTCGAGGACTGCCGCGACGCCGCGCTCGGACTTGCCCGAGAGCACTCGATCGACCGCGTCGTCGTCACCCGAGGATCGAAAGGGGCGCTTTCGATTGCTGGAGGCAAGGATGTCTTCCAAGCGCGTGCCGCGCCCTTGAAGACGCTGATCGACACGGTCGGCGCGGGCGACGCGTTCAGCGCCGTAGTCTGCCTCGGGCTCCTACATGAATGGGACGACCAGGTCACCCTCGACCGCGCCGCCGCCTTCGCCGCGGACCTCTGCGGCATCCGCGGCGCCACCACGACCGACTTCGCGCTCTATGAACGCCACCTCGCCGAATGGGCCAAAGACACCAGCGCCGGAACGATCCGCGCGCCCGCAGCGCATTCCTTGTACGTCTTGTCCCTGACGATTCACGGGCTCGTTCGCGCATCCGACATCGAGCTCGGCCGCGACGCAGACACGGGCGGACAGGTTTCCTACGTCGTCGACCAGGCAAGGGCGCTGTCCGAGGATCCGCGGGTCGAGCGGGTCGACGTCATCACTAGGCTAATCCAGGACAAGCGAGTCGATCCGATCTACGCGCGTCCTTCTGAGCCGATCAGCCGCGGGGCCCAAATCGTCCGCATCCCCTTCGGTCCGAGGCGCTACCTGCGTAAGGAATCTCTTTGGGAACACCTCGACAGTTTGCTCGACCAGCTCACCCGGTACGTGCGGATGCAAGAGCGCCCGCCCGACCTGATTCACGGGCATTACGCCGATGCCGGCTACGTGGGCTCGCGTCTGGCGAAGCTCCTCGGGGTCCCACTCGTCTTCACAGGCCATTCGCTCGGCCGGGTCAAGCAGCTGCGGCTCTCGCAAAAGGGTGAAGCAAGCGAACAGACCTACCGCTTTGCCCAACGCATCGAAGCCGAAGAGCGCACCCTAGAAAGCGCGGCGCTCGTCATCGCAAGCACGCGCCAAGAGGTCCGAGAGCAATACGAGCTCTACGACCACTACCAGCCCGACCGCATGCAGGTCATCCCGCCGGGCGTCGATCTTTCTCGTTTCTCGCCGCCCGGAGCAGACTGGGAGCGTCCGCGAATCGCCGGCGAGCTCGACCGCTTTTTGGACGACCCGAGCAAGCCGATGGTGCTTGCGCTGGCGCGCGCGGACGAACGCAAGAACTTCGGAGGCCTGGTCCGTGCGTTTGGCGAGACCGAAGGCCTTCGAGACATGGCCAACCTCGTCATCATCGCCGGAAACCGCGACGACATCGGCGAAATGGGTGCGGGCCCGCGCCGCGTCTTGACGCAGATCCTCACGCTGATCGATCGCTACGACCTGTATGGAAGCGTGGCCTATCCGAAGCATCACGACCCCGGCGATGTGCCCGAGCTCTACCGGCTTGCCGCCAAGACCCGGGGGCTGTTCGTCAACCCCGCGCTCACCGAGCCTTTCGGGCTCACGCTGCTCGAAGCTGCGGCCACCGGCGTGCCGCTCGTCGCCACGAACGACGGCGGCCCGCAGGACATCATCGGAACGTGCGAAAACGGCATTCTCGTCGATGCGCTCGACTCCGACGCGATCGGCGAAGCGATTCGCGACGCACTGGGCAACCCGGAGCGCTGGTCACGATGGTCCGACGACGGGCTGGCCGCCGCGCATGCGAACTACTCCTGGGACCGGCACGCGAATCGATACATCGAAGAGGCCAAAAAGGTTTTGAAGGACGCGCGCCACGTCCCCGTCCACTGGCCGCAAACGAATCTCGCGGGCATGGACAGGCTGCTCGTCACCGACGTCGACGACACGCTGACCGGCGACGACGAAGCGATGGCGACACTAATGGAACGCCTAGAGAGCACCGACGCGAGGGTTGGTTTTGGCATCGCAACGGGTCGTACCTTGAACGCGGCGCTAGAGCTCATGCACGAGCTGACTATCCCGGTGCCCGATGTCCTCATCACGGCCTCGGGAACCGAGCTTCACTACGGAACCCATCTGCTTCCCGATCGCTCCTGGGAGCGACAGATCCGCTACCGCTGGGACCCGCACGAAGTGCACCGGGTTCTAGGGGGGATTCCCGGCCTCGCACGCGTCTACGAATCGGAAACGAAGTATCGGCTCCGCTACCGGCTCGACCCCGCAGGCGCGCCCAATCTGAGAGAAATCCGACGCCGCGTTCGCCAAGAGGGGCTTCGTGTGACGACCATTTTGGATCACGAGATCTACCTGGACGTCGTTCCAATTCGCGCGTCCTGCGGGTTTGCGATTCGGTTTTTCTGTTTCAAGTGGAACCTCGAGCCACAGCGGCTCCTGGTCGCAGGTGATTCAGGGAACGACTGGGACATGCTTTCGGGAGACACACTAGGTGTCGTGGTCAGCAACCACAGCCCGGAGCTCGACCGGCTTCGCGGGCGGCCACGGGTACATTTTGCCAAGAGCCCCCACGCACGCGGTATCCTCGAAGGAATCGAATGGTATGATTTCTTAGGAGACATTCGAGTCCCGGCCGAGGAACAACAATGATCAAGAAGCTCGACGAGCTCCTTCATTCGCATCGCGAACCCGTCTATCTGCTCTTCAAGCGGTTGAAGGCGCTCGACCGGCAGTTCTTGCTCTGGTCGGACCTCGAGCACGAGTACGACCAGTTCGCCAGCACCGAGGTCGGAGCTCCGCTGCGGGACACCGCGATGCCTTGGATCATGCGGCACGCTCAAGAAGCCGCGGTGCAGGAGCCCTTCATCTGTTTCGCAGTGCGCGAGCGGGTGGGGCGTTGGCGCTACGTGCAGGTGAACACCGAAGAGATGTACAGCCGCGAGCTCAGCGTGACCGAGTTCCTCGACATCAAGGAGCGAATCGCGGCAGGCATCCCGCCAGGAGATCGCTACGTTCTCGAGATCGACCTGAGCCCGTTCGAACGAGGCTTCCCGAAGCTCAAAGACCCTCGCAACATCGGGCGCGGCGTCGAGTTTCTGAACCGGCACCTGTCGGGCCGACTTTTCATCGACGGCGGTCGCGGACAAAAGCTCCTGTTTGATTTCTTGCAGGTCCACCAGGTTGGCGGAAAGCAGCTGATGCTCAACGGGACGCTCCGTGACGTGGATGAGCTCCGTGAAGCGCTCGAAGGCGCGCTCGAGGCTCTCGAAGGTCGCGAAGAAGAGAGCGACGAGCTCAATCGCGAGCTTCGGCGCTTGGGCTTCGAGCCGGGATGGGGCCGGGCGCCGGCGCGGATTCGCGAAACGATGGAGCTGCTGCTGGACATCCTCGAGGCTCCGTCGCCTGGCAACCTGGAACGTTTCTTGGCCCGCATGCCCATGATTTTTTCAATCGCGGTTGTTTCGCCGCACGGCTACTTTGGGCAGTCCAACGTGCTCGGGAAGCCCGATACGGGCGGGCAGGTCGTCTACATCCTCGATCAGGTGCGCGCTTTGGAGCGCGAAATGCGAGAATCGATTCACGACCAGGGGCTCGACATCGAGCCGCAGATCGTGGTGCTGTCGCGTTTGATTCCGGACGCGGACGGAACGACCTGCGATCAGCGCTTAGAGCCGATTCTCGGAACCGAAAACGCGCGCATCCTTCGCGTGCCGTTTCGCGACTATCATTCGGGTGATGTGATTCCTCAGTGGATCTCCCGATTCGAGGTCTGGCCGTACCTCGAACGCTTTGCCGTCGACGCGGAGCGTGAGCTGCTCGCCGAGCTCGGAGGCGCACGCCCGGATTTCATCATCGGCAACTACTCCGACGGCAACCTCGTGGCGTCGCTCCTGGCCCATCGTCTCAGCGTCACCCAGTGCAACATCGCCCACGCCCTCGAGAAGACGAAATACCTGCTCTCGGACCTGCACTGGCAGCACCACGAGGCCGAGCATCACTTCTCCGCTCAGTACACCGCGGATCTGATGGCGATGAACACCGCGGATTTCATCATCACCAGCACCTACCAGGAAATCGCGGGCACCCCGGAGAGCGTCGGCCAGTACGAGAGCTACAGCTCGTTTTCTCTACCGCGGCTCTACCGGGTCGTCTCGGGGATCAATTGCTTCGACCCGAAATTCAACATCGTTTCGCCGGGCGCCGATCCGCGCGTGTTCTTTCCCTACTTCGACGAGTCTCACCGACCCCAAGAGATCCGACACGACATCGAGACCATGGTCTACGGTTCGCCAAACTGCGCCTATCGCGGCTTGCTGACCAATCAAGACAAACCTCTGCTCTTTTCGATGTCACGCCTCGATCGCATCAAGAACATGGGCGGCTTAGTCGAGTGGTACGCCCAGAATCCAGAGCTGCGCAAACTGGCGAACCTGGTCATCGTCGGCGGTCGGCTTCGGACCGAGGACTCCAACGACCGCGACGAGCGCGAGCAAATCGAACGAGTGCACTGGCTCTTCGACGAGTACGATCTCGAAGGGGACGTGCGCTGGATCGAAATGCAGACCGACAAGACCAAGGTCGGCGAGCTCTACCGATTCGTTGCGGACCAGCGCGGCGCGTTCGTGCAGCCTGCGCTCTTCGAGGCCTTTGGTCTCACGGTCATCGAAGCCATGAGCAGCGGCCTCCCTACCTTTGCAACCCGCTACGGGGGCCCGCTCGAGATCATCGAGGACGGCAAGTCCGGTTTCCACATCGATCCGACCCAGGGCGCCGACGCGTCGCAGAGGATGCTCGACTTCTTTGAAACCTGCCAAAAAGACCCGAAGGCTTGGGAAGCGATCTCGACCGGCGGCATCAAGCGCTGCGAGGAACGCTACAACTGGCGGCTCTACGCCTCGACGCTCTTGAACCTCTCCCGCATCTACGGCTTTTGGCGCTACATTTCTTCCCTCGAACGCGACGAGACGAGGCGGTACCTGGAGATGTTCTACGGCTTGCTGCTGAGGCCCTTGTCCAAGCGCGTCCTCGAGAAGCACGATCGGTAGGCGCGCCGGCACCCGTCACTGCACCGTCACCAGCCCTCCATCGCGACCAGACGCCAGGACCGTCCCTGCGTCGGTCAGCAGCTCCACGCGCAGCTCACGTTCGGGGCGCGGGCGATGCCCTTCCTGCTCGGCGACACGAACCTCGACCGCGCCGTCTTTCGAAACCGCCTGATAGGTGGTCAGCAAATAATCACCTTCACGGTATCCGAAGCCCTCGCCGGCGTCTTCGTAGAGGCGACCGGCGGCTCGGCCCTCCGCGTCGAGAGAGACGATGAGGGTGAGCGGGCCTTCGAAGGCCTCCTCGCTCGTCTGCCCGCCCGGCCCCATGGGCAAAATCGCGCCGTCGCGCAGGCGCAAGACGGGATGGGCGGGGTCGGCGGCCGGATCTTCGCCGACGAGAGTGAACGAGCGCCAACGTCCTTTGGGCGCCGCGAAGGCACGGTTTCCCGCTTCTAGGAGCCGAGGTTGAACCAGGACATCGGCGCCCAAGAGAAACGCATGGTCTTCGTCGCGCAGCGATAGGTCGGCGGGGTCGGCGAAGAACACGGGACGCACGACCGGCAAGCCGCTCGTCGCTGCATCGTGGAAAAGGGTGTAGAGGTACGGAAGCAGCCTGTAGCGGCGCCCCAGGGCCAATCGGGATTGCTCTTCGGCGCGCGCGCCGAACGACCAGGGCTCCTGATCCCCGTGCAAGGCGTTGTGGGTCCGGAAGAAGGGCAAGAGCGCGCCCACGCCCATCCAATGGGCGAAGAGCTCGGCCGAAGGCGTCCCAGCGAACCCCCCTACGTCGGGGCCGGAGTACGGCTGCCCCGACAGTCCCAGGTTCAAGGCCATCGGGACAGACCAGTGCAGGTGCTGCCAAGTCGAGCTGTTGTCGCCGGTCCAGGTTGCCGCGTAGCGCTGGCCGCCGAGGTAGCTCGAGCGGGTGAGCACGAAAGGGCGCCGCTCGGGGCGCGCTGCGCACATCGCACCGTGTGTAGCTTCAGACATCAAGAGCCCGTAAACGTTGTGGTATTGGGCGTGGCTGCCAGGCACGATGTCACCGCCGCCGCGATGCCGCAGGTCTGCGGGCAGCTCGGCGCCGAGGGGCAGAATCGGTGAGGGCTCGTTCAAGTCGACCCAGACCCCGTCCATCCCGTGCGCGAGGAACTCTGCCGTGCGGCCTGCCCACCAGGCGCGGGTCTCGGGGCGCGTATAGTCCGGAAAGGCGGCGTCGCCGGGCCAGGTCCATGCCCGGTACTCCTGTCCCTCGGGGTCGCTCAAGAAGTGACCTTCCGCGACGCCTTCCTCGTAGACCGGGTACCCCGCCTCGACCTTGACGGCGGGGTCGAGAATCCAGACGGACTTGAAGCCGAGGCTGTGTAGGAAGTCGTTGGTCCCCCTGGGGTTGGGAAAACCCTTTGGGTCGAAGGTGAACACCTTGTACGCGTCCATGTAGTGGATATCGACCCAGATGACGTCGCAGGGGAGGCGCCTCGCGCGGAACTCCTCGGCTAGCTCGCGCACCCGCGCGTCGGGGAAGTACGAGAAGCGGCACTGGTGGTAGCCGAGCGTCCAGCGCGGCGGGAGCTCGATCCGGCCGGTAAGGTCCACGAGGCGCTGCACCAAGGCCTGCGGTGAGGCAGCCTCGAGGACGAGAACGGGGAAAGGCTCTTCGGAGCGGAGCCTGATCCCATCGCGAAGATCGATTTCGAGCCGATAGGTCGTATCGGCCAATACGCCAAACGCACTGCCGTCCGCCCGAACTGCCAAGACCCACGGATGGGCATGGTAGAGACTCCTGGACTTCTCATCGTACTGGGGCGCCGGCTTCCCATCCTCTTCGATGCGAAACGGCTGCTTTGCCCAGCACTCGGTGACGAAACCATTGCGAAGCAGCGGGCCGGCGACTTCACCGGTGCCGTAAAGGCTGGTCTGAGGCGCGGTGGGGATGGTCGCGATGAAGGCGTCGGCGCTGCGTTCGAACGTCGGGGTGATGCGCCAAGAGGAGGGCACCGGACAGTTCGCCGGGAGCGGTTCGACGAGCGCGAAGGAGCGAGGCAGAGCAGGAGGGTCGACGCCGGCCGGGACGAAGCGGGCGACGTCGTCGAAGAGAAGTCCCGGGTCCTGATGCGTCGGTGCCGGCATGAGCAGACGATAGCGCACCGGGGGAGAGGCTCACGCTGACGCGTTCCGGAACAGCTCCCCGAGCTCGATCGGTCGGTAGGGATCCATCGGCGCGATGCCAAGCTCCGCGCGCGCGTCTTCGAGTGGGGTCCGGAGCAGACGATCCCAGTCGTGGACCGCGGGCAAGAAGCGCGCGCGGCGTCCCCGTCGATAGCCTTTGAGCGCGTTGCGCACGCCGTCCAGTCGGCCCGTCGTCAGGCCGCTCAAGGTGTTCAAGAGCACCAGCATCGCCCAGCCCTTGTTGCCCGTTTGCGCAAATGTGAAGGCCAGCACCCCGGCCTCGCCCGCGACGTCGACCCCGTAGCCCGTGAGCGTGTGATACAGATCGTGCGCCTCTCGCACCCGGTCACGAACGTAGGCGTGTTCCGGACTGAACTCGCAGTCTTCATACGCGATGTCGGTGAGACGACTGAGCTCGCGTGGATGAATGCCGCGCGCGTCGAGCTCCCGAACGTACTCCCGGCCAAGCGTCCCGTCAGGCAGTGCACGCAGCCCTTCGTAATCGGTGAACAGGGCAGGGTACCCAGCGCGATCCAGCACCAAATCCGCCCCGGCATCGGTTCGCATGAGCCGCCGGTAGGTCGGCTTCTCGTCGTGCCCCCCAATCGAGAAGAACACCTTGGCCCCGAGCACCACGTCATCGGGAGCCTCAACAACGGCGCGAAACAACGAAGGCCAGCGACGCGGAGCCAGTCGAAAACCCCAGGTGTCTTTGGTACGTGTCGGCACCCACGGAGCATAGCGATGCAGCCACGGGCCGTCTACGCGGGGGCGGGGGCCGCCGACGCTGCTGCGATCATGCCAACACGGCTCCGAAGGCCTTTGCTGAGGTCAGGGCTCGCGGTGCACGGTCTCGTACGAGAAGGCCGGCACGCAGACCGCCACATATTCGGCGCCGCCGGGCTCTGGAGAGCTGTAGCGCACCCACTCCCCGCTGGACGCAATCACGGCCTGACCGGCGCGGACATCGAGCGTCCCCGACTCGCTTTCGACGCGGAGCATCCCGCGCAAGACCACCGTGTACTCCGAAAACTCCGGTGTCTGCTTGGGCTCCTCCCAGCCTGCGGGGCTGACCATGCGGGCGATGCTGACGTCGGTATCGCCCGACCGGGCGCGACCCACGAACTCCTCGATCGTCTTTGGCTTGGTGCCCGCGGCCTCCATCTGCTTCGGTCCTTCGATCAACGTTGCCATCCTGCTTCTCCTTACGCCCAGCCCCGCACCGCCCGTTCATAGAGACGTAGCCAGGCACCGTCCACGGGGCTTGGCTGGCGCCACCACTGCCACTCACGTAACCTCCCACTCGTGTCTTTCGCTGCTTCCGACTCTCCTGCCTGGACGGCAAATGTCGACAATCCCTACCTGCACGGCCTATACGGGCCGACCGTCCACGAGAGCCGCGCGGTCGACTTGGAGGTCGAGGGCGAGCTGCCGAAGGACCTTTTCGGGGCCTACGTCCGCAACGGGCCGAACTCGGTGTTTCAACCTCGCAACGCGTATCACTGGTTCGACGGCGACGGGATGGTCCACGCGGTCTACTTCCGCGATGGGAAAGCCTCGTATCGCAGCAGGCTCGTGCCTACAGCGGGGCTTCGGAAGGAACAGGAGGCCGGTCACGCGCTTTGGAACGGCATCATGGGGCCGCTCAACGACGAAGGCATGGACCTTCGTGCCAAGGACACCGCGAACACCGATGTCGTTTGGCACAGCGGGAAGCTCTACGCGCTCTGGTACCTTTGCGGGGAGCCATACACGCTCGATCCGCTCACGCTCGAGCCAAGCGGCGTCGACGACTTCGGCGGCAAGCGGCGCACCACGGTGTCTGCCCACCCCAAAGTCGACGAGCGCACCGGCGAGATGGTCTGGTTCGCGCTCGACGACTTCGAGCCGCCGTACATGACGTACGGGGTCAACGACCGCGACGGCAAGCTCGTGCACCAGGTTCCCATCGATCTGCCGGGCGTGCGCGCGTCGCACGACATCACGATCACGCGCAACTACTCCATCCTGCATGACTTCCCGTTCTTCCAAGACCCGGAGCTCCTGCAGAGACACGGTTTTCGCGTGGCCCGGTTTCACCGCGACCTCCCATCTCGCTTTGGCGTCATCCCGCGCCGCGGCGGCACCGACGAGGTGCGCTGGTTCGAGTTCGAGCCGGGTTACGTACTTCACATGGTGAACGCCTGGGAAGAGGGCGACTGGATCGTCATGGACGGCTGCTTTCAGCCTGACCCGACGATTCGGCGCAACCCGGAGGAAGGGCCGCTTGCCTCGATGCTCGCCTACCTTCGCATCCAGACTCACCTTCGGCGCTGGCGCATGAACCTCGTGACCGGCGAGTGTAGCGAAGAGCAGCTCGACGATTTGAACACCGAGTTCTGCTTGCCCGACACGTCGCTCTATGGCGAGAGGACGCGGTTTTCATACCACCAGTACCTGCCGGCCGACATGCACACGGTCGAGTTCCGTGCGCTGGTGAAGTACGACCACGAAGACGGGTCCCGGGTCCGCTACGACTACCCGGACGGCTGGTTCGCCAGCGAGTCACCTTTTGCCCGCCGAGTCGGCGCAGAGAGCGAAGATGACGGCTACGTGGTCACCATCATGATGAACCGCGACGGACGGTCCGAGGCCTGGGTCTTCGGCGCCCGGCAAATCGAGCGCGGACCGGTGGCGCGCGTTTGCTTGCCGTCGCGGGTGCCAGCCGGGTTTCACGCGAAATGGATCCCGGGCGAACGCATTTGGACCGGGGCCTGAGTGGGCCGAGCTCGAATTTGAGGAGCATGACGATGACGAACAAGCAGGTGCGGTTGGCGTCCCGGCCCGAGGGTCTCCCGAACGACAGCAACTGGTCCTTCGATGAACGCCCCGTCCCCACGCCCGGCGACGGAGAGGTGCTCGTCAAGGTCAGTCACATCTCGCTCGATCCGGCGATGCGCGCCTGGATGAACGAAGGGGCCACGTACATCGAGGACGTGAAGGTCGGTGACGTGATGCGGGCCAATTGCGTCGGCGAGGTGGTCGAGTCGCGTTCCCCGAAGCTGCACTCGGGCGACACGGTTCAGGGAGTCCTCGGCGTCCAGCAGTACGCGCTGGCCGCGCCCAAGGACTTGTTGAAGATCGATGCGACCTTGGCGCCGATCCAAAGCTACCTCGGCGTCCTCGGCTGGCCGGGCATGACCGCCTATTTCGGCCTGCTCGACATCGGCAAAGCCAGCGCGGGTGAGACCGTCGTCATTTCGGGCGCAGCCGGCGCGGTGGGCAGCGTCGCCGGCCAAATTGCGAAAATCAAAGGCTGTCGGGTGGTCGGCATCGCGGGGGGGCCCGATAAGTGCGCTTACCTGATCGACGAGCTCGGCTTCGACGGAGCCATCGACTACAAGAACGAGAATATCCGAAACCGCTTGAGCGAGCTCTGCCCCAAGCGTGTGGATGTCTTCTTCGACAACGTGGGCGGTGAGATCCTCGACGCCGTGCTGAGCAAGATCGCCATGCACGCGCGCATCGTGATTTCCGGCGCCATCAGCCAATACAACAACCCACGGTTCCGAGGCCCCAACAACTACATGGCCCTCCTCACCAACCGCGCACGCATGGAAGGCTTCGTCGTCTTCGACTACGCCAAAGACTGCGGCGCGGCGGCCGCCGAAATCGCGCAGTGGATGGCCGAAGGCAAGCTCAAGGCCAAGGAGCACGTCGTCGAAGGCATCGAAAACTTCCCCTCGGCGTTTCTGCGATTGTTTAGCGGAGAGAAGCTCGGCAAGCTGGTTCTCAGAGTCTAGGCCCTGGTCTAGGGATCGGATACCGGGGCGCGGAAAAAAGCGCGATACGGTACCAACGGTCAACCGTACGATCGAAGAACGGCTCGCGACGGGCGT
>SHLP01000283.1 GCA_004283055.1 Deltaproteobacteria bacterium
TCAGGTCGAGCGTGCGCTGGGACCGGCTGTCGAGCTGTGTGAGCTGCCGCAGGCCTTCGTCGGTCCGCTTGCCGGCGCCCTCGTCTCGAATGAGCATCAGCATCTGGTCGGTCGCCGTCAGAAAGGTGACCAGGGTTTCCCGTGGGCTCGAGGTGTCTGGCGGCTCGAGCGGATGCTGGGCATATGCAAGATCCACGCGCCAGGTCGAGCCGAGAAGAATCGCGAGCGCGAGAAGCTCCCATCTCCGTGATCGGCGAGGGTCGCACGTCGGGGATACAGCCATCCGCAGGAGACTGCCCCAGCTCGCTGTGTTTCAGCTAGTCCTAAATGCCGCAATCCGCGGACTCCCGAACGCAAGGCGCCTCGGCCGCCATAGCGAGATCCGCGAATGCGCGCGCAGCTCACCGATCTTCGGTTCGCGACAGCGGGCGTGTTTCTTCTCTCGATGCGGCCTTTGATGCGGACAGCAGCCTTGCTCTGGGATAGGCTTCGCGGCATGCGTTGGGGCGTAGCTACGGCGGTGTGCGTGGGGCTGCTTGCCGCATTTCTTGCGCCTCTGGTCGGCACGAGCTCGGCCGCTGCTCAGGCAGACTCGACGCACTATCAAACGCTCCAGCTCGGCGAACGCTCCCGCGGGATGGCCGGCGCCTTTACGGCCTACGCCGCCGACGGAGCAGCGATCTGGTTCAACCCGGCGGGCCTTCCCTTGCTCGAGCCCAAGCTGCTTCAGGGCAGCCTGTCACTGATTCAGCGCCGAACGCTCAAATACTCGGGTGCGCTCGTCTCCGACGGCCCCGATGGCCCCGGCGGCGAAGACCAGGTCGAGGACTTCAACCTCAAGTCGAACCCGACGCTTCCGGGCTTTGCCGTCGCGAGCTTTGCCCTGGGCAAGCGCAAGGAGGAGCTCGACAACCGCAAGCCGCTTCAGATCGCGATCTCCGCGTTTGTTCTGTACAACGTCGAGCTCGGCGGTGACGTCAACTTCCAGGACCAGTTCCTGCGGACGAACAGCCTCCAGTTCTACCAAGACGATCGCGCTAGCTACTTCGCGGCGGCCATCGGGCATCGGCCCACCCGCAATTTTTCCTGGGGCATCACCCTGCTCGCCCGCAACCGCGTCATCGAGCACGTCGAAACGGCCTCGCTCGCGTTCGGGGGAACACAGGACCCAAGTCGTGGCAGCCCGTGCCCGACGAGCCCTACCATCCCGTTTTGCGTGTTCGACGCGACGCAGGTCAGCCGCAACACGGTCTTCAGGATGAACTCGTGGGACCTGAGCCTTCGGATCGGTCTTCTCAATCTCATCGGCGAGCGGTGGCGCGTCGGTCTCATGTTTCAACCCCCTGGTTTCAAGGTTGGCGGCAAGTCCAACTTGAGATTCGAGCTGAGCGACGTGGTTTCGAGCAATGCGTCGCTCGACCCCGGTCTCTCCGACTCGGTCTTCGCCAATGTCCAAAGCGGTGCTCGTTCGCCGATTCCCTGGGAGCTTCGCGTTGGCGTATCCTATGTGATCTCGAGCAAGGTGGTCGTGGCAGCGGATGTGCAATTCGTCGGTCGGGTGCCGGACGGCTCGATCGCGCCCGGTATCCCGCAGCTCGAGGGCCGGGCCAACACCTCGGGCGCTCTGCTGGCGGACTCGACCAAGCGGGACTTCACCTGGAACATCTCACTCGGCTCGGAGATCCAAATCAACAGGTTTCTATTCACGCGGTTCGGCTTCCTGACCGACAACAGCAGCGCGCCCGACGCCTCGGGGGCCGCAGACTTCGTCCGGCCGGTCAAGACCGATCGCTACGGCTTCAGTGCCTCCGTCGGCGGAGCAAAGAATGGAAAGGGGCTCTCTGCGGGCGTGTCGGTTCTGTTTGGCAAGGGCACGGCCAACGGCCTCGACTTCCGCAACGAGGC
>SHLP01000059.1 GCA_004283055.1 Deltaproteobacteria bacterium
GTTATGTCGCATGGGGGTCGGAACTCGAGAGGGCGTTTGTTTCGGCTATGCTCCCGGGCTTTTCGACCGGAAGTAAAGCCTGTTGATTAAGCGCCGCGCACCCGTTGTGTCCTCACGCCTAAAACCCAAAATCTGGGCGCAAAATCGGCTAGCGAGTAAAGAATTACGTATAGACAGGTCGGCGCATGCGCGAGACGCTCAGCAATACGGAAGCAAGGCGATAGGCACGACGCTTCTTTCCGTTAGAAACATAGGAACTCTCATCATCAAGATGGGAATTTACGTTGAGAATCCCAGGAGGCACGCCATGAAGAAGTTTATATCAGCAAGCTCCGCGCTTCTCGCGACCGCCATGATGGTCACGCTGTCGTTCGGGTGCGGAGAAGGCATCGAGGGCGACACCGGTTCTGCAGAACTCGCGCAGATGCAGAGCAACGATGGTACCTGCAACTCGACTGTGGCCAGGTCCATGGGGACCGCGCAAAAATGCTTTCGCTCTGGAGCATGCGAATTCGGAACTGCGGAGTGCGAGGAGGTGTTGGGTGTCTTGGGCGAGCTGCTCAATGACGAGTATTGCGGTCCCGCCATCTTGAACGATGACCTCAATGGTTTGCCATCAGGAAACCCCACTGACATGCCCGCTGGCAGCTCGCGACCAGGGGAGCTGAAGCAGATCGGGGTAGTGATTTGCAGCGCCATCAGCGACTGTGGGGCCTGCCCGGCTTTGCCGCCAGGATTCTGCCCGGGCATTTGCTAGGCATGGGACCGCTCTGCTGGGTACCTTGAGCCCCAGACCACCACAACACGCGCTGTAATCGGACGACGGCGGCCCGTGGATCACTCCGTGGGTCGCCGTTGTTCTTTGTGAAACTCAACCTCGAATAACGTGGCTCACTCCGGGGCGAGCTGACCCACGCCCGCCTCGACGCCGCATCGAACGGTGTCGCGCTGTGGAGCTCCACGCTGAGCGCTGTCTTGCCAGTTCCCCCCACGCCCCAAGCGCAAAACCTGCGCCCGGAATCGGCTGTTTGGGAAAGAATTGCGTATAGCGCGGCACACTCCAGCGACCCCACATTAGGTACGGACCCTTTGGGTCGGGGAGGTTCCTATGCGTTGGTTATCAACTCTGTTTTTCGTGCTCACGCTGGGGGTCATGGGGTGCGAGACGACGGTCGACGGTGGTAGCGGTGGCTCTGCTGGTGATGGTGGTTCTGGCGGCGATGGTGGAACCGGCGGGAGCGTTGCGTGCGAAGGCAACGTCTGCCCGTGCACCGAAGCAGGCATACGCGCTGCGATCGACGCGGGTGGCGAAGACCCGTACACGTTTAATTGCGACGGGCCTCAGACCGTAGTTGTTACTGGTTCGCCCATCGAAATCGACAACGACGTCATCCTCGACGGTCAGGGCAATCTGACGCTCGATGGCAGCGAAGTTCAGGTCGTCGAGGAGAATAGCAGCGTCTTCTTGGTGCCGACGCCCGTGAAGTCCGAGTTGCGAGGTATCAAGGTGATCAACGGTCGTGATCCCGATGGGGGCATTGTAGTTTCCCCCTTTCCCTATAGAGATACGACGCTCACCCTGCTCAACAGCACCGTGTCCGGCAACTCAGGCAACGGCATCAGCAATTTCCTAGGAGGGATGCTGATCCTGGTCAACAGCACCGTATCCGGGAACTCCGGCTTCGGCATTCTCAGCAGTGATCGGCTGATGCTGATCAACAGCACCGTATCGGGGAACTCCAGCGGCGATGGAGGTGGCATTCGTTCCTTTGGCGAGGCGACATTGCTCAACAGCACCGTGTCGGGGAACTCTCCCACCGGAATCGACGCTAGATGCCTTCCAGCTGATGACTGTACGCTGACTGCGGCGAACAGCTTGGTCGCAGACGATTGCGTAGGCAGTACCAGCTCCGCCGGCTACAACATCGAATCCGACGGCGACACCTGCGGCTTCGACCAAACCGGCGACCAGGCGGGTGTCAGTGCCGCGCTCCTCGACCTACAACCACTCGCAAACAACGGGGGGCCGACACAAACACACGCAATCACGACTGACAGCGCGGCCTTCAATGCCGGGACTTGCGAAGTCGACGAAGATCAACGCGGCGTGAGCCGACCGCAGGGACCTGCCTGCGACGTGGGAGCGTTTGAGTTGGAGGTGGGACCATGACTCGCTGCTTATTCGGATTTCTATGTGTCTGCGCGTCGGGCGTCATGCCATTGGTCGGGTGCGGCGAGGATGGTGGAGGTGATGCGTGCGCTGACTGGGTTGGCGACTGGACCGTTAGCAGCATTTCCTGTGATGGCGTCGGCGTCGTCGAACTGGATTCGGGCATCGATCTCCGCTTTGCTGCCGACTGCACCGGCGAGACGGTCGTCATGATCAGTGCGACCTGTGAGGAGATCATTCAGATGACCTTCACGCCGGGAGCCGGGGACACCACAAATGTAGACAATGGCGCAACTACCTGCAGCGCCGAATGTGCGAGCGACGAGTGTGAGGCCACAGCGGACGCGGCTCAGCCTTATGCGGCCACTATCACGGTGTCGGAAAACGCTTGGACAGCAACCGCCCCGACGACCGCGCAGATGGTTTCCGACGAGTTCACTCCATGTGAGGTTGGACAAACCATGGTCACCGTTGTGGTGCCCAAGTAAGCTCAGGTAGTCGACGTGCGTAGTGTGGTCCTGGCAATGGCGCTCGTGGCGGCGGGGGTCTCCCCCCTGAGCGCGAGCGCGCAAACCCGTGCAACGGCGAGTTCTTACTTTCCATTCATCGGGTGCGGCGGAAGTCCGTCGAACTCGTTCGAGATCATTCGAGATCAACAGAAACAGAGTTACGATTCTATGAGAATCACGTTGAAGGAGGAGGACTCCCAGCTCTCTTAGCCCATCAGGCGCAGACGGAGAGCCGAATTGCGCGGTATTAAATGTTATGTCGCAATGGGGTCGCAGTCTGGAAGGGCGCCTGTAGTTCCTGTCAGCCCCTCTCGAGATCGTGCGCACCTCGCTGCCGCTCTTGTCGCTGAAGAAGTCGAATCGCACGAGCGTCGCGGTGCGCGGCGCGGCTGGCTACGAAATGACGCCATGTGCCGGGGTGCGGGGACTTCTGAATCGCTTTGCGTTGATTTGCGAGCTTCCGCCTGAGGGCCCGGGATTCGATGGCTTGGCGGAGCGCGAGCTGCTGTGAAAGTCGCTTTCTGTCGCGGCGGGAGACGGGGAGGGCGGCGAGGATTCTTCGCTGTTGGCGATACTTCTGCTTGAGGCCTCGACGCTCACGCGAAGCGAGTTCCCGGTATTCGCTCCAGCGGCGCTCGCGGTCGTGACGTCCTTGCTCGAGTAGCTGTGCGTAGTCCTTCCACAGCGTCTGGGGAACGCGCGCGGGCATCGGCGAATAACGATGCGCCGCATACTGGGCCGCTTCCAAGTGATTCGGTGAGGCCCGCTGAAAGTCGCCGAGTCGTTCGCAGAGGCGGGGCTTCCTGAGCTCGCGGGCGACGCTTGACGCCTTCACGCGAATGCTCTGTTCAATCTCCTGGAAGACCAGGCCGTTGCCGTGCAGTCGGACCTTCACGCCGAAGCGGCCACAGGTCCGATGTACGTCGTCCCAGTTGCGGATCTCGGCTGCTCGAAGCGCGGGAGCGAGAGTCTCACGCGCCCAGCGAGCGAAGCTTTCCACTCCTTGCTGCGCTTCATAGTCCGCGGCGGGTTGGGGTAGCTCGTCGCGTTCCCGAGTCCTTGCGCGCAAGGGCCTCAGCCCGAGCTCGGCCTCGAGGACTCGGCCGGCCGCGAAGAGTTTCTGGTGATCCCACGCCGGTGAGTGAATGCGAAAGCTCTCCGGATGGATTTTGTTGATGGCCACGTGAATGTGTTCGTGGTCCTTGTCGATGTGGCGCGCAGCGATGTACTGGTGGTCAGAGAATCCCAACGTGTCGACAAGGTGCTCCACAACGCGCCTTAGCTCCCTCCTGTCGAGGCTTCGGTCTTCTGGGTGAAGCGAGATGACGAGGTGGTAGGTGCGGTCTTTCCCCGCCCGTGTATTCTGCGCTTGGACGGCCTCGACGAGTCGGCAGGCGAGCTCGACGTCGTGGGCCGTAGTCACACCCGCGAGATTGGCAGCCAGAAACCAGGTTGCTCGGGGGGCGTGGCTCTGGCCCCGGATGTAGCGCGCGAGCTTACGAAAGCCATGTCCCGATGCCGATGACCGCTGGTGTCGGACAATCACCGGAGCCCAGCCAATCGCTCCACTGCCCGACTCACCTCACGGACGGCTTCGCGAAGCTCGTGGTTCAGCCTGAAGTGTTCGGCACGGTCACCTACGCCTTCTCGAATGGCGAGCTTCAGAAGACCGCCGACCCGGTTCAAATTCGCGTGAACTCGCGACACCTCGTGAAGCGCTTGTGCGTCGACGGTGCTCTTCAGGCGAGCGCCCCGGAGGCACCGTCGTAGCACCTCCGCTCGCGAGCAACTCGTTTGGCGAGCGAGCGCGTCGAGTTGGATGAAATCGTCCTCGTCGACTCGAAACGAAACCATTCGCGATTTCTGCTTACGTTCGATGTCCGATTCGGGGGCGGAACGGCCCGCTGCGCTACGCCGCAGGCGCGACATGGCGCTGCGCTCGTTGACCTGAGGTTGACGTGGCGATGTGAAATCAGATGACATGGGGTGACGAACCCTGAACACGGCGAAGCGGCTAAGCTCCTGCGATCATTTGTAGATTGTTGTTTTTGTTAGTGGTTCAGCGGACATCGAAAATGGCTCTCGATATCCGTGCCGGGTCGCCCCTTTTCTATGGGGCGCCGGCGATTGGGGTGTGGTCGATAGCGCCGCCCTCCCGATGCCATTCACCTTTTCGTTTACGACGCGAGATGGCGCATGGGGCTCGGCGGAGCTTCTCGATGAGCAAGACGTGAGTGACGCGACGGATCCTTCCGTTGCCATCAATGCGAACGGCCACACCGTGGTCGGCTGCGAGCAGATGCGAGACGACTCCACGTCAGCAGGAAACTCCCTGGACCGAGGCGTCGCGCACACTTGCGCGCCGCAAAGCGGCTGGAGTGCCCCGCAGCGGTTCGTGTCGGCCAACATCGACTGCGGGGCCCAGCCAGCTGTCCCGATCGACGACAACGGTGCGCGGCTGCCTCGAGTCGATGTCGACTTGGCCGGAAACGCGATCGCCGTCTGGACGCAGGCGTACGATCCCGTGGTCTATCTTTGGACGAACCGGTCTCAGAACGGTGCGTCGTGGAGCGCGCCGGAGCTGATCGAAATCAGTAATGCCGGCCCAGTCACCGACGTGCGACTCGACGTCGGTTCGCAGGGGCGTGGCATCAAGCGTCATGCGGCGTGGGGCGCGACCCTGATCAGTAGACGACCATCTCATTGAACGACCAGCGTCGCCGTGGACGAAGTCTGTGCCGACTCCCAGGTCGCCGTGATCGTGAGCTCGTAGGTACCCGTCGGCGTCTCACCGGTGGGCGGAAGGGTTCCGTCTGTCCCGCAAGAAGGTTGCAGAAGGACCAAAAGGCCACCGATGGCCCCCATCACCGCCCATCGACCGATCGGCGGTGCGGCGACTCCCCGGTGCAAAATACCGAGCCCCGCAAGAAGCACCAGGGCCATCCCCAGCCAAACCCACGGTGGACCCTGGCGCATCTCAGGAAGGATTGGGCCGGCGCCCGCTGGAGCCGCAGTCGTGACCGTCATGGTCGCCGAGGCTTGACCATCCACCAACGCGATTTGGTCCTGGTCGAAGAAACATGTGGCCTCAGAAGGCGCCCCCGAGCAACTCAGGGACACCGTCTCGTCGAAGCTCCCGCCCTCGGCCGAAACGCCGATGGCGTATGACGCCGATTGGCCTTGGGTGACGGTCTGGGTGCTCGGGGTCGGAGAGACACTCAGTGTCGCCAGCCCGAGGCACTGGGAGAACTCCGAAGTGTTGCCATCCGCGTCCGTAGCGGTGGCCGTCACGATGTTGCCTGCGATGTTCGGAAACGCCGCGATAGCAGTTCCCACGCCGCTGTCATCCGTGGAAACAGTCATGCTCCCAAGTGGAGTCCGGCCCTCCCCGTGCCCTTCCTCGTCGCAGGTCAGGTCGGAGAAGAAATCCACTAGGAAGGAGGAGCTCGGGACGCTCCTCAGCTCGGCCTTAATCACGGCGCCGCTTTCGGAGGCCGCTGCGGTGACGAGGGTCGGGAAGTTTTGGAGGTTGTTCGGTCCCGTGTCTACGTCGCCCTCATCGTTGAGGGTGACCCCATCCCGGTTGAGCTCGATCCCCAAGGCCCCATTGTCGTAGATGGCGTTTCCCAGGATCCGATTCCCCGTGCCCGCATCGGGGAAGAGACCGATTCCCACCCAGGAGCTGTTGGCGATGATGTTTCCGGCCCCGGCCTCGGTTCCACCGACCGTGTTGTTCGACGCCCCGGTGGTGAAACGGATGGTCGCGCCCCGGTTCCCGAGCGGGGCAGAACCCGTCACGTCCACCCCGATATAG
The DNA here is from genome assembly GCA_004283055.1 of Deltaproteobacteria bacterium. Taxonomy (GTDB): domain Bacteria; phylum Myxococcota_A; class Polyangia; order Polyangiales; family Houyiibacteriaceae; genus SG8-38. Next base: position 6,494 of record SHLP01000059.1, read on the forward strand.
TTGCCCTGAATAACGTTCCCCGTGGCAGTCGGACCTTCGATGCTGATTCCTGGAAGGTTACCGGAAATGACGTTCCGGGCCCCCGATTGGGTCCCCCCGATGGTGTTGTCCGGAGCGTCCGCGATCAGCATCGCCCGGCCGTTTTCGAGGGCCACCGTCCCCGTAGCGTCGGTACCGAGGTAATTCCCCTGGAAAGTATTCCCGGATGCGTCGATCCCGTTGATGTTGACGTTCAGGCTCACGTTGCCGGAGATCACATTCCCGGCCCCCGGCTCCGCACCACCAATGACGTTGTCCGGGGAGAAGTTCACGAAGATGCCGAGGTCGTTGCCCATGGCGGCGGTCCCGGCTGCATTCGTTCCGATGTAGTTCCCCTCAATGACGGTGCCGATACTCCCCGGACCTAGATCGATCCCCGCAAACCCGTTCGCTGAAATGATGTTGCGAGCTCCGGTCTCGATCCCGCCGATGACGGTGTCGGTCCCCCAGAGCAGGATTCCGGTTTGGGAGTTGGGGATGGCCTGATCTCCCGAGGCGTTCGTCCCGATGAGATTCCCCTGGATCTTCGTTCTCGAGATCGAGAGGTCCCCGACGAGGATTCCGAAGGTGTTTCCCGAAAGAACGTTCCCGGCCCCCGATTCGGTCCCGCCGATGCGGTTGTCGGTCGCAGCGTTGCCGATGAACACACCGTTCTCCCCATTCCCGAGGGCCGTCGTCCCGGTCGCATCCGTGCCGATCAGGTTTCCCTGAAGCACGTTCCCGGTGGCGTACTCACCGTAGAAATTCACCCCGTTGGCTTGGTTTCCGGAGATGAGATTTCCCGCGCCCGCCTCCGTTCCTCCGATGGTGTTCCCCGGAGAGTAGACAGGGACTCCCATCTCGTTGGGCACCGCGGCGTCCCCCGCCGCGTTGGTTCCGATGTAGTTCCCCTGCACCAGTGTGCCCGTGGCTCCGTCGTCCCAGAGAGTCACCCCCTCCCTGTTCCCCGAGATGATATTCCTGGCGCCGGCGGATGCTCCACCGATGGTGTTGTCCGCAACGTCGTTCACGAAGACGCCGATGTCGTTCCCCAGGGCGGCGGTGCCCGCGGCATCTACCCCGAGGTAGTTCCCGACGATGGTGTTTCCTGTGGCATTGGGCGGCCCCAGATCAATACCGTTGAACTGGTTTCCGGAGATGACGTTTCTGGCTTCCGGCGATAGGTCACCCACGCGGTTGTTCGGCGCAAGGAGGAGCACGCCAACGCCGTTGGGAATCGCCGCCGTTCCAGTCACGTCGGTTCCGATGAAGTTGCCAATGACGACGTTTCCCGTTGCCGTGACACCCACGATGGTAACCCCTTCGTTGTTGCCTGAGAGGAGGTTGCCTGAGCCCGGAGTCGTTCCCCCCACGGTGTTGTTGCTTCCATCTCCGATTCCAACACCGACTCCATTGCCCTGAGCAGCGGTGCCGGAACGATCTGTTCCGATGTAGTTCCCTTCAATGACGTTGTCGTTGCAATCGGTGTTGATCTGTATGCCAGTCCACGCGAAGCGATTGATCACGAACCCGCGAACGAGGTTGTTGGAGCCCACGATGTCGAATCCGTGCGCATTTCCGGCCAGGCTTCCGTCGAGCTCGATGACGGGCGCCCCGGCGAACCCGGGCTGGGTGGTCGCGTCGATGGTCACATCGTCCTCGAGCGGGGGCAGCGCCGAAAGAGGTTGGACCGTCTGGGGCCCAGTACCCGCGATCTGGAAGGCGATGAGCCCTCCACCCACGGCGACGTTCGCCGCGGTGATGGCCTCCCGGAGGCTGCAGTGGACCACGTCGCAGGCGCCATCATCCAGGTCGCCCGTGGTGGTCACGGTGAAGGTGGTCTGGGCGGCTACGCCACGCGGAAGGCACCAGGCAACGATGAGGAGAGGCAAAAAGCGATGAACGAGGGGTATGTGAGCGCGCGCGCGAAACCTCATGATCCCACCTCCGGGATAGAAGACTCGACCTCCCGCTCCCCTTGCCTTGCAGAGAGCAAGGGAAAGGGCTTTGCCGGTAAACTGATTACTCTAGTCTATCGTGTAAGGTTAAAGACGCGGCACATCAAGAGCCGAAAGCAGCGCACCCAACCCCACCGCTACGTTGGCCGGCACGCGTACGTGATCTGCAGCTCGTGGATGTCCTTCACGCGGACGACTTCGCCAGTCTCAGTCACCTCTGTCGTCGTTCTCTGACCCACGACGACGCGCTGTTCTTCGACGATCAGGACCCGATGCACCATCGACACGTAGGTGTAACCGCCGCAGCCACACGACAGAATCACCAGGAACGCGATGAAGGACCGGAGCATGAGCCTCAGACGCGTGAGGCTTCGAAGATATTCGCGGTACCGGCTCGTGATGTCGCATCGCCGGCAAAGCGGACAGGGCCTTTCGATTGGCGATCTGCCGCGGGCGCGGACTTGGTGGAGCCGCGGGCGATGGCGCCCGAGGATCTCGAGCGGGCTTCACGTGAGGGTTGGATTTGGGTATCCTCACCAGGCGATGGCTGACACGGGACAGGTCACTTCGAGCGCCGCCAGCACCGTCAACTGGACCTACGACAAGACGTACATCCTAGACGGCTACGTGGTGGTCGGCCCGCAGCAGACGCTCAACATCCAGGCAGGCACCATCAATGGGAATAGCGAAACTCGCGGGTCGACTCCGCTGGAAGCACAGAGGCTTGCCTAATTACTAAGCCGACTGCGCGGACTGCGCTGCGAGAATGCGGGCGACGGTGGTGGGATGCCAACATTTCCCGCGGGCCGGAAGACCTCTTTCGTTCAGTGCGTCGGCGATCGCGCGGATCGAGAGGCCCTCCTTTCGGAACTGCCGAATGCGGGACAGAGTCCGCTGCTCATCGGGCACCTTGATCAACCGAACGCCGTCCTCTCCCACGCGCCATCCGTAGGGTGCATGAAGGCTTGTGCGCTCGCCTCGAGCAGCTTTGGCCGCCAGCGCGGCCTTGCTCTCAACGCCCTCGCTTTGGCCTTCTCCGACGCTATCGGGGCGGGAAAGGCAACCGCCAATCCTTGCAAGAGTCTGCGTGTACCTCGTCAAGCAAGAACTGATGAGGATTGGACTTGCCTTACGAGCGACGAGATTGGTGCGCTCTTCGATCTTCCCCGTCCGACCGCGATCAAGCGCGCTCGGTGACCTAACCACGTGAGGCGGAATGATAACCAGAGCTGATCAGTTTCTCTCGTTGTTCGTGGTCTGTTGTCGCGCCTCGGTGCCGTGAGGGTGCCGTGGCGATCTTGGATCATGTGAGATCGAGTGACGTGACGTGAACATGGCGACGCGTGTACTCGTGCATGATCATTGGGGAAGTATTGTTTTTGTTGACGTTTTGCGAGACCGCGAAACGGACCATTGGCGTCCGTGCCGGGTCGCCCCTTTTCTATTTAACGTCCACCCGAAGCTGGGGCCGCCACAGGAGCGCCACTGTGAGCTGCTGCACGATTGGCCCAGGCGCCGGCCAATAGCACCGCGAGCAGCGAGCAGCGAGTGCAACACAGCGCTTGGCCGCGCTAGGGTCCGGACGGTATATCGACCAACTCGGAAACGATCTCAGGCTCACCAAGCGGTTCGGCGACGGTCTCGCTCGAACGGACGCCCATGTAGAGGTTCACAGTGCAAGTATTCTCTCTCACCGCCTTTTTGATTCTCGCCGGTTTTCCGAACTTCGCATTTGCCGAAGAACTCGAATTCGACAAGGTGTATGCGTCCGGCACAACCGTTAGCTCTAAGGTGCTGGGCATCTCGCTCAAAGTGCCCAAGGGGTACGAAGGCTCGGTCGGGGGCGAGTTCTTCGTGATGTCTCCCGGAGAAGAAGCGATGGTTGCGGTCACAGCCGAAGAGGCGACGCTGGCCCAAGCCAAAGCCTACCTCTCCTCGCCACAAGACTTGGGTGAGGGCTACTACATGACACCGACTGCCGCCCCGGTGACGAAAGCCAAGATGGCGTCGGTCGCCTGCTCGATTACACATGGATTGACGACATGGCCTGGTGAAGCAACGATCGTGATAGGCCCGCACGGCATTGCAGTCGGCGTCATCGCAACCGCAAGCAAGTCGCAGTTCGCGACCGTGAAAAACGTGGGGCGCTCGGTTGCGAAGAACACGAAGTTCAAGAAGCCCTTCGTGCCGAAGCCCGGCAAGTCTTCGGGCAAGTGGGTAAGCAAGATCGCGGGGCATGCTCTTCATTCCTACGGCGGTTCGAGCAGTTACGACGGCAGCAGCCGCGCCAAAACAAAGCTCACACTTTGCGAAGACGGCACGTTCCGCCGCCATTTCTCGAGCGGCGGGTATTCCAACTCGAGCACGGTCTCGGTGAGCTACGCAGGCCACAGCCGCTACTACGGAAAATGGTCTGTGAGCGGCGCAAAGCTCCGGCTGTTCTACAACGACGGCGACCGCGCCGAGTTCGAGCTCACAGAAAACGACGCCGGTCACTTCCTGATGAACGGCGAGCGCTGGCTAAGGGCCGATGGGGACTGCCGGTAGCGCTGCCCCCTTTCCGCACCCTCTACTCTCGCGCTTTGCTGCTCAGCGCTGCGCCTCGCCGTTCGGCCTTTTCCCACATGCGTAGATAGCCTTCCGCGGACTTGAACAGTGGCTCCAAGTCTTGGTCGGAGACCCCATCGCGGCGGACGTCTTCGATGAGCTCCGCGACCAAGCCGAGGTGAATCATGCCCTCGGTGTTGAAATCCACGTTGCGATTGCCGAGCATCGGTTGCTGAAAAGTGATGTCACCCGCATACGACGTGAACGGATACGTGATCGGATCTTCCTGGTTTTCGCAGTTGCTGTCGTCTCCGAATCGGGGCCCGGGCGCGCCGGCAAAGCCGTTGAAGTCGAAGCCGAATCCCTCGGCAGGGAAGGCTCCCTTGTCCCGCATGAGTTGGATTCGCGCCTGGTAGCCATCATCCATCGTGGCCGGTTCGGTCGCCGAACGGCAGCGCCCAAAGCCTGATTTGGAGATGCCGCCGAGCTCGTAGAGCAACCCACCATTGTTGTTGCCGTGGGTGCCCACCGCTGGGTAGTCGTTCTCGACCAGCATTTCGAATGCCCGTTTGTAGGCGAGCCGAGGCAGGTGATCGATCTCGATCACCATCCCTCGCGTCATCATTTCTTGGATCAAGAGCTCGCCGAGCGGAGTGAGGCCCGCATTCTGACAGTACTCTCCGTCGCGTGGACCTTCGGACGAGAGCTGATCGAGATACTGGACGAGCGTTCCAATCGGATCGTCTTCGTAGTCGCGAACGTTCTCCCATTCGGGAGGGGTGGAGTCGTACACCTCTCGGGGCATGTTGATCCCGGGAAAAGAAAGCCCACCATCGTCGAACACGGACGGCAAGTCCCTTAGCTCCTCAGAGCACTCGACGAAGTTTGACCAATGACCGGTCAGGGCGAAGTTGCCGATGTCGATGAAGCGCTTGTCTCCGTCTCCTGCCGAGAACGCGCTGTCGAATTTGTGGTTCGGAAAGAGTACGCGAACACCCTTGTCGTAGTACTCGTCCAGCTTCTCGATGACGGTCGTCTCGTCACACTTCTCGAAGCCGCTCCGCGGAACCAGAAAACAATCGAAGAGAAAGGACGTCTCGATCCCGAGCAGGACGGCGAGCTTTCCTGCCCGGATGACTTCGCGCGCCTCGGCCGGGCTCTTGACGATGCGGAACCAGCCCTTGCCCGGGCCGCCGGATTGCGCATCGATATACCGTTCCAAATTGTACGTCTCTTCGATGATCCGATCGACCGAAACCATGTCGTTGCATTCAAAGCGAGCGGGCTCGTTTCCCAAAGCAACGAAGGTGTCACAGAGAAACTTGATCGTCATCGCGTGCTGGACGAGGAGCCTCATCCCGGCGAGATGCGCACGTTCGATCCACTTGTAGTACTGGGTCTGATGTGTGGCGCTCTCTCGAGCGTTCGGCCACGACGTAAAGTCCGGATAGCCGGCGGTCGCGTGGTTGAATCCCGGAGTTTCCCCCGCGACGAGCGGAAGCAGGACCTGCTGAACCGATAGGCCACGGTTGTCGAATGAGTACCCGAGCAGGTCCTTACGGCCTTCCCCGCCATGCGGGATCTCGCAGTCGGGCAGCGCGTGCTCGACGCCGAGCCGGTGATACGCGGAGCCGTGATAGAGGCCGCCCCCCGCGAAGCCGAAGTTTGTGAGCAGGTGCGAGTGCGTCTCGGCGAATCCGAAGACCGAGCCATCCTCGAATTCGATCGGTGCTACGTCGCCTTCTGCGTCGACCGTCAGCTCACGGAACGTTGCGCAGCCGGACTGCTCGACGAGCTCTACAGCATCGGCGTTCCGGCGTTCGGCCACGATCCCGGATTCGGCGAGGTAGCCGCCCGACTTCAGGTGCCGGAGCCAGAAGCGCCCGGCCAAGCTCTCGACCTCCCACTCGCCCTCCGACTGGAACTCATCGTCGATCTCGATGACATCGCCTACTTTGACGGTGTCGGACTCGAGCGCCGAGGCCCGTTGGAGAAAACTACCGTCCGAGACGAGGTACTGCTCGGCTCGATCGAACAGCAGGTAGGTGCCGAGATCGGCGGCGCGCATGCGGAAGCGCGATGCCTGCTCGAGACCGGCGGACGCGGACGCTTCGAAGGCGTCACCGGACTCCGATGGGGCGATGAAGCGCGTACCAGCCGAAGTCGAAATCGAGACGCATCCGTTTGCAAGCGAAAACACCTTCGTGCCGAGCTCGGGCTCGCTGGAGCTGCTGCTGCAGCCGCCCATGGACGCGGTAAGGAGACAGAGGCTGAGCGCTTGGAATCGAAGCGAAGGCATGGCGAACGGCTATCATCCCGCCCTGCGACCGGTCAACGCCGCAACCTGACCTCGATCACCATCGTATGCTCCGTTCGGCACGGGTCTTCTGTGAGCCCGTCAGCCTCAGGTCAGGAGCTCAATTGCGCCGTACTCCTTGCAATGTCGCTCGTCGTAACCGGCGGAGAGGGTCTTTGTTCTCGCTGGGCTCCCCAGGGTCTGGTACTAGTGAAAAGGCAGATGGTCTCCAGCTACAGGCAGGACGACACGGCGAGAGCTCGCAGGGCGTGGCTCTCACCCGCACTGCTCATCGCGGCGCTCTCACCGGCGTTGCTCCAAACCAGCGGGGGCATGAGCTGCAGGTCGGGCGACACGACGCTGGCGGAGCTCGCCATCGTCGTCGATGGTGAAGACCAGATCGACCTCCAGCCCGGCGTGCGGAGCTACGCAGCCTGGTTGCCGCTCGGTTCGGACCTCGCGTCGATTCGGGTGCGTCCGACCGACCCGCAGGCCAAGGTATGGGTGAACCGGTACTCGGTCTCGGGGCGCGTCACGGTCATGGCAGCCGCCGCTGGAGGCGGTGACGTGGACACGGCACTAGAGCCCGGCCTCAACACGATCCGTATCCAAGTAAAGGCGCCAGGGGGCGCCTCGGGTTCGTACGTGGCCCACCTGCAAGTGGGTTCACCGTTTGTCTGCGCGGAGGTCGACTGCACGGACGACGACGACTGCACCGTCGACCAGTGCGACCCGGCCGATGGTTCATGCGGTCACGTTTCGGTGGAAGATGGCTCCGCCTGCCGCTTCGGTCTCGTCTCGGGCGAGTGCATCGCTGGCGCCTGCACGCCGATCGGCGCGACGGCCACGGTGTGCGCCCAAGGATGCGACTTCTCCACGATTCAGGCGGCAATAGACGCTGCGTTCTACGGCGACACCATATTGGTGCGCGCTGGAACGTACGCGGAGAGCATCAACTTCAACGGCAAAGAAATTGCCGTGGTTGCGGAACAGGGCGCATCGGCCACCTCGATCTCAGGCTCCGAGGGCCCGGTCGTCACGTTTGACAGTCAGGAAACCCGGAGCGCTGTCTTGCAGGGCTTCACCATCACGAACGGACTCGCAAGTAATGGTGGCGGCATCAAAATCGAAGCCGCTTCACCGTCGATCGCCGAAAACATCATCGTCGACAACCTGGCTTGTGCGGGCGCGGGTATCAGCATCCGCTTTGGCTCTCCTCTCGTCATCCGAAATCAAATCGTTGGCAATGCCAAGTTTGGGTGCAGCGGAGGGACCGGAGGCGGGGGCATCTACATTGGAGGCGCTAGCGTGGCCGAGGTCATCGACAACCTCATTGCCGACAATGCCACGTCGGACGGTGGCGGCATCTCGCTGTTCGCCGCTGGCGATCCTACGATCCGAGGAAATGAGATACGCAACAACGTGGCGGCCTACGACGGCGGTGGGATCCGCTTGGTCAACCGCTCGGACGCTCTAATCACGCAAAACCTCGTTCATGGGAACGTGGCCGCCGAAGGTGGGGGCTTGGCGTGGCTGGTTCCGTCTGGCGCGCGTGGGCCCCGGCTGGTCAACAACACCATTGCCAACAATCACAGCCCGATGGGGTCGGGTGTGCATGCCGCAGGCTTTCAGGAGCAGGCTGCGCTCTACAACAACATCATCGTCGGCAAGCTCGGTCAGGTCGCCGTGCTCTGCGACAGCACCTACGGCGCCCGAGAGCCCATCTTCGCCTACAACGATGTCTTCAGCGAGGGTGCGGCGGCATACGGCGGGGCTTGCTCGGACTACACCGGGGAACGATCCAACATCTCACGAGATCCACTGTTCTTGAATCCGGAAGAGGGCGACTTCGACATCGGAGCGATGTCTCCGGTGATCGACGCTGGCGACACCTTGCTCGTGGACCTCCCCCTCGACGACTTCGGTGGGAAACCACGACCGATGGACGGCGACGGCGATGGCGTCGCAGAAGCGGACATCGGAGCGTTCGAGTATCAGGGAGACGGCGGCGTCGCAACGGTCCCCCTCCCGGTGATGCGCACGTGGCCTTCGGCAGATGAAAGAGGTGTGGAGCTCGACGAAACGGTTCGCGCGGAGATCGCCGCGGCCCTCATCGTCGACGGAGCGTCGATCCATAGTCTGTTGGTGCTCGAGGACCCGCACGGCGATTCGATCGACGGTACCGTTGAGCTCGACGCGTCGTCGGGGACGATCACTTTCACCCCCGCCGATCCCTTGGCGCTCCAGGGCACGTATACGGCGACCATCCGCGCTCCGTTCGTGGGCGAGCCGGGTGCGCTGCTCGTCGGCGAGTACACCTGGAGCTTCGAAACACGAGATGGCCAATGGGGCAGCGCCGAGCGATTCGACAACCATATTGACGGACCCTCCCAGTATCCGCGCGTTGCCATGACGGGCAGCGGGGAAGCGCTGGGCCTGTGGAAGCACTTCGACGGCCAGAAGAACTACCTCTGGACGAGGCGCTTCGACCCCGATGCCGGTTGGACGGATCCGTTTAGGCATGTGACGCCCGAGGTAGAGCCTGAACGCAGCCCCAACCGTCCGGCTGTCGCCATCGATCGCGACCGCAACTCGTTCATCGTCACGGGACAGTTCATGAACGGCGGCTTCCGGGACCTCTGGGCGCAGAGGTTCGACGCCGCCCAATCCGAATGGAGCCCGATGGAGCGACTCGAAGCGCTGCCCGGCACGGTCAATCCTCCCGAGGTGCTCGTCGACGACTTCGGGGTCGTGACGGCGGCGTGGGCCCAGTCGGGTACCAGCAGCTTGAACGTCTGGGTCAGTCGATATGATCCCGGGGCGGGTTGGTCGGAAGCCCAGGTGCTGACCGAGGACGAGGGCAACGCAGAGCCCGCGCTAGCAGGGGACACCAAGGGCACCGTGATCCTCGCCATGCAGTATTTTTGCCCCGGCTTCGGCTTCTGCATCGCGGCGAGCATCTATCGCGATGCGCTCGGCTGGACCGAGCTCCAGGTGATCAACCCGGGCGTCTTCGCGCGGTCGCAGCATGTCCGTGTCGCCATGAACAAAAATGGGGACGCGGTGCTGGTTTGGGAGCAATTCGACGGACAGTCCTCGGACGTGTGGACGAGTCACTGGAGCCCGTCGGAAGACTGGAGCGAACCGGTGCTTCTCGAGACGCAGCCCGGCGATGCTGCCCATCCACAAGTCGCGATCGACGACGCAGGCAATGCTCTCGCCGTATGGTCGCAACACGACGGCGTGAGGCGAGTCATCATGGCATCGCGGTTCGTACCCGACGAAGGTTGGAGCGCGCCCGGGCCCATCGACCAATCCGGCGATGATGATGCCGACCAGGTCAGGCTCGTGATGGATCGCATGGGCAATGCGTTCGCCGTGTGGAGGCAGGCACTCGGTGACGAAGATCGGCTGTGGGCCAATCGCTTCAGCCCGAGGCACCAATGGGCGGCCCCGGTGCGCATCGATGGCGATGCCAATGCGTCTGCGGAGCCTAGAGTAGCCATCGACGGACGAGGCCGAGCCTTCGTCATCTGGATGCAGCGGCTCACCTGGCACTGGGAGATCTGGGTCCGGCGCTTCGATTAGGCCTTCACGTTGCGCATGACTCTCTCTCATCAGGCCCCATCCGCGGCGCTCTGATGGCACTGCGGCCGCAGAGGGGAACCGAATCAACCGAATTGTGTGTTTGTTGCTCCGCCCGCGGGTCGCGATCTGCTCGGCCTGCACGTCTGGTCGCTCGCACTCAACGAATGACCCGACCTCGGCACGATCTCTTTTCGCGGTGGCGCTCAAGGCTGACCGGGAGGTTCGATTCCAGTGAGGTGGGCGACGAGTTTGCGTATCGCGGCGGCAGTGGCGGCATGCTCACGGCGCGCGGCGTCGTCCTCCATTTGACGCCTTAGAGCGTCGAGCTCTGCTCGTTGCTGAGCGCCCAGCTCCTTCTGAAGGGTCTTCGCGCTGATGCTCACGTGCGGGTTATCGATGCCGGAGATTTCCTGGAGGGTGCGCCACAGGTGGAGGCGCTCCAAGCACTGAGCGGCAAGCGTCGTGGAAACGACTTTGCGGACGATGCTGCCATCGTTTCCGGCGAGTGAGATGAAGGGAAGCTTCTCCACGCGTTGCCGTCGGGTGAGCTCCAGGTAATCGGTCAACGAGACCAGATTATCGGCGTTGGCGGGTGCGTCGCTGAGTTCTTCGGAGAATTCCGATTCAAAGGCGGCGAAGTGGGCAAAAGTGAACGGCTCTTCGTTTTCAACGGCCTGGCCCTGCACGTCACTCGCAGAGAGAGTGTCGTGGCTCCAAAGCGTGTCGGGCGATGGGTTGGACGAGAGGTCGAAGCAAAGGACGAATCGCTCGTCGCGATCCGGATCGTAAATGCAAATCGGAAAGGCCCGGGCGCGGACGGCACGTTCAGCGCGAGCTTGAAACGCGCTCTGCTCCTCGTCGTCGCGCTGACAGAGGACCGAAATGACGCCAGGACGCGGGGCGGTGAGGCCCTCGAATAGTTGTTTCTCGAAATCCGACGCGGCCACACAGGTCTGGACGAAGTAGACGCCGCGCAGCGCGAGCGGCAGGGTCTCCATCGTCATCGTGCAAGGCACACCCGCGTCGACCGAAGTGGAGTGCACGTCACGAAGGCGAGAGCGTAGAGCCGCGACCTTGATCGGCATTCCGCTCTGGAGCAGCGTCATTACCTTCCGCAACTGCGGGCCGCTGTCGCCATCGAGGCGCGCCATCACCAAAAAGGGGGGGCAAGAGCGGAGCTCCGCCGGGCTCAGCTGCCGCCAGGTGAACCTCGTGCAGACGCGGTCGTGGATTCGAGAGTCGTACTTGCCGCGCAGCTCGAGTTGCGCGATGCGCACGGTTCGAAAGACGCGCGCGAATCGATTGAAATGCTCCTCGGCGAGGGCCAGAATTTCCTGCTCGTCCGTCTCGATTTCCGCAGCGGCGGAAGTGAGCAGCCGGGTCGCCAAGGCCTCCTTCATTTCGCCAAGCGTTTTGATGAGCTCCTCAACGCGCCGGAGTCGCTCCGGTGTCATTGCCCGCGAGTGTTTGCTCTCGCCGAGCACGCGTGACAACGAACCGATGTTCATGTTGGTCGCCGCGAGGGGCCCAAGGGCCTGCTCGAGCTGATCGGGATCGTACCCATGTCGATGATAATCGTCGAGACGGACGAGCGCACTGAGCTCGCGGATGCTCTCCTCGAAAGCGTCCGCAAGAGCGGTGCTCGCTTGACGCAAAACCTCTTCGACGGATTGGTGGATCTGCTCTTTCATGAAGGCCACACAGGTTAGCCGACGGTGTAACGGTCCATCGCGGCGTCGAGGCGCTGAAGGAAGGTTCGATGATCAGGCCGCTCCTGGCGTTGCCATCGAATCTCTTCATAGGAAGGGACATCGGGGTTTTGATAAATCAGACCCATCGGGCATGGGTCTACCGAAACCGCAACACGCTGGGCCTCGTGGATATCGCGATGGTTGTGAGCCTGAACGGGGCCGCGCTTCAATAGTGAAGGGTGAACGGGGACGCCTTCTTCGTGCTCGAGGAACACGACAGGAAAGTGCACCCCGCCCTCGCCAAACGCCTTGGGCATGAACACCGGGCACCGCTGGAGGATACGGACGAAGGAAAGTCCATGATGCTCCCAGGCCTTTTCAATCGTCTCGTCGAGGTGGGCGGGGAGCCAGGTAGCCGTTTGGGCGAGGAACGAAACGTTGGTCATCCCCATCACCACGCTCAGAGGGTTCATGGCTTTGAGATACGTGCCCCGGGGCGTGGTGTTGGTTTTCCATCCGTCCGGGGTCGTGGGTGAAACCTGCATCTTGGTTAGCGCATACACCTCGTTGTCCAGCACCAGGACCACCGCATTGATGTTGTACCGAATCGCATGTAGCCAATGATTGCCGCCAATGCTGAAGCAGTCGCCGTCCCCCATGATGACGACGACCGGAATTTCGGGGCGTGAGAGACGCACACCCGTGGCAATCGGCAACGCACGCCCGTGGATGCCATGAAATCCGTATGTCTTGAGATAGTGGGGTAGGCGGCTGGAACATCCGATGCCGGACACCGAGACGACGTTTTCTGGGTCGAGGTTGTGCTTGCGGAGCACGCGCTGCAGCCCCGCAAGCACGCCATGGTCGCCGCATCCGCTGCACCATCGGGGGCGCTCGGCGTCATAGTCCTCGAGGGTGTGTGCATCACTCGTATCGCTTTCGAGCAAGCATAACTCCGTAAGCGTTGACATCGTCAGTGTACCCCCTTGCTTGCAGTGAGTGTCGGAGTTGCGACTTGCTTTCGATCGCCGAGGACGCGCTTTATCTCTTCGAGGATCTCCACCGGCATGTACGGGCGGCCGGGGACCCTCGCAATACAGTCAATGTCCTGCAGGGTGGCCGCCCGCAGGATCCACGCCAACTGGCCGTAGCGACGATTCTCTTTTGTAATGAGCGGGTCGTTCCAGTCGTCGCTGTAGTTGAGCTCCACCGTCACGATTTGGCCAAAGCGTGAGAGGATCTCGTGCAGGCCGGGGGGCAGGGGGCTCAGGAACTGAATGTGGATCGAAGAAACCGAGAGGCCTTCCCCGCGCGCCAGGTCGACAGCCTCCTCGATCGCACCCCGCGTGCTGCCCCAACCGACGAGGAGGAGGTCGCCTTCGGGCGCTCCATGCACGCTCGGCGGGTTCAAGGTCTGTTGCAACGCGGCGAGCTTGCGGCTTCGCATCGCATGGCCGCGTTGGTTGCGCTCGGCGTCATAGCAGGCCTTCCCATCGCGATCGTGGTTGAGCGAGGTCGTCACGCCCGTACCGCCGGGCTGCCCGGGGATCAGGCGCTGCGAAAGGCCCGTCGTCGGATCCCAATCGTAGGGCAGGGCTCCCGGCTTCGCGGGGCTGAGGTCGAGCGGAGGACGCCGTGGGGCTTGGGAAACATCGGGGCGATCGAAGAGCTGCTGGCCCGTCGCGAGGTTTGCATCGGACAGGACGATGACGAGCATCCGGAACTCTTCGGCGATCTTTCGCGCGAGCGACAAAACATAATAGCACTCTTCGATGGTGCTCGGTGCGATCACGACCTTGGGCGCGTCCCCTGGAGCGCCGTACAGCGCGTGAAGCAAATCTGACTGCTCGATCTTGGTCGGTAGGCCGGTGCTGGGTCCACCCCTCTGAACGTCGACGATGACGAGCGGGGTCTCGGTCATCACGGCCAAGCCCTGGAACTCGGTTTTCAAGGCCATGCCGGGCCCCGAGGTGATCGTCAGCGCGGTTTTTCCAGCGTACGAGGCCCCGAGCGCCACCCCGATCGCGGCGATCTCGTCTTCGGCCTGATGCACGAAACCACCGAAATCTTCGAAGATCTCGGATAGCGAGTGCGAAGCAGATGTTGCCGGTGTGATCGGATACATCGAGCAGATTTCGAATCCGGCCGCGACGGCGCCAAGCGCTAAAGCAGTGTTTCCGTTCATCGCCACCTTGGCGACGTCGGTTGGATGCGCATCAATTTCGAAGCATCGATCCAGGTGCGTGAGTCCGTAGTCGTGACCGGCGGCTGCGAGCCTGACTGCCAACTCGATCACCTCGCGGTCCTTCGCCCTGAAGATGTCGCGAATCACATCATCGAGCAGGTCCAGGTCTTTGCTGTAGAGAGCACACAAAATGCCGACCGCAAACATGTTCTTACCCTGTTGTGCATCTGCGGCGTGACGGAGAGTTTGCTTTTCGAGCGGAACCTCGACGATGGTCGCTCCGCGCTCTCGAAATTTCTCGAGCACCCGGCGGTAAGACAGTCGATACTCCTCGTCGTCATGCGTGCCCCACTGGTCGTCGATCAGCACGAGGACTTCGTCGGCCAGACTTCCCGCTTCGAGGCGAGACAGCAGGGCCATTTCGTTGAAGGCCAGCACGACATCAGCGCGATTGCCCGCATTCGTGACCCGGGCGCGCTCTGCCAAGCGAATCCGGTTGCCGCTCGCGCTTCCAGTCGTGTGGGGCGGAGGCCTAATCTCCGATGGTATGATCTCGACGGTCCACAGGCCGTTGCCTGAATTCGCGCAGAGTTGAGCAAACGCAATCGCTGCTTTTTGCGCACCCTCGCCCGCGTCACTGACGATTTCGAGGGTGTGCTCCGAAAGCCGGATGCGACGGGGACCGCTCATGGGTTCTTCCTTCGAACTCGCGAGGTCTATCACGGGGACTGCCGGCCGACCAATCCTTCCTACCGGGCTTGAGAAGCATGGCCTATCCCCGTCGCAGGTCAATGAACGTGCGCTCTGCACGGCCCAAGATTGCGAC
>SHLP01000012.1 GCA_004283055.1 Deltaproteobacteria bacterium
GGCCCACCCTGGCGCAGGCCCAGGACACGGGCACTGAAACTGACACTGACACTGACGCTGACGCTGACACTGACGCTGACGCTGTTACCCCCCCTCCCCCCAAGCTCGCCGTCGTCGTCTCCGGCGACCCCGACGAAACCCTGCGGCAGACCGCCGCCTTCCTCGAAACCGAGGTGAAGCGCTCGGGGCTCCGCGTCCCAACCGACCCCGCGCTGCGCGCGGCCATGCGCGGGGAGCCTACGATCGTCGACGATGGGCTCGAGGGGCTTCGCGTCCTTCGCCGCGGCCTCGGCTTCGATCCGCGCAAAGACCTGAGCTCCTACAGGCGCATCGGGATCATTGCCGGCGCCGATGCCTTGCTGGTCGTGCATCGCGAAGGCGCGATCGTGTTGGAGGTCTTCGACGTGAGCGCGACGCAGTTCTATGAAGGCGCGCTCGAGTTCGACGACAGCAGCGCCGAGCAGCGACTGAAATTCATCCAAAGCCGCGCAGCGCAAGCGCAGCTACGTTGGTCTGAACCCGTTCCGGCGCCCCCGGAACAGGCTGCTGTAAAAGTGAACGAACCCAAACCGCCGGCGGACGAATCGAGGGCGAAACGCAGGATCAAAAAGGCTTGGCCGTATTTGGTCGCCGGGGTGCTCCTCGCGGGAGGTGTAACCTACCTCATCATAGATCGACGTCGTACTAACGAGCCGGGACCCCCGCTGCTAAGCTTTAGACCCGGTGAAGAGTAGACCCCATCTCGCTTCGTTTAGGGCATTGCTTTGCGCGTTCGCCGTCACCGCGGCGTCCGCCGGTGCATTGGCTCAGCAAGCGCCCGCCCCCTCGCTGCCGTCGCCGCTCGATGGGTACGCAACCGAGCGCGTGGGAGCGGTGACGTGGACCTTCCCGGAGTCCGAGCGAAGTCGGGTGGATGCCCTCATCGATGGCGTCGAGAGCCACTGGGCCGAGCTGGCGGACAACTTCGGTGTACCGATCGACGATCAGCTCATCATCCGCGTCGCGCGAAATCCTCGCGAGATGCGGGCGATGGCGCCCTACGGCCATCCCCCGCCCGACTACGCGACCGGTGTCGCCTACTCGCAGTGGGGCGTGATCCTCTTGACGATGTCGGCGCCGGAGACCTGGCAGCCCCCCGATCTCGAGGTGGTCCTCGTCCACGAGCTCTCGCACGTAGCGCTCCATCGGGCGGTGCTCGGCCACTCGGTGCCCCGCTGGTTCAACGAAGGCGTCGCGATTCACCAATCCGAGGTGCGCTTGCTCCCACGAATGGAGTCGCTGCTGCGGGCGGCCGCCCAGCGCTCGATGCTCCGGCTCTCCGAGCTCGACGACCGCTTCCCAACTCGTCCGCACGAAGTGAACGTCGCCTATGCCCAGAGCGCGGACGTCGTCGGCTTCCTGCGCCGCACCGACAATGACGAGCGCCGCTTCCATCGATTGATTCAATCGATGCGCGAGGGCGAGACGTTCGATACCGCGCTCGCAAGCGCCTACGGCTGGACGCGCATCGGCCTCGAACGCGAGTGGCGCGAAAGCCTTCGGACGAGGTACCGAATCCTGCCTGCCCTTTTTGCCGGTTCGACGATTTGGGTCGCCGCCGCGTTCCTCGTCGTGTTCGCGTACCGCAGGCGGCGCCGCTACCACCACGCGAAGCTGCAGCAAATGGCCTATCGCGAAGAGCTCGAAGCGCTGCGCCTTACGAGCGAGCCTCCGCCCGCCCCAATCGCCTCAACCGACATGACCGCCGATACAGGCATTCCGATCGTCGAGCACGACGGCGAGTCGCACACCCTTCACTGACCCCGCATAGTCGCCGCTTTGCGCGTGCGACCGGGTCTGGCCCCGTAAAGTCTCCGCTTTGCGCCGACCACGGGGCTCGCTCTCAGGCTTTGGAGGCGGGAGCCTCTTCCGGGTCGAGCGGGAACTTCGGGGTCGTCCCGAGCTTCTCGAGCTTCTTCTTGCGGTCCTTGCCTTGAGCGGCGACCTTGCGGCGCCGTTTCGCCTTCGTCTTACCTGTATCCGACATTCGATTCGTCCTGGCCGCAGCGTGTACTTCGCCTCGGCCGAGCGGTCAAACCCCCGCCCCTGTCGCCTGCGATACGGCCCGTAAATAGCCCGCGTGCAGCCGTTTTGTAACTGGACCAGGCCTCCCATCCCCGATCGTTCGACCCTCCGCGGACACCACCGGCATCACCTCCCGGATGCTGCTCGTGAGGAAGGCTTCATCGGCGCCGTAAAGATCCTCGGGCCGCACTTCGCCCTCGATGACCTCGATGCCCTCGTCTGCGGCCGCGGCGATGACCGTCGCCCGGGTGATGCCCACCAGGATTCCCGGCTGTGGCTCGGGGGTCCGCACCTTGCCGCCCGTGACGATGAAGAGGTTGCTCGATGCGCCTTCGAGGATTTGGCCTTCACGTCCAAGCATGAGTGCCTCCTGCGCGCCCTTTTGCTGGGCCTCGTGGACCGCGAGCAGGTTGGCCAGGTAGTTCGACGCTTTGGCGCCCGCTGCCCGCACGTCATCGGTTGGCCGGGAAGCCTCGAGCAGCGCGACCGCGATGCCCTGCTCGTAGCGCTCGGCGGGCGGCACCGACACGGGGGCTGCGATGATCACGCGGAGCGGACTTTGGGCGGTCGTGGGGTCATAGGTGAGCGGGCCGGTGCCTCGCGTCACGATGACCCGCACATACCAGTCCCCCTCGCCCGCTGCCTCGAGGGTTGCCCGCACCTCGGAACAAAGCGTCTCGATCGACACCGGCATGGGGATCATGATGCGGGCCGCTGAGCGGGCGAGCCGTTCCAAATGCTCCCGCTCCGCGAAGGGCACGCCCGCGTAGGTCCGATACACCTCGAAAACGCTGTCCCCATAGAGGAAGCCGCGGTCGAAGACCGATACGCGTGCCTCGTCGCGATCGAAGACCTCGCCATCGATTGCGACCTTTCCTTTGGCCATGGTTCAACCCTTTAGCTCTGCCAACAGCTCCGCAGCCTGCGCGTGGCCTGAGTCTTCTGCAAGGGCCCGCTCGAGCATCGTAATCGCTTTGCGCGTGTCGTCGGTCTTGGCGGCAATGTCGCCGAGGTAGAAATAGACGTCGGCTTTCTGAATGCCGGAGTCCGGCTCCAGCTTCTGGAGCAAGAGCGCGCGGAAGCTCTTCTGCGCGCGGTCGAGGTCGCCGGCTGCGTGGGTGAGCTTGCCGAGGTCTCGAAGAATCGCGACGTTGGTGAGGTCGATCTTGAAGGCCGCGTCGTAGGCGGCGAGCGCACCCTCTGCGTCGCCCATCGCCGCCAGCGCTTGGCCGAGCCTGTGCTGGTGCGCCGCGAGATCTTTGCTCCGCTGCCGCCCGTAGCTCTCGATGATTTGACGAAGGATGGGCACGGCGTCCTGCTGACGGCCCGCCGCCATGTACAGATCGCAAAGCGGCACCAAGGCGGCCCGGTCGGAGCCGTCGAGCTCGACCGCGCGCTCGAGGTAGCTCGCCGCTTCGCCCGGGGCGTCGAGCTTGTCTCGGTAGACGTCGGAAATTGCCCGCAGCAGCGTCAGCCGGTCGGCGTCCGAGCCCGCGGCTCGAAGCTCCCCGTCCAGGACCTCGACGAGTGCCCCATAGTCACCGTCGGTTTCGTAATAGGCCTTGAGTCTCTCGCGCGTATCGGCGTCCTGCGGGAATCGCTCGTGCGCCCCTCGCAGCGCCCGTCCCGCCTGCGCGATATCGCCGACCTTCTGTTCCCAAACGTCCGCAACTCGATGCGAGAGCTCAATGGCGGCTTCCCCGTCGAGGCGACCGGCGAGCCGTTCGAGCGTGTCGGCGACCCGGGTCCAGCTCCCTCTGCGTTCGTAGAGCCCGGCGAGCGCGCGGAGGGATTGCTCGTCCGAGCCGAGGTCCGCGTTGATGCGCTCGTAGATCGTGATCGCAGCTTCCTCGTCGTTGCGCTTGCCGAGGTGCAGGTCCGCGATGCGCGCAAGCAGGCCGCGCTGCACGTCGCTCGATGCATGGCCGACTCTCGAGAGCAGTAGCGCGATGAGCTCATCCCATGCACCGGTCGCCTGATACAGTCGGTCGAGCTCGGCGTTCGCCGTTTCGTGGCTCGGGTCGGCCAGCAAGACCTGCTGGAATATGTCGATCGCGGCGGCCTGGTCCGTGAACGCTTGCTCGTAGAGCTTCGCGAGCCGAAGCTGCACGGCCATCCGATCCTCGTCACCCGCAGAGCTGACCCGGCGTTCGAGCAAGCTCCGAAGCGCCTCGAGCCGATCGTTGTCGCGATAGAGCGATTCGAGCGCATCCATCGTGCCCACGTCATTCTCATCGATCTCGAAAGCGACCTCGTAGGCGCGAATGGCGGCCCGCGGATCGTCGAGTAGGTCCCGGTACACCTGCCCGGTTGCACGCGCCACCTCGGCACGTTCGTTGCCCGCGGTGAGCTCCATTTGCCGCTCGAGCAGCCCAACGGCCTCGTTCCATCGCGATTGATCGCGTCGAATCGTGACCAGGGCCCGGAGGGCGTCGATGTCCTCGGGCTCGATGGAGATCAGCTCTTGATAGCAATCCGCGGCGAGCTCCGGCTCGGAGAGCTCGGCGCACGCCAGCTCCGCCGCTTCGCGCAGCAGGACAATGCGCCGATCGCTGCCCGGATCGACCTCGGCCCAGGCGCGAAGCGCGTTCACCAAGTCCCTCGTCCGCCCCTGCGATCGAATTAAGTCGACGCGTCGAGCGTGTGCTTCGAGCGGCTCCGGGTCGAGCCCGAGCGCCGCGGTGAGCTCGCGCTCGGCCGAGCGGGGGTCGGACAGGCGGTCCAGGTACCAGCCGGCCGATCGCAGCCGCAGCTGGTAGATCTCCCGGCGATCGAGGTCTCCGTGCTCCCCAATCTCCTCGACCAGACCATCGAGCGCCTCCCAGTTTTCAGCTTCCTCGGCGAGGCGCTCGAGCGAATCGATGAGGGACAGGTCGCGAGGGTCGGTTCGCACCGCGTCGCGCAGGGCCTTCAAGGCCTGCTCGGGACGCCCGATGTCGTTTTCCCAAATCGCGGCGGCTTCGGTGAGGAGCGCGACGCGATCTGCGTCGGTCTCCGCAAGCTCGACGCGCTCTTCGTAGAGCCGAACCACCTCTTCCAAGTCGCCGGCTCCCCGGTAGTGCGCCTCGAGCAGGTCGAGCGCGCTTGCAGCGACCTGCGGCTTGGCGGCCAGGCGTCGCACCGCTGCCAGCGTGTCTTCGCGCCCGGGGTCCTGCTCCATCGCCTTCTCGTATGCACCCAACGCACCCTCGTAGTCGCCTAACTGTTCGGCGCGAAGGCGCCCCTGCCTGAGCAGGAGCGTCGGCCGGTCCGCGCTCTGTAAGTCCAATCGGCGCGAGATGACCTCGTGCACGCGGTCCCATTGCTGAGTCTGCTGAAGAAGCCGGTCGAGGGTCTCGAGGGTCGCCGAATCGTCACCCAGCAAGGAAAGCGCCCGCTCCTGCGCGTCGATCGCTCTGCTCAAATCCCCGAGCTCTTCTTCGCAGATCCGCGCCACCCGTCCATAGAGGGCTGCGCCCCGTCCTGTATCCAAGCTAGCGCTCGCCTCCGCGAACAAGACCTCTACCAGGTCCGACCAACGTTCCAGCCCGGCAGCCAGGCTCTCGGCCCGATCGAGAATCTCCTCGTCTTCGGGTCGCTCTCCGATCGACTGCAGGAGGGCGTCGAGCGCAGAGCTCGGGTCCTTGCGCCCATGCTCGTGTACCTCCGCCAAGGCGACCAGCTGCTCCGCTTTGTCCTGCGGGTCTGTCATGGCATCGGCCCGCAGCCGAAGCAGCGTGGCCAAGTCGTTCCAGCGTTCCTGCGCGCGAAGGTAAGGCTCGAGCACCGAAGCTGCGTCTTCGCGGTAGTCCGCGAGCTTGGTGATCCGAAGCAGCGCTTGGACCGAGGGCTCATGCCCCGGGTCGATCCGCAGAATCTGGCCGTACACTGCGATCGCGCTCAGCTCGTCGTCGAGCTCGCGCTCCATGATGTTGCCGAGCTGATGGGTGAGCTCGACGCGCTCGGCTTCGTGCGCGGCCGTATCGGTCCGACGCTGAAGCACCTCGACCAGCTCGGGCCACTGCCCCTGCCGCTCGTACAGCCGGCTCAGGCCCTGCAAGGCGCCGCGATGATCGGGTTCGGCCTCGGCCACCGCCCTCAGCGCGTCGCAGGCCGCATCGGGCCGGCCGAGCTGTGCCTCGAAGAGCTCCGCCAGTCGCATGCCCACTTCGACTCGAACCTCGGGCTGCTCTTCGACCTGCATCCGCTGTTCGAGCACGTCGGCCAGCCGCTCCGAATCGTTGGCCGATGCGAAGAGCCGGTCGAGCGCTTCGTAGGCGACTCCGTCGTCGGGCTTCTCATCGGCGGCGCGTTGGTAGTATTCGACTGCGCGCTCGGGGCTCGACAGCTGCTCCTCCCAGAGTCCGCCGAGCCGGCACAGAAGCTCCGCACGGGGATCCGGCTCCTGAGCACGTTCGAGCTTCTGCTCGTAAACCCATGAAAGTCCTTCCCAATCGCCGACCATGACTTGAAGACCTTCCAAGTCGTCGAGGGTTTGGTCCGCCTCGGGATCGGCCTCGAGAAGCCGCCGATAGGTCCCTATCGAAGCGCGGGGATCCCCGAGCTCCCGGTCCTGGGTCTCCGCGACACTTCTCAGAAACGACCCTTGAAGCGAGGGGTCCTCCGCTGCGACGGCCGCCTGTTCGCAGGTTTCGATGTAGGCCTCCCAGCGCTCGAGCGCCTCGGCTAGTCGGTCCACCTCGCTGCGCGTCGCCTCGTCGGCGGGCTCGGCGACCAGCGCCTTGCCCCAGGCATCGAACGCTTTGCCAGCGTCGAGCCCCGGCCCCTCGTACAGGCGGCCAACCTCGCGCCAGGTTTCGGCCTGCTCGAAGCGCTCATCGAGCTGTCGTGCCTTGGCCTCGAGGAGACCCACCAGAGCCTGCCAGTCGCCGCTCTGCCGATGAATCGGTTCGAGAATCTGAACGGCACGAGGCCCGTGCTCCGCGTCCTCGATGAATCGCGAGACCGCCTCGATGGCAGGGGCGTAGTCCGGTCGGTCGACCAGGACATCCTCGTAGATGTCGAGCGCCCCCGCCCGGTTGTCGAGCTTCGTCTCGGTGAGAGCGCCCAATCGCTGCCGGAGCTCGAGCGCGAGTCGGGGGTCCCCAGCGTTTCCGATCTGGAGCTCGATGTGGGCCGCGAGCTCGTCCCATTCGGCGGTGCGCTCGAGGAGAGCGTCCAGTTGGGTCACCGCCTCGTCGTTGGTCGGATCGAGCTCGAGAATGCGGCGGTAGGTCAGGACGCCGTCTTGCGGTGTGTCGAGCGCGTCGACCTCCGTTCGCGCGATTTCGTGCAGGATGGCGACCCGCTCTTCGTCGCTCTCTGCGAAACTCTCCCGCTCGCGGTCGAGGTCTAGGAGCGGTTCCCATCGGCCGCTTCGGGCATAGACCGAAGCAAGGGCCTGGCCGGCCTCCTTGTTGCTCGGATCATAGGTGAGCGCCCGCTGGTAGAAGTAGCCTGCACGGTTGAGCTCCTCGAGGCGTTGGTCGTAGAGCCTTGCAGTCGTCAGCGCGATCGCGGCGGTGTCGCCGTCGTCCACCTCGACCGCGCGAAGCGTCGCGTCGAGAATTGCCGCCAGTCGATCCCATCGGCCGAGCGAACGCGCCAGCCGAGTGAGAGTCTCCAGGCTGTGCGGGTCGTGCGGGTCTTCGGCAAACAGCCGGCCGTAGGTCTCGAGCGCGCCGTCGAGGTCTTCGAGGTGCGACTCCTGGACGTCACCGAGGTGACGCAAGAGCTCGAGCCGCTGGCTCGGGTCGACCTCGGCGTCGAGACGAACTTCGAGAATCTCGGTGACCTTGGCCCAGTCCATCCTTCGAAGGTAAAGAGGCTCGAGCATCTCCGCGGCGGCGCCACGGTGCTCGGACTGCTCGACCAGCGCTTCGAGGGCGCGGACCGTCGGTTCATGGTCCGGGTTCTGACTCAAGGCCTCGCGGAACTGGTCCAACGCGCGCAACGGCTCCCCGAGCCACTTGAGGCAGAGCTCACCAAGCTCGTAGCGCACCGCGGCTGGATCCCCGATTCGCTGGTCGATCTCCCGCTCGTAGAGCGTCGCCAAATCGTCCCAGCGCTGCGTTCGACGGTAGAGGCGTTCGAGCCCTTCGTACGCCAAGGGGTGATCGCTTTCGCCGAGCGCTCGGTCGAGCGCCTCGATCGCCGACTCGGGATCATCGAGCTCGCTTTGGTACAGATGTGCCTGGCGCACGAGGAGCGCCGCCCGCTCCTCGGGGTCGTCGCAGAGCTCGCCCTTGCGCCGCAGGAGCTCGACCAGCTCGCGGGTCGCGCCTGCCTCCTCCACCAGGGTCAGGAGCGCATCGAGCGCCGCCTCATGGTCCGGCTGCTCGTCGAGGACGCTCTGGTACTGGGTCCGCGCGAAGTCGTCGTTGGAGAGACGTTCGCGGGCAATGCTGGCCGCCCGCATGCGCACCTGCGTCCGCAGGTCGGCGTCGAGCAGCTCGGGGGCGATGCGTCCGAGCGTAGCGATCAGCTCCGCCGTTCCCCCGGTCGCATCGGCGAGCCGCTCGTAGTCCCCTAGCACTCGCTCGAGATCATCGAGGTCCACCCCTTCACGAAGGGCGCGCCCCGTGAGCTCGAATGCGGCGTCGAGGTCTTCGCTTTGGACTTCGGAGATCTCCGCAGCACTCAGCAGAGCACGAACCCGTTCGCCGGGGTCGTCCCCCGCCGCCACGATCTCGAGCATTCGAACCTGATCGTCGGGTCGACCGTCGTTCGCATACTGCTCGAGCAATCGGTTGGCGGCAGCCACCCGCAGGTAGGCATCCGCACCGGCCGCCAGCTCTTCGAGCGCGGCCACCGTCGGCGCATGCCCCGGAACGGCATCAAGAAGATCTCGGTAGAGCTCGAAGGCCCGCTCACCCTCGCCGGTCTTATTGCGCATGAGCTCGGCAGCCTCGAATCGGAAGCCCGTGCGTCGTTCCGGATCGTCCGCGTCTACGGCCCGCATTTCGGTGATCTCCAGGAGCTCCGGCCAGCGTTCGGTCTGCCGGTACAGCCGCGTGAGGGCCGCCAAGCTTGGTTCGTCGGAGCCGAAGCGGGAAATCAGATCGCGATGCGCCGAAATCGCGTTCTCGACGCTGCCGAGCCGCTCTTCGTGGACCTCGGCGACACGCCTGGCCAGGCTGAGCTGCTCCTGTTCCTCGTCGCAGAGCTCGGCGCGGCGCTCGAGCACCTCGACCAAGGGCTCCCAGCGGTTCTGCGACGCGTAGAGCCGCTCGAGGGCCGCAAGCGCATCGACCTGCGTCGGATCGTTTTCCAGACGCTCTTGGTGGAGCTCGATCGCAGCGTCCGCGTCGTGCAACGTCGTCTCGAACAGATCTGCCAGCATCGGATACAGCTCGTCGCGACGTGCCTCATCCTCTTCAAATTGAAGCTGACGACGAAGATCGCGTGCGAGCGCGGCGTCATCGCCGGACTCGGCGTGAAGGCGCTCGAGAGCGCGGGAGGCCTTGAGAACGATCTCCGGGTTGTCCCGCTCGGCCCGAATCAGCTGCTGATAGGTTTTCTCCGCTTCCACAGGCTCGGGCTCCGACACGTCCCAGAGCTCGGCCAGCTCGACAAGAATCTCCGTCTTGACGAAGTCGTCGCCGACCGTGGCAAGGCCCCGTTCGAGGAGCTCCGCGCGCTGACGATGACGTCCGAGCTTGGAGGCGAGCCGCGCCAGATCCGAACGGGCAACGCCATCCGCCGCATCCTCGCGAACGGCGCGGGCGTAGGCGTCGAACGCGAGCTCGTCATCTCGGAGCTTGGTTTCGCTCAGCTCGCCGATGCGCACCAGATGCGCCGCCCGAGAGCTTGGGTCGCTGAGGTCCTCCAGCTGCACCTCCAGGACCTTCGCGAGCTCCCCCCACGCGCCCTGTGATTCGAAGATAGGCTGCAGAATCGAGGCGACGCGCTGCCGCTCATCGCGATTGCCCATCAGCCGCTCGAGCGCCTCCTGGGCACGCAGATGCGTCGGGCTCGACGCCAGCACGAGCTCGAAGTGGTCCACGGCGTCGACGACGCGGCCGAGCCGGTTCTCGTAGATCGTGCCGAGCTCGTAGGCGAGGTCAACCGCCTCCTGTCCGCTCGCCTCGTCGAGGTCCCTCTCGAGCAGCTCGGCGAGCTCCGGCCAACGTTGGAGGCGGGCGTAAAGCCTTTGCAGGGCCCTGCGTGACGGCGTGTGAGTCGGGTCGAGCTCGAGCGCCTGCTCGTAGCTCGAGATCGCGTGCTTGGGCTCGTCCAGGATCTCCTCGAAGAGGAAGCAGAGCTGGAGAAGCAAGTCGAGCTTGGCGCCCGCGTCGGTCGTCGCTTCGATGCGTCCCTGGTAGAGCGCGCGGAGCTGGTCCCATTCCTCGTGCTTCGTGTAAACCTGCTTCAAGGCCGCAAACGCCGCTGCGTCGCCGGGCTCGAGCTCGAGGATGCGTGCGTGGAAGCGCGACGCCGCCTCGGGGGTGCCCAGGGCTACGTCGAAGAGCTCGGCTGCGCGCCGGCAAAGCGTCAGCTCGACCTCGCCTTCAGCGTCGCCCCCATCGAGGACCAGCACCAGGGCCCTCGAGAGAGCCTCCTGTTGATTCGATGCCTCGGCGACTCCGGTCAAACGGTCCAGCAGGCCCACATCCTGCGGATTGTCGAGGAAGACAGATTCGAGAGCCTCGTAGGCGCCTGTCGCGTCGTCCAGCTCCGAGGAGGACAGATCGGCCAGACGCAGCTTGAGCGTGCGTCGTTCGTCGGCATCTTTGGTATTTTCGAGTCGCGTGCGAAGCAGCTCCGCGAGCTTGGTGAAGTGGCCGCGTTTGGCGTACGCCGGCTCGAGAAGATCGATCGCGTCGAGCCCCGAGGCCCCGCCTTGCGCCGAGAGCGCTTCGAGGCCGGCAATGGCGACTTCGTTTCGACCATCCAACGCCAAAGCATTGCGGTAACACTCGAGGGCACCAGCGGAGTCCTCGAGATAGAGCCGGCGGAGGTCCGCGAGCTGCAGATAAACGGCAAGCCGGTCTTCGTCTCCCACCTTCGACTGAAGACGTCGAGCAAGCGCCGCGTCCAAGCGATCCCACTGCTTCAGTTGTTGCGACAGGCGTTCGACCGCTCGCAGCGCATCGACGTCGTGCGGGTTCTTCGACAAGATCTTCCAATGCCGCTCTGCGGCGGCCGGAAGGTCCCCGAGCTGCTCCTCTTCGACCTGAGCGACTTCATTCAGGAGCACCCACTCCTCCGATGGGTCGGCCGCGCTCTCTAGGCGGCGCTCGTAGAGGGCGCGCAAGTCGGCGAAGCGACGCTCGGCGCGGTACAAGCGATCGAGGACGGCGATCGCCTCGGCGTCGTTGGGGACGACCTCCAGGATACCTTCGAGCTGCCGAATCGATTCCTCGGACTCGCCGAGGCGTTCCCCCGCAATTGAAGCGATGCGTCGCTGAAGATCCAGGCGCTCTTCTTCCGAAACGGTGGCGGTTGCCAATCGAGCGCGAAACAAGGCCACGAGGTCCGCGTAGGCCCCCGACGCCTCGGCCGACTCCTCGAGGCCAGCGACGATCGCCGGATCGGCAGGGGAAAGAAGGTACGCTCGCGTCGCCCAACCGAGTGAAGCTTCTGGGTCACGGATTCGGTTCAAGTAAACGCTGCGCAGCGAGATGAGTCGTTGGATCTGGACGTCGAGGTCCTCGTCTTTGTCGGACCCTGCGACGACCACCTCGAGGGTCTTGGCGTACTCCGGCCATTTGTGATCCTTTTCGTAGATCGGAAGGAGCCCCTCGGCGGCTTCGATGTTCGTAGCGTCGGTAGCGAGCGCGCGCTCGTAGTAGCGAGCAGCGCGATGTGGGTCTCCGGCCCGGTCGGCGTAGATCTCCGCGGCGCGCAGGCTCAGCTTCACGCTCGACTCCGAGTCTTCGGCTTGCTCTGCGGCATGCCCGAGGAGCTCGGCGAAACCGGCCCAGTCTTCGCCCTCCGCATAGAGCTGCTCCAAGGACTCCCAATCGTTCAGACGTAGATAGGCGTCCTTGAGCATGCGCCGGACACGGCTGTTGTCCGGGTCGAGTCCGAGCAAGCGTACCCAAACCTCGACGGCCTCGGCCGGACGTTCGAGCCGTTCCATGTACAGGGCTCCGAGCCGATGAAGGTGTTCGACCCGTTTGGCGTCGCTCGCGGCAGCGTCTGCACGGCTTTTCAAAACCTCAGCGAGCGTGTCCCAATCCTTCTCGCGCTCGGAAAGCTTCTCGAGCGCATCGAGCGCAGGCGCGGGCTCGGGGCTTTCGCTGAGGATTTCCTTCCACAGCGTGATCGCGTCGGCGTTTTTGTGAAGTCGCTCCGTGCAGAGCTGCGCCATCTCCACCTTCTTGTCGAGGCGCGTCGAAGGATCGTCGGCAAGATCGGCTTCGCGGCCCAGGATCGCCACCAACGCTTCCCAGTTGCGCTTCTTCGTGTAGATGTCCTTGAGCTGCGCGAGTGCCTCCTGGTGGTCGGGCTGCAGCCGCAAAACACGTTCGAGCGGTTGCGTTGCCTGCTTCAGGTTTCCGAAGCGCTCGAGCCAAAGGCCGGCGATGCGGACGTAGAGCGCGACTTTGTCGTCGGTGTCCGAGGCAACCTCGGCTTGGCGATCGAGAATCTGGATGAGCTCGTTCCATCGGCCGGCACCCTCGTAGAGCTCCGACAGAGCGCTCAAAGCCTCCGAATCGAAGGGAGAGAGAACGAGAATCTCCCCGTAGACTTGAATGAGCATCGAATCGAGGTGGAGCGCGTCGCGGTAGATCGGGATCAAGTCGCGTAGCAGGCGCAGCTTTTCTTCCTTGGAGTCGGGCGAGAGCGCATCGACCTCGCCTCGAATCGACTCGGAAAGGGCGTTCCATTTGCCGCTGAGCTGGTAGAGCTGCTGAAGCGCAGCGCGCGCATCGACGTCGCCCGGAGCCAGCCGCTCTACGAGCTTCCACGCCTCCAGCGCGCGCTCGGGGCGGTCCTCTGTCTGCGCTCGGTGACCGAGCTCTCGGGCCAAGGCGAGCTTCTGCTTCGGGTCCGTCGTGGTGCGCAGCGCGTCGCCCAGGATGGTCAGGAAGCGTCCATTCAGATCCTCGTCTCCGATTCGACCACGGTAGAAGTCGAGCATCCCTGGATGAGCCGCATCGATCTTTCGAAGCCGTGTAAAAAAGGGCTCTGCGGATTCCGGGTCGTCGCGAAAGCGCCAATGGACCATCGCCAGCTGGAGGAGCATGCCCTTCTCCGCCTCGAGCGTCTGGCGTGAACGGAGCGCGCTCTCGTACATCTCTGCGAGCTCGTCCCAAGCTTCGAGCTCGGTGTAGTGCTCGACCAGCGCACCGAGCGCCTCCGAGTCGGTGGGCGAGAGCTTCAAAACCTTTCGGTATGCGTCGGCGGCGCGCTCCGAATCCTCCAGTGGACGCCGCAGCACGCGGGCGGCCTGCAACCAGGCGCTGGCCTTCTCTTCGCGGGTCCGAGCCGCCGTGGCAGCGCGAACGAAGACGGATACGACATCGTCCCATCGGCCGCGCGCCCTGAGACTCAGCGCATACTGCCGGGCGGTGCACATGTGCGACGGATCGGCGGCCAACGCCTCGTCGAAAATCGCGTCGGCCTCGTCGGCGATCGGATCGCCGCCGTACTGCCACATCAGGGACGCGGCACGGGTGAGCAGCGAAGTTCTGAGACGCGGGTCGACCGCTTCGCGAGCCTCCTCGATGAAGCGTCGCGCGATCTCGGCCCACTTCTCCTCGACTTGTTGGATCTGATCGACCGCCTGAGCGACCTCGGGGTCATCGGACGCGAGACCGCCCAGCTGCTCGTAGGCGACCAGGGCGCCCCGGTCGTCCATAAGCTCGTCGCGGCGGACCCGGCCGAGCTCTTTCACGAGCACCTTCTGAAAGTCCGGATCATCGGCGACCAGCTCGGTCTCGAGCTCCATCAGCCAGGAGGCCGCCAGGAAATCACCGCGGCGCTCGTGTCCGCCACGGGCGGCCTCGAGCAATCGAAGAGGGTCTTGGTCGTCGTTCGCGGGGTTCGGACTCTTGAGAAACTCGCGCAGCCCGTCGACGAGCTCGATGTCGTACGGGTTCTCCAGCAGGAGGCCCAAGTACTCCGTCAGCGTCAGCTCAGACATCCGCACCCCTGCGAGCCGTTTCGGAAGAGTTTTCGCACCCTTCGGTGATCTCATGAAGCCCCCAAAAGCAAAAGGATCCTGCGACCTAAGGTCCCCACGGCGCAGGCCTCTCCAATGGTAGCGGCGCGACGATTGGATGGGCAAGCTCAGAGATGCAAGAAAGCCCTCGGAATGTGGAAGTTCGTGAGAGGGCTCTCAGAAGACCATCAGCGCGCCCTGGGCGGTCAACGAGCCCCAGGTGACGAAGCCCACGGTCAAGTGAGCGGTGGCGATCGCACGAAGTGTTTTGTAGTTATTCGCTCTATCCAGCCCAAACCATTCAGAGTTTGCCGTAACGAGCCCGAGCGCGATTTGAGCGATGAAGCCGGCAAAGGTCACCCAGCGCAGCGCCTTGTGGGCGCGAAGCCTCTTCGCGAACTTGCTGTCGCCCTCGCTCACCCCGAGCGGGTCGGGCATCGCGAACGAAAGCCCGAAGGTCGTGAAGAACGCGGCCCCAGCCAGCACCGATAGTGTCAGGTGACCGGTGGGTGTGCCGCTACACTGGTTTTGAGTCGGCCACGCGTTCCCGGTCACGCAGGGGTTGGTCGACTGGCTCTGGTACCACCCGTATTGGTTGTAATACTGGACGAAGCCCGAGGCGACGGTGAGCGTGGTGAGCGCCCACGTGGTGATTCCGAACCACTTGTGGATCTTTTTGATCTTATTCCGCCTACGAACGAGGTCAGCGGTGGTCGGCTCGTTCGGCTCTTCGAGGTCGGTGGAGATCTGAACCGCCAGGACCACGGCCGGCTCGAGCGCGGCGGACGGGGCTTCGAGCACCGAAGTATCGACGTGCAAGGACAGTCCAAACAGCGGAGTCGCGAGCATCAAGGCGGTCAGAGTGGCCATGCGGGCCGGAGTATCCACCAAAACCATCTTCAGGGCTAGGTATCTACGGGACCTTCGACGGCTTTTCACGAGGCCCGAGGCGCTGTAGAGGAGAGATATGGCGTCTTCTGCGAAGCTCCCGAAACGCGTCTCGGTATACGAGGTATCCCCGAGGGACGGACTGCAAAACGAGAGCGCCCAGGTGGCAACCCACGCGAAAGTCAGGCTCATCGAGGCTCTCGTCGATGCCGGTATCAGCAGGATCGAGGTCGGTAGCTTCGTGGCGCCGAAGTGGGTTCCGCAAATGGTCGATGCCGATGAGGTCTGCAGGATGATCGGGCGTCGGCCCGGCGTCACCTACGCCGGCCTATGTCCCAACGCCCGGGGGCTCGATCGCGCCCTTGCGGCGAAGGTCGACGAAATCGCCGTCTTCGTGAGCGCAAGCGAGACCCACAACCGTAAGAACGTCAACAAGACCATCGGGCAAACGCTGAAAGCATTCGAGCCCGTCATCGGGCCCGCCGTCGACGCGGGGCTCAAAGTCCGCGCGTACGTCTCCACGATGTGGGGCTGCCCGTACGAAGGCGACGTCGACCCAAAGCGCGGCCTCGAGCTGGCCCAGCACTTGCTCGGTGAGGGCTGCTATCAGGTATCGCTTGGCGACACGATCGGAGTGGGCACACCGACCCAAACCGAGAAGATTCTCGATCTCTTTGCGACGGAGGTGCCGGTCGAGCAGATCGCCCTGCATCTGCACGACACGCGAGGCACCGCCCTCGCCAACGTCTTGGTGGGCTTGCAGGCAGGCATCACCGCTTTCGATGCGTCGGTGGCCGGGCTTGGCGGCTGCCCGTACGCACCGGGGGCTGCGGGCAACCTCGCCACCGAAGATCTGGTCTACACCCTCGACGGGATGGGCATCGAAACCGGAATCGACCTCGAGAAGCTCTGGCAGGCCGGCCAGGTCGCCGAGGCCATCGTCGGCCGCGAGCTGCCGGGAAAAGTTCACCGCGCCGGGGTCCGCTCGCTCGGCAAGTAAGGGATTCACGTGCCAGTTCAAGATCTCCTCCAATTCATCAACGGCTCCCCCACCCCATTCCACGCGGTCGCGGAGACCGTCGCGCGCCTCCAAGCGCACGGCTATCGTCAACTCGACGAAGCGGAGGCTTGGAGCGTCGACGGAGGAGAAAAGGTTTACGTCGTGCGGGGCGGTGGGTCGATCGCAGCGTTCCACCTGGGGAGCGCGCCGCCACAGGAAGCTGGCTTTCACCTGATCGGCGCGCATACCGACTCACCCAACCTCCGGGTCAAACCGAACCCTGAGCGGGACAAGGCAGGCTACAAGCAGCTTGGCGTCGAGCCGTACGGCGGGGTTTTGCTGCACACTTGGCTCGACCGCGACCTCTCGCTCGCAGGTCGCGTATCGCTAGCAGACGGCGGGGCGAGGCTCGTCGACTTCCAGCGCGAGCTGCTGCGGGTTCCGTCGCTGGCGATTCACCTCAACCGCACGGTGAACACCGAGGGCTTGAAGCTCAACGCACAGACGCACATGGCGCCCATCCTCGCCCTGAACGAGCTCGGGGACAGCACCCTCCGTGCTCTGCTCGCCGACGAGCTCGGCGACGTCAAAACCGAAGACGTGCTCGCCTGGGACTTGATGGCCTACGACGTGCAGCCCGCCACTCGAAGCGGCCGCAGCCGGGAGTTCATTCACGCGGGCCGCATCGATAATCTCGCGAGTTGCCACGCGGGCCTGAGCGCCCTCCTGGCCGCCGAGCGCGACGCGAAGATGACTCGGGGGCTCGTCTTGTACGACCACGAGGAAGTGGGGAGCCGCAGCGCGCAGGGAGCCGCCTCGGACTTCCTGCGAAGCTGCCTGCAGCGGCTCTCGGGCGATTCGACCGAAAGCTTTCATCGAGCTGTTGCCAAGTCGTTCTTGATCTCGGCGGACATGTCCCACGCCATTCACCCGAACTACGCCGACCTCCATGAACCGACGCACCAGCCGGTGCTGGGCGGGGGCCCGGTGGTGAAGATCAACGTCAATCAGTCGTACGCGACCGACGGCGAGAGTTGGGCCAGCTTCGAACGCTGGGCGAAAGAGGCCAAGGTCAGTACGCAGCGGTTCGTCGTGCGCTCCGACCTCGGCTGCGGAAGCACCATTGGCCCAATCACCGCCGCCGAGCTTGGCATTCGTACGGTCGATGTGGGCAACCCGATGCTCTCGATGCACTCGTGCCGAGAGGTCGCCGCAGCCTCCGATGTGCCGCGAATGATAGACGTGATGAAACGGTACTTTCATGCCTAGGCTTCGCAGGCCCCCCGGACCCCCGAACCGTCTCGGCCTCGGCAACCTTCGCGGCATGATGCAGGACCAGCTCCAGTACATGACGGAGGCCGCAAAGTACGGCCCGCTCGTCGACCTGCCGATCCTGTCCGAGCGCTACGTCTTGGTTCTCGATCCGGACCTCATTCAGCAGAGCTTGGCCCAAGGGTACGCCGTCATGCAGAAGGACCGGTTCACACACGAGCTCGGCCGTGTGCTCGGGCAAGGTTTGGTGACGAGCGAAGGCGCGCTTTGGCGGACCCAACGCAAGCAGGTCGCGCGCGCTTTCATCCCGCGCCGGATTCGAACCTACGCCGATTCGATGGTCGCGGCCGCACATCGTTCGCTCGACGACTGGAGCGACGGGAGCGTGATCCCAATTCACGAGGCGATGGCCGAGCTGACCCTCGACATCGTCGGGCGCACGCTGTTCGATGCGGACGTTCGAGGGACCGCAAAGGAGGTCGGCGATGCGCTCAAGGTGATCAGTGACTTCTACTCAGATGTGCTCGAGAGCCCGATCAAGCCGCCACCATGGTGGCCTTCTCCGCGAATGTTTCGGTTTCGCAAAGCGGTCCGCAACGTGGATCGCATCGTATCGGGAATCATCGACGATCGGCGCCAGAGCGCGGAAGACCGAGGTGACCTCCTGAGCGCGCTGCTCCAAGCACAGGATGACGAGGGCGCGGCCATGAGCGACCAGCAGCTTCGCGACGAGTGCATCACGCTCTTTCTTGCCGGGCATGAAACCACCTCGATCGCGCTCGCCAATACGCTCTATCTGCTTTCCAAGCACCCCGAGATCGAAGCGCGGGTGCACCAGGAGGCAGCTAACCTGCTTGCCGGCCGTCGCGCGACCTCCGACGACTACGACCGGCTGGAATACACCGGACGGGTCATCAAGGAGTCCATGCGGCTCTACCCCCCGGTGTACACCATCGGCCGGCAGCTTCTCGAAGACTTCGAGCTCGGCGGCTATACGTTTGCGAAGGGGGACACCCTGCTCTTCGTGCAGTGGGTCACCCACCGGAGCGCCCAGTGCTTTTCGGACCCGCTCCGCTTCGACCCCAACCGCTGGCTCCCCGAGCGCGCCAAGTCGATGCACAAGTACGCGTACTTCCCATTTGGCGGAGGCCCGCGCATCTGCATCGGGAACCACTTCGCGATGATGGAAGCGGTACTGGTCCTGGCCACCCTGCTCTGCGACTACCGATTTGAGCTGCTCCCGGGCCAAACCCTCGAGCTCCAGCCTGCGGTCACGCTTCGGGCGGCGAAAGACCTTCAGATGCGGCTCGTGGCACGCGGTTCGAAACCAGCGAGGGCCGCTTAGCCATCGCGCGGACTCACTCCACGTAGCCGAGCGCCCGCAGTTGCTCGACCACAGCAGGGTCGACCTCTCCGCCGCGAGTCTTTCCGGCCTCGATCGCTGCGACCAAGGCTTCGAGCTCCGGGCGCTTGGGATGATCGCCAAGCGGCATCGGTGAGCGCTCGCCGGGATCGGAGGCGAGATCGATCCGCATGTACTTCCCGCCGGCCCAAAGCAGCTTCTCGTGACCGAACCACATGGCCGCCGCCGGCATCGCCGCTGGTCCGGTCTTCGGTCCTCGATCGGGATTCGGAATCGCAACCGACTCGACCGCTGGCATGGGTTGGGGAAGCCGGCCGTCGCGTAACAGCGAGTGCACGGCGATGGCGGGGAACGGCTCGGGCAGCGCGGGGGCGTTACCGTCGGTCCAGTACAGAAACGGAACGCGAGTGTTGCCTTCGTACACGAAGAGGTGCCTCCACATGCCGTGCTCCATCAGCATCTCACCATGGTCCGCCGTGATGCCCATCCGGTAGCCGGCTTTGAGCCAACCGGCGCGTTCCAGCGTCGAGAGCGACCGCTGCAATGCCCGGTCCTCTCGATAGACCCCGTAGTCATAGAGATCGGTGAGCTGCGCGCGCAGCACGACCTCCTTGCTTGGCTCGAGCACGTTCCGCAGGTAGAGGCGGAAATCGGCCTTGAAGCCCGCTGGCGCCATTTGCGGATCGAGCAGGTCCCAACCCAAGCCGGGGTCGGGCGCTACCCAAGGGTCGTGCGCCTGGATGAAGTTGAGTACGAGAAACAGGGGCACCTTGGGGTCGACGTCTCGTGCGAGGACGCGTCGGAGCGTCGGCGGCACCCAATCGGCGCGCGGGTCGTGTTTCCGCGGACGCGTTGCAACGACCGAGAAACCACGCTGCAATCCCGCTTCGCCAAGAAGCCCGTTGTCGCTCACGAGCACCGTCTGATAGCCGCGGTCTTGCATCTCTTCGGCCAAGGTGCGGACCTCTTCACGAAGCGGATACACGTACAGCGAGCGAACGCGCTGACCCTTCTCGTCTTTGACGTCGTGCGCGTAATGCGCGCCGTGCCACGCAACCGAGACGCCCGTGAAATAGCTGGCATGGGTTGGCAGGCTCCAGTCCCCTGGCGTGTAGGCGCGGCAGCTATGCACCGCTCCACGCGCCTTGAGCGACTCCAGGTAGGGCGTCGTCCTGCGTCCGTATCCACACAGTGAGCTGTGATCGGCGCGGACCGTATCGAGCACGGCCAAGACCACCGTGGGCGCCTTGACCTCGGCGCGCGGCGGCTCCGCCGATTGGATGTTCAAGGCGTCGTCCAGCTGAAACGGACCGCGTGGGATCACCTCGTAGATTTCGTCGACGTCAGGGGGCGGCCGCTGTCCTTCGATCGCGCTTGCCTGTTCCGTGCCGTCACGATTGCACGTGCCCCCACCTCGGCATGCTGCCACGGAAAGCAGCGCAGCGGTCAGGCGCAGCGCAACATGCCGGTCCACCGATCCCATGACCTTAGCCTAGAGCGACGCTCTCTAAACCACCAACAATCGGTCGCGTAGCCGCGACGACGCCGAACGCAGCTACGTCAGCTCGAAGTCCTTGCAGAACAGCAGCGCGGCGCTCGGATCCTCGTAGCGCGACTTCCGATGGCGATGCGTGGGGAAGCCGTGGGCACAGCCCGCCGCCGGGTCGAAGAGGACGCAATCCTCGCAGTTCCATTTGAGGCGAAATCGTTCTCGCTGCTCGCGGAAGCGTTCGTCCTGCTCGACCTTCATGAAGAAGCTTCGATCTTCTCGACGCGACGCTCGTGGCGGCCGCCTTCGAAGTCGTGGCTCAGGAAGGCCTCGAGGATGGCCGCAGCGAGACCCGGGCCCACGACCCGCGCCCCAACGCAAAGAACGTTGGCGTCGTTGTGCTGGCGGCTCATCGAAGCGCTAAAGACGTCGCCGCAGAGCGCAGCGCGCACCCCTGGGTGCCGGTTGGCCGCCATCGACATCCCGATCCCCGTGCCGCATACGAGCAGCCCAAGCCCATCGCCCCGGGCCACCGCGCTCGCGACCCGGTGCGCGTAGTCCGGATAGTCGGTGGAATCGCTGCTGTCCGTGCCGAGGTCGACGACCTCGTACCCAAGGTCGGCGGCCACCGCACTAAGCTCGCGCTTGAGGCCCAAGCCGGCGTGATCGGAACCAACGATGAGTGACTTGGCCATGGCTACGGGGCCTTTAGCACGAGCGTGCAGTTCGTTCCGCCAAAGCCGAAGGAGTTGTTCATGAGGGCGCGAATCGGTCGCTCCTGTGCCTCGTTGGGCACCAGATTCATCCCGTCTGCCTCCGGATCGGGCTTCTCCAGGTTGATCGTCGGCGGCATGAGGCCGTCGCGCATGGCTAGCGCACACAGAACGGGCTCGAGTCCCCCTGCGGCGCCGAGGAGGTGCCCGCTCATGCTCTTGGTGCTCGACACGGCAAGCCCGTCGCTGGCATGAGCGCCGAACACTCGACGAATCGCTTGAAGCTCCCCGACGTCGCCCTGCGCCGTCGAAGTCCCGTGCGCGTTGATGTAGTCGAGGTCGTCTGGATTGAGCTTCGCGTCGGCCAATGCTGCCTTCATCGCGCGCTGCGCGCCTTCAGCCTCGGGCGCGGGTTGCACCATGTGATGTGCATCCGAGGTGGCGCCGTAGCCGACGATCTCGGCGATGATCTCGGCGCCGCGCGCCATCGCAGCCTCCCGCTCTTCGAGAACCATCACGCCCGCACCCTCGGCGATCACGAATCCGTCCCGGTCGGCATCGAACGGCCGGCTCGCAAGCTCGGGCTCGTCGTTGCGCCGCGACAGCGCACGCATCGAGGTGAATCCGGCCACACCCGTTGCTGTAACCGCCGCCTCGGCGCCACCCGCGACCGCAGCGTCGATTTCGCCTCGCTGAATCCAGCGAAACGCGTCTCCGATGGCATGCGCACCCGACGCGCACGCGCTGGTGTGCGTGTAGCTCGGCCCCTTGAATCCCCAGTCCAGCGTGACCTGGCCCGGCGCGAGGTTGGAAATCACCGACGGGATGAAGTACGGCGAAACCCGGCGCGGCCCCTTGTCGAAGAGTGTCTTGCAGGTGTCTTCGAAGACCTCGAGCCCGCAGAAGCCGACCCCTATGAAAGTGCCAACGCGCTCCTTCGCTTCGTCGCTTGGATCGAAGCCCGAGCTCTTGATCGCCTGCGCGCTCGAAGCGATGGCGAATTGTATGAAGCGCGCCGCTTCCCTGAGGCGTCGCTTCGGCATGTACTGAAGTGGGTCGAAGTCCGTGCACTCACCCGCGATTTGTGACGCGAAATCGCTGGGGTCGAATCCCGTGATGCGCGCAATGCCGCTCCGCCCCTCGGATACGTTCTTCCAAGTGGTCTCGACATCCGCGCCGCATGGACTGACGGTGCCCAGCCCCGTGATGACTACTCGCCGCATCGACCCGCCCGCTCTCGGAGAGCGCAGTGGACTGTCAGCCCTTGTGCGCTTCTATGTATTTGATCGCGTCGCGGACGGTTTTGATTTTCTCTGTGTCCTCGTCTGGAATCTCAATCTCGAACTGCTCCTCGAGGGCCAAGACCACTTCGACGATCGCGAGTGAGTCGGCCTTGAGGTCTTCGATGAAATCCTGCTCTTCTTGAATGTCGGCCCCGTCGACGTCGAGCTTGTCCGACACGATTTCTTTGACCTTCTCCGCGATGTCCATCTGCTTCCTCCGTCATGCGCGCCTTAGACGTGCATGCCTCCATTGACCCGGACTACCTGTCCGGTGATATAGCCCGCTTCGTCGCTTGCCAAAAACACAACTGCGGCGGCCACCTCCTCGGGCCGGCCAATCCGGCCCAGCGGCGTCTGATCCACGATACCCTGCCGGGCGGCCTCGGGCAGATCTGCAGTCATATCGGTCTCGATGAAGCCCGGGGCCACCGCGTTCACCGTAATCCCCCGAGAGGCGTACTCGCGTGCGAGCGAGCGCGTGAGGCCCAGTAGAGCCGCCTTCGAGGAAGCGTATACGGCCTGGCCGGCGTTGCCGGACTCCGCCACCACGCTCGAGAGATTGATGATGCGTCCCCAGCGGTTCTTCATCATCGGGCGGATGCACGCCTTGGCGCAGTACACCGCTCCATTCACATTCGTCGCCCAGGTCATCTGCAGATCCTTTGCAGACACTCTCAACAGCAGCTGGTCGAGCGAGATTCCGGCGTTGTTGACGAGAATGTCGATTCGCCCGTGCCGCGTGACCGCCTCTTTGATGTTTCGTTCTACTGAATCGGGGTCAGCAACGTCGAATGCAACGAGCTCGGCTCGCCCACCGGTCTCTTCGATGAGCCGCACGGTTTCCCGCGCAGCCTCCTCGTTCGACCGATAGTTCACGAGGACGAGGGCGCCTGCCTGCGCGAGTGCAACGCTGGTCGCCCGGCCGATGCCTCGTGACCCCCCAGTCACGATGGCGGTTTTCCCGGCCAGATCGAACACGCGCTACTCGAGCTCTTCGTTCTTGCCCTTGATGACCTGCCGGCCTTTGTAAAAGCCGCAGGCGGGGCAGGCCCGGTGTGGG
This sequence comes from Deltaproteobacteria bacterium, assembly GCA_004283055.1. Taxonomy (GTDB): domain Bacteria; phylum Myxococcota_A; class Polyangia; order Polyangiales; family Houyiibacteriaceae; genus SG8-38. The sequence goes on from SHLP01000012.1 coordinate 23,224, forward strand.
AGCATCACGTCGCCGCAGTTGGGGCATGCGCTCACGTTCGGGGCGGTGATTTTGTCGTGATTGGCGCGCCGCTGATCGCGCTTCATCGGGCTGGTTCTGCGTTTAGGTACTGCCACGGAATCATTCCTCGTTCTTCGTAAGTGCTTCTTTGAGTTTGAGCAGGGGAGCGAAGCGCGCGTCCGGCGCCGCATCCCCAAAGACCTCGGCTGGCGGCCGAAGGTGATCCGGAATCGCGATGCCTTCGCACGCGTCCGAACAGAGCGGTTTCATGGGCGCTTCGAGCAGCAAGTACTCGCGCACCATCGGGTCCAAAACGACCTCGGCCCCGGCGTAGTAGTCCCGGTTGACCTCGTCCAGCTGAACGTCGATCTCATCGCTCTCCGCGCTCCCGTGCGGGCGCATGTGCTCGGGGCTGAACAGCGCTGTTAGAGGCAGGTCGACGGCGATGGGAACGTCGGCCAGACAACGCGCGCAGGTCGCGCTGAGCTCGGCCTCGACGTGCGCCTGAACGAGCACATCCATCCCGGTTCGCTGCGCGTGGACGGTCAGCCGGCCACTGTCTGCCCCGGCGCTCAGCTCCGTGTCGGCGAGCGCAGACGTCAACCAATCCGTGCCGATGGCAAAGTTCCAATCCTTCCCGGCCTCATCGAGGTCCTGGATCTTTAGGACGAAGGTAGACATTGAGCTCAGAGTGAGAAGCGACCGCCAAGCGACCCTCCCAGGCCGCAGAACGCGCTACTATTCGTTGTGCTCTCAGGGCTGTCAAGGAGGGTGGCGCGCGCCCTGCTCGGCTGGTTAACTGTTTGTAATGCGGTCGCTTTTGGGCGACGTGTCGCTGCCGGACGCTGGCACTCGCGCTGGGCCCCACAGACTGTGCCCCTGCACCCCTGCAGGAGCCCCCTGCCCGCTCCGTCCCCGGTCGCCAATCTGTCGGAGCGTGATACGTTTGCGCCTCATGGCTGACGAATTTCGAAGGTTTTCGGGTACTTCTACTTATCTCACCAGCGAGGCGCTCGAGTCCGCCGTCAACTGCGCGGTCGTCCTCGAGCGACCCCTCCTGATTCGCGGCGAGCCGGGCACCGGCAAAACCCTCCTCGCCGAGGCGGTCTCCGAATCTCTCGGCCTGCCTCTGATTCGCTGGAACATCCGCAGCACGACCCGCGCCCAAGACGGTCTGTATGTGTACGACACCGTGCAGCGCCTCTACGACTCCCGGTTTGGAGACAAGGACGTCAATGACATCAGCGAGTACATCAAGCTCGGCCCGATGGGAGAGTCCTTCAACGCCAAGGAGCGGGTGGTCCTGCTGATCGACGAAATCGACAAAGCCGACGTCGAGTTCCCGAACGACCTCCTCAACGAGCTGGACCGGATGCAGTTCCACGTCGACGAAACGCAGCAAGACATCGTCGCCGAAGAGCGCCCCATCGTCATCATCACCAGCAACGCCGAGAAGGAGCTGCCCGATGCGTTCCTTCGACGCTGCGTGTTCCACTTCATCGATTTCCCCACGCCGGAGCTGATGACTGAAATCGTCCAGGTTCATCATCCCAAAGTCCACGAAAGCCTCGTGGAGCAGGCGCTCAAGACCTTCTACGAAATCAGGAGCATGCGTCGCCTCCGCAAGCGCCCGAGCACCAGCGAGCTCGTCGACTGGATCGCGGTTCTTCAGCGCGCCGGCATCGAGAGCGTGAAGCTCGAAGAAAACCTCCCCTTCCTGGGCGCCCTGCTCAAAAAAGAACAAGACCTCGTCGCGTTCGCCGATCAGCTGTCGGGCGGCCGCCAATGGAGAAGCTGAAATCCTAGTTCCGTTCATGTATGAGCTTCGCGGCCGTGGCGTCCCCGTGGGGACGCAGGAGGTCATCGCGCTTGCTCAGGCGCTCAAAGCGGGCCTACACGACAGCTCCCTCGACGGATTTTACAATGTTGCCCGCTCGGTGATGATCCACAGCGAGGCGCACCTCGATTCGTTCGACGAGGCCTTTCTTTCGTTCTTCAAGGGCATCGAGATCGAATCCAAAAAGCTCAAGGACGAGCTTTGGGACTGGCTGCAGCAGGCCAAAGAGAACATGGCCGACCTCACCGACGAGCAGCGCGAGTTCGTAGAGAACCTCGACCTCGACGAGCTGCGCAAGCTTTTCGAAGAGCGCCTCGCGGAGCAGGACGAGCAGCACGACGGGGGCAACAAATGGATCGGCACCGGAGGCACCTCGCCCTTTGGTCACAGCGGCCGTGCCCCCAAAGGCTTTCGAATCGGAGGCTCCGGTGGCGGGCGAAGCGCCGTGAAGGTCGCCGATGCGCGCCTCTATCGCCCGTACCGCCAGGATCTCACCCTCGACGTCCGCCAAATGCAGGTCGCGCTCCGAAAGCTTCGCCTCTTTGCGCGCGAAGGTGGCGAGGAGGAGCTCGATCTCGAAGGCACGATCGACGCCACGGCGCAGAACGCGGGGGAGCTGGAGGTCATTACGCGTCCTCCGCGCCGCCACAACACCCGCATCATTTTGATGATGGACGTGGGCGGCTCGATGGACCCTTTCGCGCACCTCTGCTCGCGGCTCTTTTCGGCGGCGAAAAAGTCCACCCACTTCAAAGAGCTACGCACCTATTATTTCCACAACTGCGTCTACGGCCACGTGTACGAAACCGAACGCTTCGACACGCCTATCAAGGTGCGGGACCTTCTGCACGAGACGGGCCCGCACTATAAGCTCATCATGGTGGGCGACGCGCTCATGGCGCCGTACGAGCTTCTTGCAGCCGGCGGCTCACTGGACCTCGGCGACGACCGTGGCATCGAGGGCCTCCAGTGGCTGATGATGCTGAGCCAGCACTACCACCGCAGCATCTGGCTCAACCCGGAGCCGCAGCGCTACTGGACCGGGAACACGATCGAGTACGTCCGGCAAGCGTTCGACATGTTTCCGCTGACCCTCGAAGGGCTCGGCGAAGGCGTCGGCCACTTGCTCAAGGGCGGCAAGGGCCACTGAGCCCCCTCGGATTCGAGGCGCTGGAGCGAAATTTGGGCCTCGGCCTCGGGGTCGCTTACCCTGGGAGCGTGGGGAAGAGCACAATCATCGTGGCCGTCGTCTTGTTCGCTAGCGGGGTGGGCAGCGCCTCGGCCGAGGAGTCCTCGTACGCCGGCGTAACCCCCGGCTCGGAGACCTCGGAGAACCTGCCGCCCAAGGCGGACGAAATTCCCGAAGGCGCCCTCATGCTCACCTGGCCGGGTTTCATGATGCTGGAGGACGGCTCCTCGTTTTTCATCCAGACCTCGAAACCGGTGAAGTTCGGAACCAGGAAGTCCGAGGGGCGCCTGGAGCTGGTCCTGCACAACACGCAGGTTCATCTCAAGAACAACTTCCTGCCGCTCGAGACTCAGTTCTTCGACACACCGGTGGTTCGGGCCACCGTGCAGCGCAAGGGCAAGAAGAGCCTCGTGATGGTGTTCGAAATGCGCGAAGACGCCACTCCGAGCATCACGCAGAAGATCGGCAAGGACGGGTTCAACTACGTCTTTGTCAAGTTCAGCCGGTAAAACCGCTGCTCCATCTCGCCTGCTCGGCTTCGCCCTTGCTTGGGGCGAGCCCATCGAGTAACCGGACGCCATGAGCATTCGCGCCGTCAAAGGGATGAAGGACATCCTGTCGGACGAGATCTCGAAGTGGCATGGCCTCGAGAAGGCGTTCCGCGATCGAGTCGAAGGCTACGGATTCCGGGAAGTGCGCTTCCCCATCGTGGAACCGACCGCGCTGTTCGTGCGCTCGATCGGCGAAACCACCGACATCGTCGAAAAAGAGATGTACACGTTCACCGACCGAGGCGACAAATCGCTCACGCTGCGTCCCGAGGGCACGGCGTCGGCGGTGCGTGCCTACGTACAGCACAGCGTGCAGGCCCGTGAGCCGGTCACGAAGTGGTACTATCTCGGCCCTATGTATCGTCGGGAACGGCCTGCCAAAGGGCGCTACCGGCAATTCTACCAAGCTGGGATCGAGGTCTTCGGCGATCCCGGTCCGTACGTGGACGCTGAGGTCATCGACATGGTCGTCGGCCTCGTCGGGAGCCTCGGCATCAGCGAGGTGGAAGTGCTGGTCAACTCGATCGGCGGACCCGAGACGCGTGAAACATATCGCCACGCGCTGCTCGTCTATCTGACCCCTCATCGAGCCGAGCTGTGCCCCGACTGTCAGCGGCGAATGGATGCCAATCCCCTTCGCGTGCTGGACTGCAAGGTGCCTCGCTGCGCTGAGATCGCGGCCGGCGCGCCGTCGATTCTAGAACAGCTCACCGACGAGGACCGCGCGCACTTCGAGGGGCTTCAAGAGACGCTGACGATCCTCGGGACACCCTATCGCGTCGACGGCTCGCTGGTGCGGGGCCTCGACTACTACAGCCGAACGCTTTTCGAAGTGCTTGGAAAGGGCGAAGGGTTGGGCGCTCAAAACGCCTTGCTCGGCGGAGGCCGATACGACCAAATGGTCAGAAGTCTCGGCGGGCCGGACACCCCGGCGATCGGCTTTGCGATGGGGCTCGAGCGCTTGCTCATGGCCATGCCCGATGGGGGCACCACTTCGCATGTCGACGTATTCATCGTCGCTGCACAGGCAGGCGTTCGTGGTCAAGCGACCCTGCTCGGCCGCGAGCTGCGCGACAGCGGGCTCCGCGTGGATAGTGACCTTCGCGGCGGGTCGCTCAAGAGCCAACTCCGCCGCGCCGACAAGCTCGACGCGCGCATCGCGATGATCCTCGGAGAGGACGAAGTCGCGCGAGGCGTCGTGCAGCTCAAGGACCTCCAGAACAAGACCCAAGAGCAGGTGCTACGCGCCGACGCCGCGCCCCGCGTTCACGCCCTGCTCTCCGATTGACCCCTGCACTAAGGGTGGTTGAAGAAAATCGGGCTCGACCAGGCCATCTCGCCGTCGGCCTGCGTCACGCGACAGTACACGTACCGGTCGTCGACCTCGCCCGAGAACGATGCCGATGGCGACTTCGGCTCGTCCGAAGCCGCGACCCCACCGGGCGTCACCAACTCGATCCGCTCGATGTCGGTCGTCCCTAGCGCTCGCGCGTGGACTTCGACCGGCCCGTCGATGTCGAGCTCGCTCCCCATCGGGAAGCCGGCGACGTGCACGTCGAGCAGAATTTTGGCGCCGCTTGTGGCGTAGCAGCGCCGAGCGCGAATCGCCTCGAGAATCGCCTCGCGTGTTCGCGTCGAACAGATCACCGCCGTCAGCCCGGTCCGAAACGGGTCGCGCTTGCGGCATTCGCCGTGATGCCAGAGAAGCCCGTGGCTGTCCGAGTTCGCGATGAAACCAAAGCGCATACCGGCGTCGAGCAGCGGTTTGGCAAACTGGTCGTTGAGCTCGCCGCGGCATCCGAGCGGATGATCGGGGTGCTCGTAGCAACCGTGACAGGAGCAGATCTCCCAGACCGGTTGCCCCTCGGGATCGTGTCCAGAGACGTCGGCGCCCGTCCAACCGATGTGGTGCGGCCCGGTGAATGCGCCCTGCGCGCTGATCTTTTGGACGATGTCCCGCCCCTCGGGAACATCGTCCCGAGAGATGATCGGAAAGCCCGAGCCCGGGAGGTAGATGCACTTGTGCCCCGGCCCCGGATACGACTTGCCGGTCCATTCGTACGCGACGATCGTAGCGAACTCGCCGGGCTCATCGTGCCTTTCGGTCACCGCCTGCAGGTAGGCCCACTCGCCCGGGCCGATGCGTTTGCCGAGGAACGATTCGTGATCGGTGAGCGCCGCAAAGTCGTCACCGTAGCGGTAGCGCGCGCGCAGGTAGGTTTCGTCCGCGCTGCCCACGCCATCGGAATGGCTGCTGTGCTGCTGGATGTCACCGAACAAGACCTGGGGCCCCGACCAGGCCGCCACGTGTGCAGGCGCAGGTTGGAACTCGCCGACCTCGACCTTCGCCTCGACGAGCTCGGGCGCCCCGCCGGACGGCTGATCGAATGATTCGATGCGAATGCCCTTGCGACCGCGCCATGCCGCCAGCGTCGTTCCGTTCGCGATGCGAGCTGCGGTCACGCGCCTTCCTCGACAGCCCCATTGGGCATCGTCGATCCGTACTCTGGCGGCGAAGCCACGCGCGTTGAGCCTCTGGCGGTACATCGTGTGGGAGCCCCGCCCAAAGAGATCGATCGCGCCGTCGTCCCCGACCACGATCGCTGGAAACTCGAAACCCTGCTCCTCGCCCTCGAGGTCGCGGTCTCGGTCGGTCATGGGTGCGGCTGGCTCCAAGACGGTGCCCTTCATGTCGACGAATCGCACCGCAATCCACTTCGCGATGTCCGGCACCCCGGTGTCCTCTCGAACGTCGTGGTGAAAGGCGACCCAGGCGCCACCCGGCGCGGCGCTGATGCAGGGCGCGGCCGCAATCCCAAACGCAGTCCAGACGACGAACTCGCCGCCAGACGGAGGCGCGACCAGCACAGTCGACCGAGCGCCTTCATGCCGTACCTCGACGCGCCAGCCCTGATGCTCCGCCGCGAGCTCGGCGAGCGGGTCGTTGATCGGATGCGAGACACCCGGCGCCCAGGTCATGATCGCAGCGCTGTGGTCCGTCGCTCCGGCCTCGCCACGCACCGCCCCGTCATCGGCCAAGTCGAATCGCAGGACGCATTCCTCGTCGCTCCCGCCCCAGGCGATGACGTGCAGGAGCGCGCCCCCGTCGGCCACGGGCTCCAAGCGCGGGCTTCTCAGGTACCGCTCCGGAGTTTGTTCGATGAGGGGCATCGGGCCTCAGTGCGCGTAGCCGAGCGCTCGCAGCTGATCGCGAATCGTGTCGTCCATCTCAGCGTTCTCCCGTCGAAGCTGTGTACCGCCCTTCTGCTCTGCGCTCAACCAGTCGGCCCGGTTGGTCGCCCCGAGGAACTGGCCCAGCAAGGTTCGCGAGTAGCGCCGCGCGATCGGAAACGCGGACGCGTCGAGCTGATTCAGCTCCAACGGGTCGGCCGCGAGGTCGAACATGGTCGAAGTCAGGTTCCCCCGGACAATCAGCTTCCATCGAGCGCTCGTGATCACGCGGCGGTCGTCTTGGAAGTCGCTGAAGGCGACGGTCGGTCGTATCCCCGCCTCGCCCATCATCAGACCCACGAGCGGATGTCCTTCGTTGCCCGCCATCTCCGGAACGCCAAGGAGATCGGTCACGGTAGCGGAGATGTCCAGAGTGCTGACCGCGTCGCCGATCTTGCCCCCTGCCGGAAGCCGGTTGGGGAGACGAAAGATCAAGGGCACGTGAAGCAGCTCCTGGTACACCGAGTGACCGTGGCCCCACGATCCGTGGTCATCGAACTCTTCGCCGTGGTCCGAGGTCACGACGATCAGCGTGTCGTCAGTCAGTCCAAGCCCGCGCAAACGCTCGAGGAACTTGCCGAAGAAGTGATCGTGTTTCGTGATTTCGCCATCGTGCAGCGCCTTCAATCTTCGCTTATCGCGCGCGTCGAAAACGACCTGCGGCGGCCTGCGTTTGGCTTTTTCCAGAAGGTCACCGGTCATCCTCGGCTTGACCTGCCCGGCATACTCGCTCGGGTCGTACATCCGAAGGTACTCGCCGGGCGGATCGTACGGGACATGTGGATCGATGGTCTGGACGTATGCGAAGAACCGCCCGTCTTTGTGGGCCTCGATCCAGTTTCCAGCTTCCTCGAAAACGTCCTCGGCCTCGGTGCTCTTCCCTTCTCGAATGTAGTTGCTGTAGTCATCCCAGCCCTGGTCGAATCCAAATCGGTCGGACACATAGCCGTTCGCGATGAAGCTTCCGGTCGCAAACCCTTCCCCCTGCAGGTGCTCGCTCAAGAGCTCGGCCGAGCTCGGCAACGCGGCGTCGCCGGTCTTCTGCTGATGGGTTTGGGGGTGCAGCCCGGTGAGGATCGAAGCCACGGCCGGCTTGGTCCAGTTCTCGGGCGACTGCGCGAGCTCGAAGACGACGCCTTCGGAGGCGAGCTTGTCGATGGCCGGCGTTTTCACCCGGGTCCCCGGGTTGAACGGCTGGAGCTTGTCGGCGCGAAGCGTGTCGATCACGAGCACGATGACGTTGGTCGCAGGCTCGAGATCTCGTTCCGGCGGTGTCGGCACGAGGATTCGCGGTGAATTCCATGCCAACCGGCCGGCGCCCTGTCCCTTAGCGCGAAGGTCGATGCGAACGGTTTCACCCGCGAAGCGGCTCAGGTCCACGTTGTAGTCGGTCCATGCGCCCGAAGCGGCGCCGCTCAGCACTTCTACCGTGGGCTGCCCGTCGGCCGTCACCTCGATCGTGAAAGGCGCCTCGCCTTCCCCTTCGACACCGACCCCAAAGCCGAGCGAACCATCTGCCGGGACCATGACGTGATAGCGCAGCGTCGACGCCCGCGACAACGCGATCGCCTGCCGCTCCTCTTCGCCGAAGCGAACGTTGGCGACCAAGCCGTCGTACGTTGGGGCGCGCGTCGCGTTTGGCGGCTCGGAGGCGTTTCGAATCCAAATCGAATCGACGGCCACCGAAACGTCCTGGCCCTCGATCGGAGTCGTGCCCCCAAAGGTCAGCAACAGGTAGTTCTCCCCGGCCTCGACCTTCTCCCTCGGGAGCTCGACGTCGTAGTCGGCGAAGCCATCGCCTTTACCAAGATGAATCGACGCTAGCTGTTGATTGTTGAGGTACGGCGTTAAGGCTTTGGTCCCGTGCGGTCGCAGTCGGACGCGTGCAACCAGCGCTTCCGGGCGCTCAGCTTCGAAGTACACCCGACCTCGCATTCCGACGCGTGCGTAGCGGGTGTCGCCATCGACCCCTTTTCCGACCCAGCCGCTGCGCCAGTCACCCACCGTGTACTTGGACTGCGCGGGAGTGCCAAAGTCGAGATACCAGCCGCGAACGTTCACCTCGGCCAGGTGGCGAAGCTCGGTCAGGTCTGCGTGGGTATCGAGCCCCTCGAACGGATTCGCTGGGGACCCTACCCGACTGCACCCTGCCACCACTCCGAGGGTTGCGAGCACCACCAAAAACAATCGCATTCGCCGCCTTCCTCCCTTGCTCCGGCGGCCGTTCTTGCCCGTGATTTCTGCCCCTCGGAACCTAGCTGCGGTTAGCATGAGGTTTCAGCGAGCGTCAACAAAGCCACCCGGCTGTGTCACGACCTCCAGTGAACGTGTCGCGCCCGACTTCACGTAATAGAAACGGTCGGTGGATCGCGCCCCAAACCGATAGCGAACTCGGTGGGTGCCCTCGTCGAGAACGAGCGACCTTGGAAGCGCTCCACGTGCTACCTCGTTCACCTCGACCGACACCTCAGCCGGGCCGGTGAGCTCGAGCACACCTTGCCCGGCTGCGACAGAAAGCGACGCGTCGACCCCCGCCCGAAGGCTCCCCGAAAATACCGAGAGGGCGCGGTCGACGGGCGAAACCGGAGGTACGGTTCGCTGTGACGGCTCCTCGAGGTCGACTCGGACTTCGACTGGGATATCGATCTCGATCGGGGGCGCCGTAGGCGCGGAGGACTCGGAGGGCAGGCCGCCGGACCAGATCTGATTTCCGATGAGAAAGGCCACCGTGGCAGCGAGCAGCGCGACAAAGGCCAAACCGAATAGACGTGGAGTCGCGTGGAGTTCCATCCCGAACCCAGAGCCGCCCTCCGCACCGGCGAGCGCCGCCCCGCCGCCGAGGCGCCAGACAGGATAGCTCCAGCGCGGGGCCCTGTTGGCTGGCTCACGATGCATGGCCACCGCGGACTGCGCGCGCGTATTCTGTCGCTCGATCGGATCCGTCACCGGTCCAAAGTCTTGCTCGCCCTCCGGCACATTCAACTCGAGACCGGACTCGGCTGAGCCCACCGGGCCAGCGGCCTCGCCCTCCGCCTGCTCGGGCGCTCGAACATCGCGGATCGCACCTTGCCGAGCGAGGGTGATCAGCAAGGCGTCGACGAGCGCACGTGAGCCGGCCCCGGATTCCCACAATAGATCGGGCGGCCCCCCCGCGACGAGGGCGGCGATCAGGCGCTGAACTCGAACCGGCGAATGGCGCACGTACGTCCCAAGCACGTCCGGATCGAATTCGACGCGGCAATCGGGATGCGCTGCGATGGTGTTCAGAAAGGCGCCAAGTCGCCGGGTCGTCTCCATGTACGCGTCATCGAGAGGCTCGGGCGGCGCTTCGACCTGCGTGGCGGGCCGCTCGGCGACAACGAATCGCCCCGAGCTCATCCCGACGAGCGCGGGCAAGGCCTCCGCTCCCTCTTTGATCGCACCGTCGATCGCGGTTCGGGTCAGGCCGATGATCGCGCCGTCACGCAGCTCCAAGTCGAACAGACTCCAAGGGTCCTGCAGGACGACGCTCGCGTTGGGTCGAAGGCGGCGCACGGCCCGCAGAAGGCGGGTGGCGCCAAGCTCTTCCAAGTCGCCGCGCGCCTCTCGTTCACCCTCGAGTGCGTCTTCGAGGCGCGTCAACGGCTCGAGCACACCTAGCACGCGATCGAGCACCTGACGCGCGGGCACTTCCTTGCGGAGGTACCCCTGTGCATCCGCCCGAAGCTCGCGCATGCGGTGCAAAAAGTCGTCGCGCCAGGACAAGAGCACGACGGGCACCCCGTCGAGGAGAGGCTCGCGGCGGACGGCTGCGCACAGTGCGAGGCCGTCGAGCCGAGGCATGACGATGTCCGCGAGAATCACATCTGGAGACTCCCTCCGCGCAAGCTCGAGGGCCTCGACGCCGTCGCGAGCTTCAATGACCCTGGCGCCGGACTCGCGAAGGATGCCGACGTAGAACCAACGAACCTCGGCGTCGTCATCCGCGACCAAAATCGAGCGTCCTCGCAGGCTTGGCTCTGAAGCCGCAGAGACGGCCGGTCGCGTACCGGACTGGGCCGGCAGCGCCGCAAGTGGCTCGTAGCGCCAAGCCAGCACCCGAACCGCACGGAGCGAAGCGGGCCCAAACGCCTCCCGCTCGAGCCTGGTCAAAACCTCGGTCAGCGCGGCCTCGAGATGCGTCAGGCCCAGCTCAGCCGCCGATCGGCGAAGGTCGCCGAGGTGGCCGGCGAGCGCCGCCTGCGCCACCTCATCGTCCGGCGCGATGCTCAAGATCTCGGTTAAGCGCACTGTTTCCAGGCTTTTGGCAGCCAAAGCTTGGATGAAACTAGCGTTTCGAGACGCTGCCTCGGGGTCTCCATGAGCACTCTGCACGTGCGCAGTGTACGCATCCCACCAATTTGTTCGAGCACCAAGTCGGTTGCCCTCCCAATCGCGGCGACGTACGGACGAGCGTGGATTTCGTCGATGAAGTGACCCTCGAGGTCGCCGCGGGAGATGGCGGCAATGGCTGCATCGCGTTCCGTCGGGAGAAGTTCGTCCCGCTCGGCGGTCCATCCGGAGGCGACGGCGGACGGGGCGGGAGCGTGATTCTCGTCGCTCACGACCGGCTCAGTACCTTGCTGGATCTTCGCTTTCGCAAGATCGTTCGAGCCCAACGCGGCGAGGACGGTCGGGGCAAGGATCAGTTTGGCAAGGCGGGCCAGGACATTCGCATCCAAGTTCCAGTAGGCACCCAGGTCTACGACCAGGAGAGCGAGGCGCTCCTTGCGGACCTCAGCGAGGCAGGCACCGAGATCGCGATCGCGCAAGGCGGCCGCGGAGGCCGGGGGAACATCAAGTTCGCCACCCCGCACGACCGCGCTCCACGACGCGCCAGCCCCGGCACCCCTGGCGAACGAAAGAAAGTTCGGCTCGTCCTCAAGCTGCTCGCCGACGTCGGAATCGTTGGATTCCCCAATGTCGGCAAGAGCACGTTCATCGCCACCGTCTCGCGGGCGCGCCCAAAGGTCGCCGACTACCCCTTCACGACCTTGGTGCCCAATCTCGGTGTCGTCTCGCTGGGCGTCGACCGCACCTTCGTCATCGCGGACATCCCGGGCATCATCGAAGGGGCGGCGGAAGGCGCGGGCCTAGGACTGCGCTTTCTCAAACACGTCGAGCGAACCAAGGTGCTCCTGCACATGCTCAGCGTCGACCCGGACCCCGCGCGGGATCCGCTGGCGGATTTCGAAGCGCTCATGTCGGAGCTCGGCCGATTTGATGCGAGCCTGCTGGAGCGCCCCATGGTCATCGCCGTCAGCAAGTGCGACCTCCCGGAAGCCCGCCAAGCGCACGAAACCGTTCGTCTAGCGCTCGAGCCCCGGGGGTTCCAGGTGTTCGCGATCAGCTCGGCGACTCAGGAAGGACTTACACCTCTGCTCGAATCGCTCGAGGCTATTCTGAGGCAGCCAGACGACGGCTGAGCTCCGTCCTGCCCCAGCTCGCGGCTTCTCGAACGACCTCGGAGCGATGATTCTGACGCGCGTCGTCCAGCACCCGGAGATGTGGCTTCTCGCCACGATTCCCGAGGACTAGCGCGGCGTTACGCGCCAAACCTTCTGGTCGTGCGCGCTTCACGGCTGAGCCCGCGGCCCAGACATGGAGCTGTTCGTCGCTCATTTGAAGGAGCTCGGCGACCTCGAATCCTCGCCAGCGCTCGGATGGCTCGAACGCGTCGAGCGATCCCTGCGTCGCACCCGCCGTTTGGTTGTAGGGACAGACATCCTGGCAAACGTCGCATCCGAACAGCCACGGTCCGAGGGCCTGACGCTGTGCGTGCGGAATGGGCCCTCGATGCTCGATCGTCAGATATGAAATGCACCTTCGGGCATCGAGGCTCCGCGGGCCGCTGAACGCCCGCGTCGGACACGCGTCGAGGCAGAGCGTGCAGGTCCCGCAGCGACGGCCCATCGGCGCGTCGGCGCGCAGGGGGGCGGTCGTCACGACGCAGGCCAGGAACACATGCGAGCCAAGCCCAGGGACGATGAGACAGCAGTTCTTGCCGACGAACCCGACGCCGGCCCTCTCGGCCCACGCGCGCTCGAAGACCGGCTTGGAGTCGACGGCGACCCGTGCGGCGTAGCCCGCCTCCTGAAGCAAACGCGCGAGCTTCCGGCTCTTCTTGCCGAGCACATTGTGGTAGTCGCGGCCGAGCGCGTACTTCGCGACCCGTCCCGGGGACGGTCCCTCGTAGCCGCTGCGCCCGAGATAAGGCGCCGCCATCACGATGACGCTCCTCGCATGCTCGAGCATCCTCGGGTCGCGCGGGTCCTTTCGAACGGGCGCCGTCTCGGCCATCCAGGACATCTGCCCGTGATTCCCGGCGGCAAGCCAGGCATCGAGGTGCGCGCCGTCCTCGTGCAAAGCACCGGCCTGCGCGACACCTGCCCGCGCGAAGCCCTGCGCCTCGGCCTCGGCTTTGACGCGCGCGGTCAGCGCGGCCTCCCCTTCGCCGTGGCTCATCCCAGGCCGGCGCCGGGGGGTGGAGGCGGAGCGGAGGGCGCCGGCTCTTCCTTTTCCTTCGGCTGCGCGGGCGGTGATTTCTCTGGTGGCCGCTTGGGCTCATCGTCTTGCTGCGATTCCTCCTCGCGCGTGCGCCACGTCGGCTTCGCGTCTCCCGGGACGACCGTGTCCCAGTCGGGCGCATCGGTCAGGCCGTCCTTGCGTCCGGTTGAGCCGCGCGGATTCGGAAGAATGTAAGGTTCCGCGTTGAAGGTCCCGCACTGCCGCTGATTTCGATAGAAGCCCCAGTGGAAGTAGACCCGACCGTCACCGCTCAGAATCGACGAGGGCGCCGGCGGGTACGGCTGGCCGCGGAGCACCGAGTTGAACGCACCGAAGTCGAACGGCAATAGCCCGCTCGATCGGACGACGCCCACGCGATGCACGGAGCCGTCGCGATTGAGCACGATTTCGAGCTTGGTCACGAGCGTCGGATCCTGATACGGGCTGCCGCCGATCGGCAGGCTCCGAAGAAACCGATCCGCAAACTCCTGGTGGATGCGTCGGTGCACCGCTGCGATGTAGGCTGCAAAAGGCGAGGCCGCCGCATTCAGCGCCGTGGTCCCCCCGCGCTTTACGCCGGGCACATAGTTCTCGATCGCCGCGCGGAATTCGTTCCATGTCTTTTCGCGCGCAATTCCGCGCTGCGATGACTTGCGCTCCGCAAGGTAAGCCCGTCGATCCTGGTCGAGTTTCTCGGAGCCCACGGCGGCTTCGAACTGAGACCAAGCCATCTTGCCACCAGGGCCTTTGCCCCCGGCCCGCTGGCCGCCGCCCTGCGCGGAGTTGCTGGGTCGGCGAATGCTAAACGTCCCGGCGGGATCGGTAATCGTGATCGTGTCTTCGGCGGCCTGGGCCGTGCGGTCACCGGCGTCGCTCGACCGCTTGCCGTCTGGCGCTCGACGGCTCACGCGCTCGGCCTTGATCGGATCTGCTTTGATCGCCTTGTCGGGACGCTTGCGCTGGGCTTCCTCTTCGGTGACCTTGCGCGCGTCGCTTCCGTCCTTGTTGCGAAGCTCGGCGATCTCCTCCTCGCGGGAGTTGCCCTGCTCTTCGAGCGTATCGGACGCCTTCTGCTGCGACCCGGGCGACGGAGTCGCGTCGTCGCGGATCATATTGCGAACCCGGGCGACGGTTTCCTCTTCGACCCGATTGTTCTCCTCTGCGATGAACTTGGGGTTGTCCGGCTCGAGACTCGGGTTGGTGCTCTGCTGCTGGACGGCTTGAGGCGATGTGAGCTCGGGCGGCGGTGCCTGCTTCTGCTGCGCCTGCGCGCGCGTCTCGGCCTCCACCGCTTTCGCTAAACGCTTCCGCCTCGCCTTCGCTCGTTCCCGTGCGGCCTTTTTCGTGCGGCGCTGGGGCTCCGCGCTGCCAGGCACTTCGAAGTCCACCTCCGCCGGCTCGAACGTGACAGCCTTCCGCGCCTCCTCCTCCTGGAGCCGAATGCGGTCGGCGAGATCGCCCAGAACTTCGTACACCGGAAGGTGGACAAACAGCGATGCCATCAACGCGAGCGCGAAGGCGATGGCGACCGGTTCTCTGTAACGTCGACGCACGGAAGCTTCAGGGGGTTAAATGCACTTCCCCGTATAGGGTTACACCGCCCCCGCTGCGGAGCAAAGAGTCGACGAGAGACGAAGGGTTAACGGGCGCGGCCACGGCCTGAACCGGCCTGTCCGGACCTCCCGTAGCCGCCGCCCGGGCGAGACCAGCCCGAAGAGCTGGGGCGCGACCAGCCCGAGGAGCTGGGGCGCGACCAGCCGGAGCTAGGACGTGCCCGGGGTGAGCTAGGTCGGCTGACGCCGCTGGCGCGGGACGAATTGAGCCTCGGTCGATTGACGGACCGATTGACGCTGCTCGCGCGTGAGGGGCTGACCCGTGGCTGGCTGACGACGCGCCTGCTGGCGCCCGATCGTGGGACGGAGCTCGTGAGCGTGGGACCGCCGCGAGCTCGGCCGACGGCGCCCGTCGGCACCCGGGTGCTGGGTGGGCGATGTACGACGGTCGTCCGGGCGGGCGTCGTGCGGATGCGGTTGACCGAATCGACGCGGTTCGCGCTGGGTCGTGCGCGCGTCACCGTTCCGGTCCTCGTGCTTGGAGTTCGTGTGACCGTTCGGCTTCGCGTGCTTGGGGTCCGTGCCACTGCTCCGGTCCGCGTGCTTGGGGCGCGTGTGACGGTTCTAGTTCGTGTGCTCGAAGGTCGCGTTGCAGTTTGGGTGCGCGCCGGGTTGACGCGGGTGCGGCCCACTGTGTTCCGTGGATTCACGTTGCCTCGCCCCGCGGACGGCCGTGCGCGAACGGTGGTGGACCGGTAGGGCACGCCTCGGTGGACCGGAACCGGACGGCGCGTGTGGTAGTAGGAGCGGTAATACGGCGGGTACCAGTGCCAAGGTCGGTAGTAGCCAAACCCCACGTAAACGCCCCACGGCCGATAGTAGCCGGGCACGAACCACCACACGTTCGAGTAGAAATCCCAACGCGGCTGGACGAACACGTAGTTCACCCGCTCGACGACGCAGTGGCCGTCGACCCAGACGTAGTCGCCATTGCTGTAGGCCCAGTGGCCGTCGACCCAGATCGCTCCGGGGCATTGCACCTCGGGTTGCACGACCACGACCGTCTGCGGAGCTGGCGGCGCCTGTTCGGTGGCAGCCAACGGCTCCGGCTCTTGGACGACGATCACCGTTTCGCCATCGACCACCTCAGTGGTGCCGTCCTCGGTCTCGATGACCACATATGTCGTGGCATCGGCTGCTGCGCCGGTCTGGCCTTCACGCTGGTAGCCGTCGTGCGAGACATCGAACCCGCCGCCGGTCGGCTCGCCATAGCCGTCTGCGCCGTCGTAGTCGGCTGCTGCGGGGGCGGCCAGCGCGACCGCTGCTCCGAACGCCACGAGGCAAGTAAAACGAACGAGGGAATCCATAGCTCCTACTCCATGTGTATGGCCGTCCAGCCCTCCCGTCATCCCCCGGGTGCCGAGCAGGCGCGGCCCGCTCGACAGAGCGCGTGGAAAGTGCTTGGGTTTTGGCAATTCTGATGAACTCACGAGAAATAGACGCCGCAACGGCCCAACTTCTTCAACAGTACGGATTCGAGGATATCCCCTTCGAATCCCTGAAACAGCGGATGCTCCGAGGCGAGCTCGGGGAGGCCCAAAACCGGATCACCGGCAGCGTGGAACCGCCTGAGGCAGGCGACCTGCAAGCCCTGCCCCCGCTTGGAGGCGACCTCCGACGGGCCTTGGCCGCGCGCGGCGAGGAGGCGATGCGTCGGGGTGAGGTTGGGGCCGTCATTCTCGCAGGCGGAATGGCCACCCGCTTCGGGGGAGTCGTCAAAGCCGCCGTCGAGGTCCTCGACGGGCAGTCGTTCCTCGAGCTCAAGCTCAAAGACATTGCAGCCGTGGCCGAGCGAGCCGATGCTCGAATCCCCGTTTACCTGATGTCGAGCTTCGCCACCGATGAGGCGATACGGACGATGTCTGAGCCGCTCAGCACGGAGCGCGTTCCCATTCAGACCTTCCCGCAGTTTATTTCGCTGCGCATCGCGCCCGACGGCGAGCTTTTCCGAGACGGCTCTGGCGCGCTCTCGCCTCATGCTCCCGGACACGGCGACCTGACGTTCGCGCTTCGACGCTCCGGTATCCTGAAGGCTTTCCGTGACGGCGGCGGCCGCGTCCTGATGATGTCGAACGTCGACAATCTCACCGCGACGCTCGACCCGGCGATCATAGGTGCCCATCTGGAGTTCGGCGCGGCGCTGACCGCGGAAATGGCACCGAAGGAGCCTGGTGACAAAGGCGGCGCGCCCGCGCGTGTCGACGGCCGTGCCCAAATCGTCGAGGCGTTTCGCTTCCCCGAGGGCTTCGACCAGGAGCGCATTCCGGTCTTCAACACCAACACCTTCGTGCTTGATGCCAACGCCATCGACGCCGAGTTCGCTTTGACCTGGTTTGCCGTCAAAAAGACGGTGGACGGAATGCCTGCGGTGCAGTTCGAACGTCTGGTCGGCGAGCTGACCTCGTTTCTCGATTCGGCGTTCCTGCGCGTCGAACGGCACGGGCCGGACGCGCGCTTTCAGCCGATCAAGACCCCCGACGACATGGACAAGGAACGCCCCGACATCGTCAAAGCCCTCAAGGCGCGAGGCAGTCTCTAGTCCGCATCGGCACGCGCTGCGCCACGCCCAACTCCCCGCGGAGAGCCGTGGAACGCGAGTTGCCCGCACGCTGCGGCGACGTCATCTCCACGTGTCTTGCGGATGAACACCGAAAGCCCGCGCCGCGTCAGCTGCTCTTGAAAACGCGTGACGTGGCTCGCGTCCGGCGCACGTAGGTCCGATGCGGAAATCGGGTTCATCGGAATCAAGTTGACCTTGACTGGAATCCCTCGGAGCAGCTCGACCAAGCCGTTTGCATCGCGCACGGAGTCGTTGATGCCTTTGATGAGCGTGTACTCGATGGTGATCCGCTGGCGCTTCGAGAGCGGGTACCGTCGCAGCGCCTCGGTGAGCTCGCCAAGCCCATGCTTGCGGTTGACTGGCATGATTTTGCTGCGCTCTTCGTCGCGTACGGCGTGCAGGGAAATCGCGAGCTGCACCTGACCGTCGAAGTCTTTGCCCAGCCGATCGATCTGCTTGACGAGTCCGCTGGTGGAAACGGTTACGCGTCGTTTGGAAAGATCGAGACCGTCCGGATGTGTGAGCAATACCAGAGCGCGCGCGACAGCATCGTAGTTGTGGAGCGGTTCGCCCATCCCCATGAAGACGACGTTGCGAATGCGTTGACCCGGGCCGAGCTCGCGCCGGCCGAGTAAGACCTGGGCCACGATCTCGGCATCGGTCATTTGACGTTTCAGCCCCGCCACGCCGGACGCGCAGAACACGCAGCCCATGGCGCAGCCCACTTGGCTCGAAATGCACTGGGTCACGATGCTTTCATCGCCGAGCTGGGGAATCAGAACCGTCTCGACCTGTTCGCCATCGTGCATGCCGACGAGCAATTTCGTTGTCCGGTCTTGGGACTCGTGCATCGAAACGATGCGGATGGGCCAGCCCAGCCCTTCGTCCTTCAGGCGCGCGCGAAGGCGCTTCGGAACATTGCTCATCTCGTCGGGATCGAGAACGCCTTGCCGGTGAATCCAATCGAAAATCTGCTTGCCGCGGTACCGAGGCTCTCCCCAGGCCGCGACACACGCCTCCCACTCGGCGGGCAATCGCGCGACGGGGTGTGAGGCCGGGGCCAAGGAATCTGCTGAAAGCTTCACGACCCTGAGCGGTGGCAGAGTTTGCGGTGGGACGCAATCGCGCGGTTCGGGCTGACCTCGTACGGACGGTCGCCGCTCCGGCTCACTTCTTGAGGATCTCTTGGACTCGGCTCAGGAGCGCCCGTGAGTACATTCGGCCGACCAGTGATTCACGCGCTGTAAACTGGACCTCCTCCCACTGACGCTGCGCCCTGAAGAGGTTGACCACCTTGAGGCGCTTCGAGAGCGTGATGGCCGCTTCGTCGTCGAGCTTCCGGCCTTCCACGCGGAAGATCTCTTCGGTCTCCCCGGAGACCTCATCGAGATAGTCCCGCGCCTCTTGGGGGAGCGACGCCAAATGCTCTTTCCGGACGACGAAGGCCCCGGTCACGATCCCACCTGCCTGCTTCGCCATGGTCTTGAGCTTCGTATGCCACTGGAAGGCCAGCACGCCGACGGAAGACGCGATGATCGTGTCGATGATGCCGGTCTGCAGGCCGGAGTAGACCTCGGGCAGGTTGAGCAGGACACCGTTCGCCCCCGAGGCCTTGATGAACGCCCTCATCGTCGCCGAGTCACGCCAGACCCAGGGCCGCACGTTTCGCAAGTCCGAAGGCCCGAAGATCTTGTGAGTCGAGAAGATTCGAGTCTTCCCCGCGTCGCCCCAGGCTATGAGCTTGTAGCCGGCCTTGTCGAACAAGGCCTCGAGCTGCGGCGCCAGCTGCTCGCGAACGGCGTCGAGCTCTGGGTAGCTTCGAATGAGCCCGGGCGCTTCCATGACGAGCACCTGCCGCACGAGCGCGGAGAGGCCGGTGGACGTAATCAGAGCGCCATCGAGCTGGCCGACGCGCATCTTGCGAACGACCGTGATCTCGTCGCCGGCGACGCCGCCGTAGTACATCTTCATGTTCACTTGGCCGCCCGTGCGCTTCTTCATCTCGACTTTGAGGTTCTGATAGACCTCGCCGAGAGAGGACTGGCGCGGGGCCAAGGTCGCGATCCGCAGCTGGTGCGTCGCCTCCGCGCGGGCTTCGGCTGTGAAGGAATCGCCGCTGATCAATAGGCCCACGGCCAAAAGGAGGAGAATGCTGCGCATCCGCCATCTAAACACGAATGCGCAACAGACTACAAGACGGGAATGGCGCGGCTCCAGGCTGACCCCGTTTATGGGTCCAGGGGCAGCTCCGCGACGCTCAGCGACGTGCAGGAGGGCAGGCGTTTGTCGTGGAGCACGAACGCATCGCTCCAGTCGGTCCACCGATCCAACAGGGACTGGTTGCCCATCCGCATGATTTCCGGCCCCAGGACGGAGATTTGGTCGCGCTGCTCCCGAAAGAGCGAACGCCACAGGACCCATTGCTCGCGCGGAAAAACATCCGCGATGTGCTTGAGCTTTCCGCGACCGTTCTCGAGCCATTCATCGAGGAACCGCATCCCGAAATCGGACTTCCGAATCATCATGAAACCGCAGTTGGGCGGGCGTAGGGAGCGTGCAGAGACCACCCCGCGCAGGCTGAGCGGCATGGGGATCCCAAACCGCCGCGAGCAGTCCTCCGAGATCAGGAAGTCCTTCCCAGGGTGTGCGAGCACGAGGTCGGAGAGCTCTCTCTCCGGCTTGTTGACGACGGTGTCGGCGTCGACCACCACCAGCCAGTCAGCGGTCATCTGGCGAATGTGTCGTCGCATCCACTCGATCTTCGACCAGATCAAATGCATGTCGTCGAGGACGGTTTCTCGCCAGCAGACGAACTGGTAGCCGTGACGATCACAGTACCCCTGCCAGTTGGCCTGCGTCGCCTTTGCGTAGTGGTCGATGTGAGGTGTCGCTAGCATGGCGACGTCGAACGATAGCTTGGTCAACTCTACCTCGATTTCGAAAACCGGTCTGCCGCTCTAGTCACTGCTAGACCGAAACCCCGAAGTCGCGAAGCGCCTCATTCAGCGTCACCTTCTTGTCGGTGCTGGCTTTGCGTTGTCCGATGATGAGTGCGACCGGGACCTGGTACTCGCCGGCAGGGAACTTCTTGCTTTGCGTTCCGGGGATCACGACGGAGCGCGGCGGTACGTAACCGCGCATTTCGACCGGCTGGGGGCCCGTGACGTCGATGATCTTCGTGCTGGAGGTGATCACGACGTTCGCGCCGAGAACCGCCTCTTCCCCGATGCGTGAGCCCTCGACCACGATCGCCCGCGAGCCGACGAAAGCCCCGTCTTCGATGATGACCGGCTTGGCGCCAGGCGGCTCGAGAACACCCCCGAGGCCCACCCCGCCCGAAAGGTGAACGCCCTTTCCCACCTGCGCGCACGAACCCACCGTCGCCCAAGTGTCGACCATCGAACCGGCACCGACATAGGCGCCGATGTTCACGTAGCCGGGCATCAGAATCGAACCGGGCTCCATGTGCGCGCCGTAGCGAACCGTGCCGGGCGGCACGACCCGAACGCCCTGCTGGTCGAGGTTCTTCTTGAGAGGGATCTTGTCGTGGTACTCGTACGCTCCGACTTCGACGCGCTCCATCTGGCGAATACCGAAGTAGAGAAGAATCGCCTGCTTGGTCCAGGCGTGCACCGTCCACTCGCCGTCGTCACCGCGTGTCGCAACCCGGATTGCGCCCTTGTCGAGGAGCGCGAGCGTCTCCTCGACGGCGGAGCGGTATTCGGGCGATTCGAGCTTCGAGCGGTCTTCGAATGCTTGCTCGACCAGCGGTCGCAGCTGGGTTTCAATCGACTCGCTCATCGACTACTTCAGCGCGTATTCGGGAAAGAAGTACGCGACTTCGATTTGGCCGTTCTCGACGCTATCCGATCCGTGGCACGCATTTTCGCCGATGTCGGTGCCGTAGGCTTTGCGAATCGTGCCTTCGTCGGCCTCGGCAGGATTGGTCGAGCCCATCAGCGTTCGGTAGCGCGCGACGGCGTCATCGGCCTGCAGCGCGCTCACGACGACGGGGCCGCGGGTCATGAACTCGACGAGCTCGCCGAAAAACGGGCGGTCTTTGTGAACCGCGTAGAAGCCCTCGGCCTGCGCTCGACTGAGGTGAAGCATTCGCATGCCGAGAATCTCGAGGCCTGCGCCCTGAATCATGGCCAGGATGTTCCCGATGTTGTTCTGCTCGACCGCGTCGGGTTTGATGATGCTGAGGGTCCGTTCGACAGCCATTTGACTCCCTTTACTGGTGCTATTTGTGGTGGGGGCAAAGCCCCGTGGCGACGAAGTCGCTTACGGGGTAGCGCGTTTTGATTGCTGGGCAATGTCCTTGGCGAAAGCCGCGATATGAGCGGAGATGACCGCGGGTTGCTCTTCCTGCAGGAAGTGCCGAGCGTCGACTCGGTGATCGGCGCGCAGAGGAAAGACCTGCTTGATGTAATCGAGCTGAGCCCGCGGAATGGCGATCTCCTGCTCTCCCCAGATCAGCTGCATGGGCTTGTCGATCGCGAGCAGGCCGTCGCGCAGCCAGTCGCGGTGCTTTTCACTGAGGTCGAATCCGTCCATGATTTCGAGGAAGCTGTGGTGCCCACCGTTGTTCTTGAGAAGGTAGATGTAACTCGCGATCACATCTTCATCGACGGCGTCTGGGTTCTTGACTCCGCTGTGCCGAAAAATCGGCAACATGGCTTTGCTGCTCAGGGTTGAAAACACCAGATGCCGCATCACGGGAACGCGGAAAGCCCACATCGGGAATGGCGGGGTGAAGTGAGCGACATCGAGCAGGGTGTTGGTGACGGTAATCGAACGCACTTTCACCGGGTTTTTGATCGCCCATTCGGCGCCGACCGGCCCCGCGATGTCGTGAAGGATCAGATGAACCGGCGGGAGGGACAGCGCGTCGACCACGTGGCCGACCCAGTCCGCAAGCGAGTGCCAGTCGTAGTCCATGTCTTTGGGCTTGTCGCTAAGACCGACGCCCGGAAAATCGAAGCAGATCGCACGAAGTCCAAGTCCAGCGAGCTCTGGAAGCATCTTTCGAAACAGGAACGAGCTCGATGGGACGCCGTGAAGAAGAAGAACCGGCTCCCCTTCGCCTTCTTCGCGGACGAAGATATGACAGTCGCCGATGACGATGCGCTTGCCCGCCGCCTCGTGCTCTTCGACCAGCCTCGGCTTTCGCATCGCGGCACCGCCTCCCCGGTTGGAATAGGAAGCAGACTAGACCAAATGCGCGACGGCGGCAGCTTCTTCTTGAAGCTCGGCAGCGGTGGCATCCATCTTTGCTCGGCTGAACTCGTTGATTTCGAGCCCTTGGACGATGGACCAGGTCCCGCCGGCGCAGCTGCACGGGAAACCGTAGAGAATGCCCTCGGGGATGCCGTAGCTTCCGTCGGACGGAACCGCCATCGAGGCCCACTCGCCGGCTTCGGTTCCCAGGTGCCAATCGCGAACGTGGTCGATCGCAGCATTGGCCGCCGACGCAGCGCTCGAAAGGCCGCGTGCGTCGATGATCGCTTTACCACGCTGCTGGACGGTCGGAATGAAGTCGTTCTCGATCCAGGCCTGATCGTTGATCAGCGAGGCGACGCTCTTTCCGTCGATCTGCGCATTGAAGAGGTCGGGGTACTGCGTTGCGGAATGGTTCCCCCAGATGGTGACTTTCTTGATGTCGGTCACCGGTCGGCCGGTCTTGGAAGCAACCTGAGAGATCGCGCGGTTCTGGTCCAAACGAACCATTGCGGTAAAGCGGGAGGGATCGAGGTCCGGCGCGTTCTTCATGGCGATGTAGCTGTTGGTGTTGGCCGGGTTTCCGACGACCAGCACCTTCACATCGCGGCTGGCCACGTCGCTCAGCGCCTTGCCCTGCCCGGTGAAGATTGCGCCGTTTGCCTCGAGCAAGTCCTTTCGAAGCATGCCCTTGCCACGTGGCCGCGCGCCTACGAGCAGCGCCACGTCACTGTCCTTGAAGCCCACCGTCGGGTTGTCGCTAGCCTCCATGCCCGCGAGGAGTGGAAACGCACAGTCCTCGAGCTCCATCATCACGCCGCTCACGGCCTTCATGGCTGGAGGAATGTCGACGAGCTGCAAGATGACCGGCTGATCGCCGCCAAGCATCTCACCTGCCGCAATTCGAAAGAGAAGGCTGTAGCCAATCTGACCTGCAGCACCTGTGACCGCGACACGCATGGGTTTCTTCGACATGGTTTGCTCCCTCCGAAAAATTGATGGCTAGAGAAGACTCTGCAGGGTGGTCCCCATGTCGGATGGCGTCGGGGCGACCTTCACTCCAGCGTCCTCGAGGGCCTCGATTTTGGCGTCCGCGGTCCCCTTGCCCCCGCTGATGATGGCGCCCGCATGGCCCATGCGTTTGCCGGGCGGAGCGGTACGCCCCGCGATGAAACCGGCAACCGGCTTGTTGAAGTTCGCCTTGATCCAGGCCGCAGCCTGCTCTTCGGCGTTGCCGCCGATTTCTCCGATGAGGATCACACCGTCGGTATTGGGGTCGTCGTTGAACAGCTTCAAGACGTCGATGAAGTCGGTGCCGTTGATCGGATCGCCGCCAATGCCGACTGCCGTGCTCTGACCGATTCCAAGGGCCGTGAGCTGGCCGACCGCTTCGTAGGTCAGGGTGCCGCTCTTCGAGACCACGCCCATTCGCCCGGCCTTGTGGACATGGCCGGGCATGATGCCGATCTTGCATTGGTCCGGGGTGATGACGCCCGGACAATTTGGCCCGATCAGTCGGGTCTTATCCTGCGAATCCAAAACCCGTCGAACTTTGATCATGTCCATCACGGGGATGCCCTCCGTGATGCAGACGACCAAGGGGACCTCGGCATCGACGGCCTCCAAGATGGCGTCCGCGGCGAAGGGCGGCGGCACGAAGATGCACGACGCATTGGCCCCAGTCTGCTTCACGACCTCGCGCATCGTGTCGAAGATCGGGACGTCCATGAGCGACTGGCCGCCCTTCCCCGGCGTGCACCCGGCGACGACCTTGGTGCCGTACGCCAGCATTTGTTCGGTATGAAACTGCCCGACACTGCCGGTCATGCCCTGCACGACGAGCCTGGTGTTCTTGTCTACGAGAATCGACATCGCCTCTATTCCTTTGCCAATTCGACGATCTTTTTAGCGCCCTCGGCCATCGTGGCCGCCGACGTGATAGCCAGCCCAGAGCCGTCGAGGATCTTTCGGCCCTCGTCGACCTTGGTGCCCTCGAGCCGCACGACGAGCGGAACCGTCAATCCGAGCTCCTTGGTGGCGGCGACCACGCCGTTGGCGATGGTATCGCAGCGCATGATGCCTCCGAAGATGTTGACGAAGATGCCCCTCACGGCATCCGACTCGAGGATGATCCGGAAAGCCCGCGTGACGGCCTCTTGGCTTGCACCCCCTCCGACATCGAGGAAGTTCGCCGGCTCGCCGCCATAGTACTTAATCGTGTCCATCGTACTCATCGCTAGGCCGGCTCCGTTTACGAGGCAGCCGATGTTGCCGTCGAGCTGAATGAACGATAGTCCCGCTTCCTTGGCCTCCGTTTCGGTAGGCGCCTCCTCGGACAGGTCGCGAACCGAATCCCAAAACGCTTTGTGCCGGAACTCCGCGTTCGAGTCGAAGTTGACCTTTGCGTCGAGCGCGATGACCTGCTCGTCCTCGGTGAGGATGAGCGGATTGATCTCGGCGATTGAGCAGTCTTCGTTTTCGAATAGCTTTGCTAGCCCGACGAGCAGCTTGGTGAAGTTCTTCTGCTCTTGCTTCGAGAGCCCCAGCCCGAACGCGAGCTGCCGAGCCTGGTAGCCTTGAAGCCCCACCGCAGGATCGATCGCGATCGTGTGGATCTTTTCCGGGGTCTTGGCGGCCACCTCTTCGATGTCCATGCCGCCCTCGGTCGAGGCCATGATCGCGATTCGGCGACTCTCGCGGTCGACGACGAGCGCGAGGTAGAGCTCGCTCTTGATCGCCAGCCCTTGCTCGACGAGGAGGCGCTGCACCACCTTGCCTTCAGGACCGGTTTGATGGGTAATCAGCGTCTTGCCGAAGATCTCGTTTGCCGCCGCGGTTGCGGCATCCACGCCTTTGACGACTTTGACGCCGCCCGCCTTGCCTCGGCCACCGGCGTGAATCTGGGCTTTGACGACTACGACCTCGTTGCCCGTTTCGTCGATGAGTTTCTTTGCCGCAGCCGTCGCTTCTGCGGGAGACATGCAGGGGATGCCATTCGGCACGGGAATCCCGTACTTTCGATAGAGTTCTTTCGCTTGGTACTCGTGAATGTTCACGGTGCTTGCCTCCTCAAGGTCGCCTCCATTGCGTGCAGAGCGGCAGGCGTATAGCACGACTCCACCGAGGCGCCCGAATCCCGATTCAGTTTGCCTCGGTCGGCAGTTGGACGAGGACGCGGCGCGCCCCGATCAGGGTGGAGGTGCGCACGATTTGCTCGACCTCCGCGGAGGTGACGCCTCGATATACGACCGCGTCTCGGCGTACCAAGCTCTGCGCATCGGCGATTACGGTCTCTTCCTGATCGAGGTCATCGGGCAGCGTCACCAGGAGGTAATGTGCGAATCGAAAGCCGAGCTTGTCGGACTCACAAACCGCGATGTCCCGAGCGCCCGCGGAGTGGAGCTTCTCGACGAAGGTATCGACATAGTCGGGGCGTCGAACGTACTGTCGCGTTGCCGAGGAGCCTAGGTATGCGCGCGCCTCGTGCAGCTCGCAGCTCTGTTCTCGTAGAGTCCGATCGATCCACCGCTCGGCGGCCCCTCGGTCCCCGTTTCGAGCCGCTTCGAGGCCTGCCGCACCCGCCTCGCGGCGCCACGCATTTAGCCCCCATGCCAATGCGAGTGAGACGACGAACCAGAGGACCTTTGGCAGATGTGGCGCCACCGCAACTAGCTCCTGACACTGGTGAAGAGGCCGTATCCGCCTGAGCCAACGAAGTAGATCCCCAGACCATCAAACCCGATGCCCATCCAGTCGGCGTCGCCGCGGAAGACCGAGCTCCCGAGCAAGTACCCAATGGCGAGGATCGCAAGACCTGCTCCGAGGGTCAACGCTGCCCGTCTGACGCCTGTCTGCTGGAGCGCTGCCGGCGCGGGTGACGCCGACGAATCTCCCGGCGCCTCGGGCAGCTCCACCTCGGATGGAGCGCCGCGGTCAGCGTCGGCCGTCGGCGGAACCGCGTCATCGACTGAGATGCGAGGCGCGCCCGGCTCGCCTGCGCTCGAGAACGGGTCGATCGCGGAGACGCGCCCGGCTGGGAACAAGTCGGCTCCCGGGGGGTGGAACACAGCGGCGCTGTCACGCCTGGTCGACCCGGCAACGGGCTTGACCTCCCTCGATGGGCGACATTCGACCACCGCTCCGATCGCCTCGAGGGCGACGCGCATCTCTCCGGCCGCTTTTGCGGGCACCGCGTGCTTGACGATCTTCGGTACGCTTTGTTCGAGTGAGCGCGCGCTCGTCGGGTCGATGCCGAATGCCTTCTCCAGGCGTTCCGCCGGAGAGGCATCCAGCGGCTCGAAGCGCATGATCCAGACGTCGAACCTCGCCATGAACGGGAGGATACCCACTTGGCGACCGCAGGGCGACTCCTCGGCGTCCCTTGCGCAAATCCCGCCGCCGCGCGTGAAACCTACCCGCGAGGGTGATATCGCTCGTGCATCTTGCGCAGGTGATCCCCGCTGACGTGCGTGTAGATCTGGGTCGTCGAGATGTCCGCGTGCCCGAGCATCGTCTGCACCGACCGGAGGTCGGCGCCACCATCGAGCAGATGCGTGGCAAAGGAGTGTCGGAGCTTGTGCGGGGAAATCGGCTTGGTGATGCCGGCTTCGATCGCGTAGCGCTTGATCAGCTTCCAAAACCCTTGGCGAGTCATGGCCTTCCCGCGCGCGGTCAGGAAGCAAGAGCGGCTCGCGGGTCGCGCCCATTTCGGCCGCACCGCGGAGAGGTAGTCGGCAAGCGCCGCTCGTGCGTGTGCGCCGATCGGAACGATGCGACGCTTGTTGCCCTTGCCGAGCGCAGAGATGAATCCGTCCTCGAGATTGACATCGCCGAGTTCGAGCTCCGTGAGCTCGGTCACGCGGAGCCCCGCCGCATACATGGTGTGCAGCATCGCGCGATCTCGAATACGGTTCGACTTCGTCCCGCTTGGTGCATTTAGCAGGCGGACGACCTCGTCGCGATTGAGGAGGTCCGGCAGCTTCCGCAGGAGGCGCGGCCCTTCGAGGAGCTCGGTCGGATCGAGTGGCTGTCGCCCTTCCCGAACGAGGAACCGGAAAAAACCCCGAATGGAGCTCAGCGCCCGAGCCTGTGTGCGTGCGCTCAGTCCGGCCTGCGAAAGCATGACGAGATGGGCGGCAACTCGCGGTTCGTCGACTTGGTCGAGCGCGACGCCCACGTCGTCGAGCCAGGCAACGAAGCGCGCCAGATCGTGGGCGTAGGCATCCACCGTGTGTGTCGAGAGGCCCCGCTCCACACTCAAGTGCTGAATGTAGTCATCCAACGCACCGTCCAATGCGACGGACATAGGATGCGGTACCACGAATCTAGTCTCAGGCCTATTTTGTGTGCGTCCAGAACCGACCTGTGGGCCCCCGTTTCATTGATGCAGATCGGGACGCGTGGTAGCAATTGACATGGGGATTGGTCATGAAGCAGGACTCTACTTGCACTTCACTTGGTGGGTCGAACGATGAGTAGGCTCATCGGTTACGTCTCAAATCGAGCCGACCGCATGCGCGATGCCCTTTACCAAGAACGGGCCGTACTACAGCACGAAAATGCCTCTGAAGACGCGAGTGGTTGGGGCATCGGCTTTTATCACGGGGACGAGGTTCTCCATAAGAAGCGCCCCACGCGCGCAGGCGAACGAGTCGATTGGCAGAACATCGCGGGCGACGTTCGTTCCGACTGCGCCGTGCTGCACATGCGTCAACCAACGGTCGGCGATTTCCGCGCCGAGAACGCGCATCCGTTTCGGATGCGCAGTTGGCTATTCGCGCATCAGGGGACCATCCGGGGCTTCGACGCGATCCGAGACAACCTGGCAGAGATGATCCCCGACTTCCTTCGACGCAACATCCGCGGCCAAACGGACAGCGAGTATCTCTTCCACGCGGTGCTCACCATGCTCCACGATGCAGGCCAGCTCGACAATCCCGATGTGAGCGAGGCGCAGGCGCTTCCGGCGATCAGCGCAGCGGTCACACTCGTCGAACGGCTGGCTGCGGAAGTCGGCAATACCAGCAACAGCCTCAGCTTCATTCTGACCAACGGCCGTTCGATGTACGCGCTCAGGCACGGTGCCGCGATGATCTACGTCGAACGTCAAGGCCTGCACGACCCACCGGAGGACTACACACCGCCTCCGCTAGGCAGCACACAGCTGCGCTACGTCATGGTGGTAGGCGGAGTCGAGGAGGACCACGTCGGCTACGAAACGATTGCTGAACGCTCTGTCGCGGTGATCGACCGAGGATTGGACGTGGGCGTCCACGCCCTTTGAGTATGCTCGGCACGTGAGCTCAGAACACGAACTGCTCGTCGTCCTGTGCACGGCGCCCGACCTGGCCGCTGCAGAGAAACTAGCCAAAGGACTGGTCGAGGGCCGGCTGGCCGCGTGCGTAAACGCGATTCCGGGCCTGACTTCGTTTTATCGCTGGCAGGGCAAGGTCGAGATCGACCGCGAAGTTCAGCTGCTGATCAAGACGCGCAAGGGCCTGTTCGAGGAGCTGGCCGCTTGGATCGAGGCGAATCATCCGTACGAGGTGCCCGAGATCGTGGCGCTGCGGGCGGAGCAGGTGAGCGACGGCTACCTGGCTTGGGCGCTCGGGCAGACCGGGTTATCGAGAAGCTGACTTCGTAGACGCGAACGGGGCGCGGAAAAAAGCGCGATAGGGGGCTACGCCGAACGGCTCGGCTTGCAAGGGTGGTCGGAAGCACTTGGGGGCCTGGACCACGCAAGCCTCGCCTCGGAACTCGCGCCAATCTGCGGTGGTTGCTGTCTTGCA
>SHLP01000182.1 GCA_004283055.1 Deltaproteobacteria bacterium
GGCCTGCGGCAGCTCACACAGCTCGACAGCCGGTCCCAGCGCACGCTCGACCTGAGCGAGATCGCCCCCGAAGCCCGGATCAAAATCGGCCCGGACGTGCAGGTGTATCTCTACGAGGTTCTGTCCCGAATCGAGCTCCCTCCCATGGACCAGGTTCCCGGACCCGAGGAGATCGACGCGAACCCAGACCTGAACCAATGGACCTTGCCCCACACGGAGATTGCCATACGCCGTGTCGCCGAAGGTCCGCGCCGAGGCGAGTTCCTGTTCGACCCGGAGACCGTCGCACGTGCCCAAGAGTTCTTCGAGCGCACGCAGGGTTTGCCCTATCGTCGGCAGCCGCCCATCGAAGACTTTGGCTCCTTCCTCGAGGTCTATGGAGGTTGGAACGTGCCGATGGCCTGGGTCGATGCGCTTCCCAGCTCGCTGCGTAGCGTGGCCTGGAACCTGGCCTGGTGGAAGTGGATCGTTCTCGTGCTTGCGGCCTTGGCGAACCTCGCCCTCGTTGTTTGGGTGCACCGGCTCACTCGGCGCAAAGGCCAGCCTCGCTCCACATGGGGCTACCTTTTTCGCCTAGCGCTTCCCCTCACCGTTTTTGTGTTGGCGCTTTGGTTCGTCCCGTTCGTCTCTGATGAGATCAACCTAACCGGAGCGATCGCAAACGCTCTCCGGCTCTCCAGTACCGCCGTGGCGTACCTGTCCCTTGCGTGGGCGATCTGGCTCTTCGCGGTGGCGATTGGAGAATCCGTTGCAACGGCGTCGCGCATCCGCGCCGAAAGCCTCGACGCGAGCTTGATCCGTCTGACGTCGCAGGTCATCGGACTGGCCGCCGCCATCGTACTGATCTTCCGAGGCGCCAGCGAAATTGGGCTGCCCCTCGTTGGGCTCGTCGCGAGCATCAGCATCGGCGGCCTGGCGATTGCGCTGGCGGCCCAAGATACCCTCAAGAGCCTGCTCGGCAGCCTGACCATCCTGATCGATCAGCCCTACCGCGTCGGGGAGAGGATCGTCGCCGGCGGTCACGACGGGGTCGTCGAGCGGATTGGCCTCCGGTCGACTCGAATTCGGCAGCTCGACGGAAACGTGACCTCGATCCCCAACGAACGCATGGCTGCGATGAACATCGAAAACATCGGACGGCGAGGCACGATTCGCCGCAAGGCACAGCTGCGTGTCGCCATCGGCACTCCCCGCGATAAAGTGGAACAGGCGGTGCAGATCGTCCGAGAGATCCTGGCCGACCACGAAGGCATGCCGGCTGACAACCCTCCCCGGGTCTACTTCGACGAGCTCAATCCCGATTCACTGAGCATCCGGTTCTTCTACTGGTACGGGCCCCCCGACTACTGGGCGTTCTCCGAGTTCAGCGAACGGGTCAATCTCGAAATCATCCGGCGCTTCGCCGAAGCCGGCATCGCGCTCGCGCCGCCCACGTCCGCGATGCATCTCGCCGATGAATCCGGGCAGCCCTTGGGTTTGCGGTCGCCAAGCGAAGCCCCGCCGCCAGAAACCTGAAAGGGATAGCGGGCCTTACTCGGGAGCAGGCTCAACCGGCGCAGGCTCGGACGGCCCGGAGTCCATCTTGCCCCGCTTCTCCGCCTTCACCGCTTTTTTGTCTCCCCGTTTCCCTCTGCCTTTGTCGATGGGAGGCGGCACCCGATAGTCCTCCGACAGTGCCGTCACGGCGCCGTCGATGATCCAGGTGTCGGAATCCGGGAAGTACACGTAGACCGCTTTCTGTTCGCAACCGCGCACCGCGATCTGTGTAGCCATTTTCCGCGCGCCCTCGGTATCGACGACGTTGAGCTTCAGATCGTCTTTCGGGCAGCCGAGGTCGAACGCGGCGCGGCGAGTCACCGTCGTGGTTGCACGCTTGTTGTGCTTGCAAGCGGTCGCCGCGAGGACGAGCGCGGCAGCGAGGATGAGACGTATCAACACGTCAGCGGTTATGCACCCTGGCTCGAAAATGCGCCAGCGGTTTCTAGCTTCGGGCCGTAGGGGACTCGCTGAAGATTCACGATCCATCTTCCTCTCCTGACATGGCAGCAGCGATATGTAGCCCCACGAGCCTAGCGATGACCACAGCCAGATAAAGGGTGCCAAAAACCCCTTCGAGAACGGCCAAAGGGCGGGCCAGTGCCGACACTGGCAGAATGTCCCCGTACCCCACCGTCGTCATGCTCACGAGGCTAAAATAAAGGAGCGCGTCGCCAAGCGCGAGAGGTCCCGCGCCCTCCGGAAGTCCCGAAAATGAGCCGGGCTGACGCAACTCGATCACTTCGTACACGAAAGAAAACGCAATGGCCGCGAGAAGGTAAGCAATCACTGCGCCAAAGATCATGTTGGTCGTGACCGTGCGCTCCACGAAGAGCTGCTTCCCGATTATCGCGATGGCGTACACAATCCAAGTCACCGTGATCACGGACGAAACGAGCTCGAACCCAGTGCCCCCTAAAAACAGCGCGCTCCAGCGGGCGAGCAGGGTGAGCGCGGTGAGCGCAAGGAAGGGCCAGCTGTGACCGGCTCGCGCGGCAGCCGAATAGGCGCCGGCCACGAGCACGAGGTCAAACAAGGCCTCGACCAGAAACATCGCGCCTGGGCCGGTCGCAGAGGGCGCGACGACGATCAAGGCAATCAGAAGGAAGAGAAGCCCACCGTAGTTGGGCGAGCGGTGCGCGCTCGGCAATAGGGAATCGCGAATTGACATCATGGGGCTAGAGAGCGAGGCTCGCCACAGCGGGAATGACTGAGGCCGACGTTAACGCCGCTGCGGGGCGCAAGCAACTGAGACGCCTCGAGACGTTTCTCGACGTCGCTTATGCGGTCTTGTTCGTCGATTTCATCATGTACCTCCCGCACACGGAGGACATGGCCTGGACGGAGCTGCCATACGGGCTCCTGTCGCTCCTGATCAACGACTCCGCCAACCTATTGAGGCTGATCATCGCGGTAGGGCTGACGCTGATCTCCTGGAACCTGACGCACAAGCTGTTGGGTCCACTCGATCGAACCAACCCGAAGCACACGCTGCTCGCCCTGTTGCAGCTGATTTTCGTCTGCATGTTCCTCTTTTTTGCGGTCGCCGACCCCGCCCTCGAGAGCCTGTCCTCGCCGGTCGGTCAATGCCTCTCGCTCGCCCTTTCGGGCTTCATCGGCATCGCGGGTTGGTCCTACGCGCGCAAGAACGGTCTCGTCCGCGCGGACTTGAGCGAGACCGAGAAAGATGAGGTTCCGAGGAACGCGATCATCGAACCCGTGACCGCTCTGCTGAACACGGGCTTCGCGTTCGTCGGACCCGAGGCATGGACTGCGGGCTGGTTCGTCATTCCCATGGTCTTGGTTAGCGGGCGCGGACGGTTGGAGCGCCGGCGGGAACGCGCTAGGGTCGGCGAACGATGAGGCACTTCTCTTCGCTCAATGCGCTCGCGTTTGTCGGGCTTCTTGGCTCGTGCAACTCGACCGACCTTCCCACAGCGCCCAATCTTCAGCCGGTGCTTGATGCGTATGCAAACCCCACGGCCATGGTCGACGGCGCGATCATGGGCGAGGTCGCCCAGGAAATCGCAGACAATGCCGAGGCAATCGAAGATTCGGAGATTTTCGAAGAGATTCTAGACGTCATCACCGACGTCCAACAGGAGCTCGAAAACGCCACTCCCAGGACGTGCACGGGTGGAACGAATAATGGAAACGCCTGCAGCGATGATGCGGACTGTCCCCCCGAGGGCAGCTGCGACAGCACCGGCGACGTGGTCCTCGGTGCGGTTTGCACCGGCGGAATCAATGACGGCGGCGAATGCGCGAACGACGCGGATTGTCCCGACGGCGGCACCTGCGGTGGCGGGGTTTTCGTGCCCACTCCCACCGGGGCCGTTCAAATCAACTACATCTGCCCGGGCTGGGACCAACGGCAATTCGACGACGGCTACGAGGCCGAGCCCGACGCCGCGACAAACGGTTCGATCGATCTATTCATGACGATCGACAGCGGAGGAATCGGTCGCGTCGTCTGGGGCACGGCGGCCCGCTGTCTATACCTGCTGCCCATCGAGGGTAGCGATTGCGAAAGCGCTGGATGTTCCGAAGCTTCGTACGACGGAGGCGTTGCATTGGACTTGGGCGACGACTGGGTCAGTGAGGATATCGCGGAGCTGCTCGTCACCTTCCTCATCCAGGGGACGATCGGGTTTGACGGAGACGACTTTCGCATCAACCAGAGCTTTCGAGTGACTCTAGACGAAGTGTCAGGCCTGACGCTCCTGGTGGACGTCGGGGATCCCGCATTGGAGGAGACGTTCAACTTTATCTTTGCAGAAACCTTTCAGTGTGTCCGCGACGCGACCCCCCCGCCCGACGACCAATCACCATGCAGCTTCGGATGCAGCCTAGAGGAGCGTCGATGCTTCGACGAATCAGGAACACTCTTCTCCTGGTAGCGCTCGTCGTGGGCGCCGCGTCGACGGGGATGGGCCTCTGTCCCAGCTCGGCCCGCGCCTATCACACCTACAAGGAGCGACTGCTCGACACCACGGCCTACAGCCTGCAGCGCCGGGAGCTCCGCCTGGGCTTGATGAACCTGAGCTATGGGATCATCGACCAACTACAGGTCACGACCTACACCATGCCTTGGATTTTGGGGCTCATCTTCGAAGACGTCGCCCCCAACCTCGAGCTCAAGTCGACCTTCTTCGACCGGAGGAAGCTGGCACTGAGCGTGTCGGCCGGATTCCTTACCGGCGCCATCGAGCAGCCCGACAATACAAAAATCAGGTACTTCATACTTCCGGTCTCCTTCGCCGCGTCCGTGCGGATCAATTCCGACGTCAGCACACACTTCGGAGCACGCTACGTCGCCGTCAGCGGGGATGCCGATTCGCAACCGGACGGCAACGCAGTCGAAGGCACAGTGGTGGTCGATTTCCTTCAGCTCTGGGGGATGGCCGAATGGCGACTCTCTCGTGTCGTCGCTTTCACGTTCACGGTGAGATGGGTCCCGTTCGTCACCGACCTCGTCGTCAATGGCACAGTCGATGCAGGCAACCCGGCCATCGGCGTTCAGCTCGAGGGTGACGTGAGCGATCTGCAAAACGCCTTCGCCGTCATCCCTGGCTTCGTGTTCTCATGGGAGCGCGCGAACATCCGGCTCGGCGTCGGCTATAGCAGTTTCTTCGTCGACGGCTTCTACTTGGTGATACCCGGCGACGTGCTCAGCAACATTTCGCCTGAGTTCGACGTTTTCGTGCGGTTCTAGGGGCAGCCGGGTCCCTGTGCTAGCCTCCGCGCCATGAAACGAACGGTCGGTGTATTCATCTTGCTGCTGGTCTCGAGCGCCTGCGCCTCGTCCAAGTCGTCGACGAGTGACGGCTCGACGATCGGCAAGGGCGTCGACGTCGAAACCATGCGCCCCCCCGAGGCGGCCCAGGTCGTCCGGGAGTTTCAAGAGACCTACGGCATCCCGCCCATCCCTCCACCCGACACGCCGGTGACATCCATGGTGCAGGTGCTGGAAATCATCCGGGGCGACCGCTTGCCCGAGTACGAGGCAGCGAGGCGGTTCGCGGCAGGTCGGCAGGGAGCCGAAGCCTTGACCCTTCGCGGCTATCTGGAGCTCTCGTACGCGGGGGCGCTGATGACGGCTGCGTGGATCTTGGACCACGAGCGCCGCCAAAACCTCACCGAGCTGCGCCAGCTCAGCACGAGCCGCCCGCTCGAAGGAGGTCAGGCCAGCGCAGATGACCAGGCGCGCGCCGCAAAGCTGCAGGCCAAAACCGCGGACCTTCGCAAAGTGGTGCGCGCCTTGCGGGTGCTCTCCGAAGAGCCGCTGGTCTCGGGCGCGGACCTGGTCAAGCAAGCGATTAGCCAAGATCCGAAATCGCAGCTGGCCTATCTGGCCAACGCCAACTACTTCCGCCTGCGCGGCAACTGGCTCGAGTACGATCGCATGATGAGATACGCCGACGAGAGCCCAGACGACCCCCCCGTTCGCACCTACCTCCGCGCGATGGAAGCCTTTGAGCGCTATGTCGACCCCGCCCGCTGCGAGAAGCTCCTCAAAGAAACGGTCGCCAAACGACCCGACTTCGTCCGCGCTCAGGCGAACCTCGTCCTCGTGGACGAAAACATCGAAGAGAAATACGCCGAGCTCCAAACCCTCAAGAAACTGAGCCCCAACCACCTAGTCGTCCGCCTGGCCGGCCCAATGATCGAACAAGAATACAAAACCAGCCAAGAGCTCAAAGGCGCCCTCTAGGGGACACGCTCCCCCTAAAAAAG